>JBEKNT010000433.1:0-5716 GCA_049522565.1 Acetobacteraceae bacterium
AAAGTCGTGGGTGGCCGGCCATCGCCGGCCATGACACACGGGGGGGCGATCAGCGGGGTCGATCCGTCAGAGTCACTGCACCAGGATGCCCCCATGATGGCGACACAAGGTTACGCACTGTTCGAAACGGCGATCGGCTGCTGTGGCATCGCCTGGGGTGCGCACGGCATCGTTGGCGTGCAATTGCCGGAACGCCATGACAAGGCGACGCGAGACCGCCTGATGCGGCGGTATCCCGATGCGTGCGAGGCGCCACCGCCGCCCGCGGTCCGGCACGCGATCGACGACATCGGGCGCCTGCTGCGGGGCGAGGCACGCGATCTGTCGCACGTCGTGCTCGACATGCAGGGCGTCTCGCCGTTGCACCAGCGCATCTACGCGCTGGCGCGCGACATCCAACCGGGTGCCACGCTCGCCTATGGCGATATCGCCGCCCGGCTAGGCGACCGCGCCGCGGCGCGCGAGGTCGGCGACGCCATGGGAAAAAATCCGTTTCCGATCATCGTGCCGTGCCATCGCGTATTGGCGGCCGGCGGCAAGGTCGGTGGGTTCTCGGCCGCCGGCGGCGTCACCACGAAGCTGCGCTTGCTCAACATCGAAGGCGCGCGGGTGGGCGAGGCACCGACGTTGTTCGAGAGCCTTCCGTTGGCCGCGCGGCCGGGGCAACGGTGAGCGCTGCACGTCCTGCCATCACGCCAGCTCCAACAGCAGGTTACGCCCCACCGCTGCCGCCGCGCGTTGGATCGTGTCGAGTTGAACCTTGTCGTTGTTCGGATCGAGCAGCCGATCGAGTTGAGCGCGGCTGGTCTGCAAGCGCTTTGCCATTTCGACCTTGGTCAGTCCTTGCGCTTTCATGGCTTGCTCGATCTGCCACGCCAGCACCCGCTTGATGGCGTGCGCGGTCACCTCTTCATAAAGCCCTGCTTCCTTCAGGAAGTCGCTGAAGGCGGAACCGATATGGGGGTTCTTGCTCACCGTCCAACCTCGTTCTGCCGATCGCGGGCGATATCGAGGTCCGCTGCGTTTTCTTGATGCAGCCGTATAATAGGATCATGTGGCCGTCGGCAATGCAGACGATCACCCGGGCGATCCGATTTCGCTCGAGCGAACTGCGGATCTCCCGTTCCGCTATGGCCCGCGAAGGTGGGCGATCCGTGACTGTGCTGCAGGCGACAGCAAAGTCGTGGATGGCGGGCCATCGCGCCGCCATGCCGCGGCAGGCAAGGCCGTCGCGCCGCCATGACCGGGTGATCAGGGCCGTCGCGCCGCCATGCCGCGGCAGCAGGGCCGTTGCGTCGTTGCGTGGCGTTATTCCCGCGCAGGTCCGGAATCCAGCGCTACCTCCCCAGCGTCGGCATCACGTACTCCGCGCCGCGCCGCGCACCACCCGGCCAGCGCTGCGTGATCGCCTTGTAGCGGGTGTAGAACCGCACCCCCTCCGGCCCGTAGATGTGGTGGTCGCCGAACAGCGAGTGCTTCCAGCCGCCGAACGAATGGAACGCCATCGGCACCGGGATCGGCACGTTCACCCCCACCATGCCGATCTGGATCGCGTTGGCGAAGTCGCGTGCCGCGCCGCCATCGGCGGTGAAGATCGCGACGCCGTTGCCGTACTCGTGCGCGTTGATCATCCGCGTGGCGCCGGCCAGGTCCGGCGTGCGCACCACACCCAGCACGGGGCCGAAGATCTCCTCGCGGTAGATGCGCATGTCGGTGGTCACGTCGTCGAACAGGCAACCGCCGAAGAAGAAGCCGTTCTCGTAGCCTTGCAGCTTCAGGTCGCGGCCATCCACCACCAGCTTGGCGCCCTCCTGCACGCCGAGATCGACGTAGCCCTTCACCTTCTCGCGATGCTCTTTCGTCACCAGCGGGCCCATCTCGGCGTCGGGATCGGTGCCCGGACCGATCTTCAACGCCCGCACGCGCGGTTCAAGTTTCGCCATCAGCTTGTCGCCGGCCGAGCCGACCGCCACGGCGACCGACACCGCCATGCAGCGCTCGCCGGCCGCGCCGTAGGCCGAGCCCATCAACGCATCGACCGCGTCGTCCAGGTCGGCGTCCGGCATCACCACCAGGTGGTTCTTCGCGCCGCCCAGGGCCTGCACGCGCTTGCCGTGCGCTGTGCCGCCGCGATAAATCGTTTCGGCGATCGCGGTCGAACCGACGAAGCTGATCGCGGCGATGTCGGGATGCGCCAGGATGGTTTCCACCGCCTCGCGCGCGCCCTGCACCACGCCGAACACGCCCTCGGGGATGCCGGCCTCGGTGAGCAATTCCGCGAGTTTCAGCGCGGCGGAGGGGTCCTTCTCCGACGGCTTCAGGATGAAGCAGTTGCCGCAGGCCAGCGCCACCGGCACCATCCACAGCGGCACCATCAGGGGAAAATTGAACGGCGTGATGCCGGCGACCACGCCGAGCGGCTGACGGATCGACCAGGCGTCGATGCCGGTGCCGACCATGTCGGTGAACTCGCCCTTCAGCAGGTGGGGAATGCCGCAGGCGAACTCCACCACTTCCAGGCCGCGCTGCACCTCGCCGTCGGCGTCGGACAGCACCTTGCCGTGCTGTTCGGTGATGATGGCGGCGAATTCGCGGCGGTCGCGATCGAGCAATTCCTTGAGCTTGAACATCACGCGGGCGCGGCGCAGGGGCGGCGTGTTGGCCCAGGCCGGCCACGCCGCGGCGGCGGCGGCGACGGCCTTGTTCACCTCGCCGGCGCCGGCCAGCGCCACGCGGGCGGATTGCTCGCCGGAGGCCGGATTGAACACGGGCCCAAAATTGCCGCTGGTGCCGGCGACGTGCTTGCCACCGATGAAATGGCCGATCTCGCGCATGGTGCGTCCCTCCGATCTCGCGGTGCCCGGATTAGGCCGATTTCGGGTTGGCGGCTAGGTCCGGGATCGCGGGCATGATTCGCGTTGCGGCGCGTTGGCGGGTTAGGCTGCCGCCAAACCGCGCGCCAAGGAGAGGGAACATGATGGAATTCAGCGGCAAGGTGGCGTTGATCACCGGCGCCGGCAACGGCATCGGTCGCGCCGCGGCGCTCGGCTTTGCCAGTCGCGGCGCCAAGGTTGTCGTGGTGGACCGCGACCAGGCGGCGGGCGAAGCCTCCGCCGGCATCATCCGCCAGCAGGGCGGCGAGGCGCGTTTCGTCGCCGCCGACGTGACGAAATCCGCCGACGTGCAGGCCTATGTGAAGGCGACGATCGACGCCTACGGCGCGATCGACTGCTTCTATAACAATGCCGGCATCGAGGGCAGCGTCGCCCCCACCGCCGAATACGACGAAGAGATGTTCGACCGCGTCATCGCGGTGAACGTCAAGGGCGTGTTCCTCGGGCTGCGCCACGTTTTGCCGGTCATGCTCAAGCAGGGCCGCGGCGCGGTTGTGAATACCGCGTCGGTGGCCGGGCTGGTGGCCTCGCCGGGGATGCCGGCCTATGTCGCGTCGAAGCACGCGGTGATCGGGCTGACCAAGACCGCGGCGGGCGAAGTGGCGCGGGCCGGCGTGCGGGTGAACGCCGTGTGCCCGGGGCCGATCGATACGCGGATGATCCACTCGCTGGAAGCGATGCTGAACCCGAACGATCCCGCCAGCGTCGGCGCCCGCTACCAGTCCAACATCCCGATCGGCCGCTACGGCACGGCAGAGGAGGTCGCGAATGTCGTGCTGTTCCTGTGTTCCGACCTGGCCGGCAACGTCACCGGCGCACACTACGTCGTCGATGGCGGCCGCACCGCGACCGGCGGGGCGGTCACCAACAACGTGATTCGCTGACCATGATCACCGCCATCGTCTTGTACGACCTGCCGCCGGAGATCGACCGCGAGGCATGCCGGCGGCATTTCCTCAAGATCGCGCCGGACTTTCTCGGTGTGCCGGGCTTCATCCGCAAGCAGTTCATCCACGACGTGACCAGCAACGTGGCCGGCGGTTCCTACATCTGGGAGGACCTGGCGTCGGCAAAGGCGTTCTATAGCGGCGCGTGGCTGGACGGCATTCGCCGGCGCTACGGCTGCGAGCCGCGGATCAGCTATTTCGAGACGTTCGCCATCGCCGACCAGGCGACCGGCTATGCCGGCGCGCCACCGGTGTCGCACGACATCATGGCGTGATCCGCTGGTGCAAGGGGGGAATATGGCCGGATTGCTCGAGGGAAGGCTGGCGCTGGTCACCGGCGCCGGCTCGGGTATCGGCGAGGCGATCGCGCGTGCCATGGCGGCAGCCGGTGCCCGCTTGCTGATCGCCGACATCAATGGGGAGGCGGCCCAGCGCGTCGCCACGTCGATCGGCGAGCATGCCGAGGCCTACACGCTGGACGTAACGGATCGCACCGTCTGCGATGCGCTCGCCGCGGCGATCCGTCGGCAGATCGGGCCGGTTTCGGTGCTGGTGAACAACGCCGGCATCATCCGCCGCGGCAAGGTGGGCGACGGTGACGCGCGCGCGCACTGGGATGCGACGCTGGCGGTGAATCTCGACGGCCCGTACAACGTGACCACGGCGTTTCTCGACCATCTGACGGCGACCAGGGGCAGCGTGATCAACATCGGCTCGATCCAGTCATTCGTAGCGCTGCCGAATTCTGCTGCGTACACCGCATCGAAGGGCGGCGTGCGGGCGCTGACCAAGGCGCTGGCGATCGAACTGTCACCGCTCGGCATCCGGGTGAATGCCATCGGCCCCGGACTGATCGCCACGCCGCTGAACGCACGGGCGCGGGAAAACCCCGAGTATATGGCCAACTTTCAGCATCGCATCCCGCTGGGCCGGATCGGCGAGCCGGGCGATATTGCCGGCCCGGCGGTGTTCCTGGCGTCCGATCTGGCGCGCTACATCACCGGCGTGACACTGCCGGTGGATGGTGGCTTCCTGGCCTATTGAACCTCATGCACAAGACAATCCGCACCCCGCTACTGGAGATTGGCTACCTGGAGAGCGGTCCCGCCGACGGCGTGCCGGTCGTTCTGCTGCATGGCTGGCCGTCCGATGTGCATGACTGGGACGGCGTTGCGCCGGCGCTGGCGGCGGTGGGTTGCCGCGTGCTGGTGCCGTGGCTGCGCGGCTACGGCCCGACGCGGTTTCTCGACGCGGCGACGCCGCGTTCCGGTCAGCAGGCCGCGCTCGGTGCCGATGTACGCGACTTCATGGATGCGCTGGGCATCGGCCAGGCAGTGCTCTGCGGCTACGACTGGGGTGGCCGCGCCGCGTGCGTCGTCGCCGCGCTGTGGCCGGAACGGGTGCGCGCGCTGGTCACGATCAACGGCTACGCGATCCAGGACATCGCGGCCGCCGGCCGGCCCGCCTCGGCGGCGCAGGAACTTCGCTACTGGTACCAATGGTATTTCCACACCGAACGCGGCCGCGCCGGCCTGACGCAGAACCGGCGCGACGTCGCCCGTCTGCTGTGGCGACTGTGGTCGCCCAACTGGCGCTTCGACGATGCGACGTTCGATGCGACGGCGGCGAGCTTCGACAATCCGGATTTCGTCGATGTGACGATCCAATCGTACCGCCACCGTTATGGCAACGCGCCCGGCGATCCGGCGTGCGACGCACTGGAGCAGTCATTGGCGGCGCGACCGCCGATCGCCGTGCCGAGCATCGTGCTGCACGGCGAGGCGGACGGCGTCGGCCCGGTGGGCGGCTCGGCCGGCCACGCACGCCACTTCACCGCACGCTACGACCGGCGCGTGGTGCCGGCGGCCGGACACT
>JBEKNT010000434.1:0-5694 GCA_049522565.1 Acetobacteraceae bacterium
CTCCCACGAGGGGAGGGGGAGGATTCTGCCACGGTCGCCCGGTATGGCGACAGAGGCGTCGGCCGTGACAGGCGCCGATTCCGGGCTGCCATAGCCGCCATCGCCGGCGTTGCACTGCTGGCAGCCCCTGGCTGGGGGGCGAAGCGCGTGGTTTCGCTTAACCTGTGCAGCGACCAGATGCTGGTGCTGCTGGCACCGGAGCAGGTGGCCGCGCTGTCGCCCCTGGCGCGCGACCCTACCCTGTCGTTCGTTGCCACGCGGGCCACCGCTTTGCCGGTGGTTCGGGGTTCCGCCGAGGCAGTGCTGCGGTTGCACCCCGACCTGGTCCTGGCCGGAGGCTTCGGCGCGCAGACCACCGTGGCGCTGCTGGCGCAGGAGGGAGTGCCGGTATGGCGGCTCGACCTGCCGCAGGATTTTGCGGCGATTCGCGCGCAGACGACGCGGCTTGCCGAACGGCTGGGCGTACCGGAACGCGGGGCTGTGCTGATCGCGGCGATGGATGCAACCTTGCGTTTGGTGCGGCCACCCGCGCACCGGATCACGGCCATCGCCTGGGAACCACGCGGCTATACCGCGGGTCCAGGCTCGCTGATGGACGCGGTGCTGCGTGCCGCCGGTCTCGCCAACGCCGCCGACGGAAGCCGGATGGGGTTGGAGGCGCTGTTGCGCCACCCGCCCGACCTGCTGGTGGTGCCGCTGTCGCCGGGCTATCCGTCGCTCGCCACGGATTTGCTCGACAGCCCCGCGGTCGCTGCGATCCCGAGGCGAGCACTGCCGCCGCCGCTCACCATCTGTGCCGGCCCGTTCACTGCTCAGGCGGTCGCCATGTTGGCGCGATGAGGGGAACAGATCTGGAGGGGAACGGTTCTCCCCGTATTGCCCCCACGCGCCCAATTCTCCCCGGTTCTCCAACTCTTCCGGCTCCGCCGATCCTCCCGACGCTCTCGACACCCCGGACTCTTGCCACCTTGACGCTCCTGCTTGCCGGCCTGCTGCTCGCGTCTCTGCTGGTCGGCGACGGGACCCTGGCGCTGCCGGACCGGCTGATCCTGTCGCAGATTCGTCTGCCTCGGACGCTGCTGGCGGCGCTGGTCGGCGGCGGCCTCGGCCTGTCCGGTGCAGTGCTGCAAGGCGCGTTGTGCAATCCCCTGGCCGATCCCGGATTGCTCGGCATAACCGGCACGGCCGGACTGGGTGCGGCGGTGGTGTTCTATTGGGGCCTGGCGGCGCAGTTCGCGCCGGCACTGCCGCTCGGCGGCTTGGCGGGCGCCGCGGTCGGCGCCTTCTGCCTGCTGGCTTTTGCCGGGCGAGCGCCCTCCGGACCATCGCTGATCCTTGCCGGGGTCGCGGTATCGGCGCTGGCGGCATCGCTGCTGGCCTTGGCGCTGAGCCTGGCGCCGAACCCCTTCGCCCTGGCGGAGATCACCTTCTGGTTGCTGGGCGGACTGACCGACCGGTCGCTCCTGCACGTGGCGTTGGCAGCGCCGCCGATCCTGCTGGGGACGGCAATCCTGCTGCGGCTGGGCCCCGGGTTGGACGCGCTCAGCCTCGGCGAGGAAACCGCCGCCAGCCTGGGGGTTCCGGTCGGGCGCACGCTGCGGCTCGCTGCGGCGGGAACGGCACTCGCGGCCGGCGCCGGTGCGGCGGTGGCGGGTGGCATCGGTTTCGTCGGCCTCGTGGTGCCACACCTGCTGCGCCCGTCGCTCGGCGAGCGGCCTGCGGCGTTGCTGCCCGCGTCCTTCCTTGCCGGCGCCGCACTGCTGCTGGCGGCGGACCTGCTGGTGCGGCTGGCACCGCTGGTGCTGCCCGTGTCGCAACCGCTGCCGGTGGGCGTGCTGACCGCCCTGCTTGGCGCGCCGTTCGTGATCGCGATCGCCCGAAAAGCACCTCTCCCGTGAAACCGGAGAGGTCAAGACCCGACAGCGGCGAGAGTGAGGGCGATCGGGGCGCCCCGCTGCCCCTGGTCGCCTCGCCGCCCGAGAGTGCTGCGTGCCGACCCGACAACCGTCGCCCCGATCGTGTCTCGCCCCCTGGCTCGAGCGCTGGGGGGCATGCCTCTGCCGCGCGCAGCGCGGGAGAGGTTTCCCTCGCCTCCCCCACCATCTCGCTGCGCGACCGCCCGGTCCTGCACGACATCGACCTGACTATCCGCCCCGGCGAACTGGTCGCCGTCTGCGGCCCGAACGGCGCCGGCAAGTCCACGCTGCTGCGTGCACTGGCCGGTCTGCTGCCCGGCACACCGCCGCGTGATCCGCGTCGCGTGGCCTACCTGCCGCAGGGCGCGCGCTGCGCCTGGGGGCTGACGGTCGCGCAGGTGGCGGCGCTGGGCCGCATCCCGCACCATGATTCGGCGCAGGCCCCGGTAACACATGCGTTGCAGAGCTGCGGTATCCTGGCATTGCGCGATCGGCGGGTGGACCGCATTTCCGGCGGTGAGGCCCGCCGCGCCATGCTGGCCCGCGCCTTTGCCACGGAGCCCGACGTGTTCCTGCTGGACGAACCGACCGCCGACCTGGACCCCGCTGCCGCCCACAGCGTCATGCGCCTGCTGCGTGACACCGCCGAGGCCGGCCGCGCCGTGGTGGTGGTGCAGCATGCCATCGACCTGGCGATCCGCTTCGCCCACCGCGTGGTCGTCCTGCAATCCGGCCGCATGACCGCGGACCTGCCGGTGCGCGACGCCCTGCCCGCCGCTGCCGCGGCGTTCGGTCTGCCCTTCGGCCTCGATTCCGAACCCCGTTTGCTGCCGCCCGATGACCGCGTCACTCGGCCTTGAGCGACCTGCCGTGGCGGCGCCGGCGCGGCGCCGGGTCCGGTGGCGGCGCCGCATGGGCCCTGCGGCATTGGTGTCGCTGGGCTTGCACGTCGCGCTGATCGGGGCGGCGGTGCTCTGGATGCAGCGGTCCGCACCGGTCGTCCTGGTGCCGGAGAATGATCCGGCGACGGTGCAGCTTGTGATGTCGCCGCCCGGCGGGGAGACGCCGCCCGCCGCGGCGCCGCAGCCAGAGAAGCCGCCGGCGCCGGAGTCTCCCCAGACCGCCGCGGCCACGCCGCAGGCACCTCCCGCCGCTGCGAGCACGACCGAGGACGCGCCGCCGCCGGCCGCGGCGCCACCGCCGCCCGCGCCGCCAGCCCCCAGGGCGGCGGACAACAAGCTGACCTTCGATTTCGCTGCGGCGGAGAGCGACACCAACGCGCTGGTCACCGGTGACCTGATGGTGCCCGCGAGCCCGGACGTGAAGTTCCACAACCGCAAGCCGAGCTATCCGAACGAGGCGGTTTTTCGGGGTGAGCAGGGCGCAGTGGTGCTGCTGATCCATGTGTCGCCGGAGGGGTTGGTCAGCGGCGTGGACGTGGTCCAAAGCTCGGGATTTGCCGCGCTCGACCGTGCCGCGCGCGATGCCGTGCTGACCTGGCACTTCCTGCCTTCGGTGAAGGACGGCCAGCCGGTGCCGGACGAGGTGCCGCTGCGCTTCGTCTTCGCGCTGGACTGACGCCAACGGACATCTCTCCCGCCTGCGGCGGGAAAGCTCGTAAGCGCGACGGCGCACAAGGGTGAGGGGCGAACCGCACGGACCGCCCGCGCGTCACGCCCCTCACCCTCGCCGGTCACGCGTCTCGACCTCTCCCACGCGCAGCGCGGGAGAGGTGGACTCAAGCCCAGTGACCCTCCAGCCAGACCCAGCCGCCGCTGGGTTGCTGCGCCCATCGGCCAGGAACCCAGGTGGCCGCGCCGGACGGGGCGGCCACGTATTGGCCGCCGACCCAGACCCAGGGATTCCCGACCATCCCGGTGTAGTTCCAATGCCCGGGCTGCCAGACCTCGGGCCCGCCGCTTGGTGGCGGTGGCGGCACCAACTCGGCATGCGGCGGCGGGGGCGGCATGGGCGCCACCGTGGGTGCGATCTGCACCTGCGGTGGCGGCTGCACGATCACCTGGGTGGTTTGCGGCGGCGGCGAGCCGCCACAGGCGGCAAGCGTCAACAGCCCCGGCAATACCAGCCAGGCGCTATGCGAGCGGATCATCATGCTCTCCTGCTCAGCTCCGCCAATGGCCACCGACCCAGATATAGCCGCCGGTGGATTCCTGCGCCCAATGGCCGGGCTCCCATACCGCGGTCGGCTGCGGGCGCTGCACGTAGTGGCCCTCGGTCCAGTCCCAGGTGGTGCCGTTCCAGGCCCAATGGCCGGCCTCCCAGGTCATCATCTGCGGTTGCTGGCTGGGCGGCGGCGGAATGGTTTCCACCCGCGGCGGCGGCGGCGCGGTGGGCGCGATGATCACGGTCGAGGTTTGCGCGGAGGCCGGCACGACTGCGCCCCCCACGGCCAGGGCGACCAGCGCCGGCACGGCAAGTTGTGTCAGGGTCCGGACAGACATGGTTCATCTCCTTTCGGATCACTCACCAGAAACAGCCAGGCAGTGCCAAACGCGTGATTTGGTTCGGCTGCACAACAGGGTTCCGATCAATTGGGGCGCGACTGGGGTGCATCCAGCGACCGGCGTTTCACAAGCCATTGAGACCCCGACCGAGACCTGCACCGTTCACGCGAACGGGACTGACAGGGAGATACTTGACTCCGTCAACCTGTCTGGCTCACGCTCCGGCCATGGTTGACCTCGCCCCTTGCCCCACGCTCGAGTCCCGCATTGCCGCCATCCGCCGGTTCAGCCGCTTCTACACGACCGTCATCGGCGCCTTGCAGGAAGGCCTGCTGGAGAGCCGGTTCTCCCTGACCGAGGCGCGCGTGCTGTTCGAACTGGCCAATCGCCAGGGCGCCACCGCCAGCGCGCTCGGCCGCGAGTTGGGGCTGGACGCCGGCTACCTCAGCCGCATCCTGCAACGCTTCGAGCAGGAACGCCTGCTGGAGCGGTCGATTTCCGAGGCCGACCGGCGGCAGAGCGTGCTGGCACTGACCGATGCCGGGCACGCTGCCTTCGCCCCGCTGGACGCGCGGTCGCGCGAGGAAGTCGGCGCCTTGCTCGCCACGCTGCCCGAACAGGCCCAGGCGGAGGTGGTGGGGGCGATGGCGCGGATCGAGGCGTTGCTGGGCGCCGTGCCGGCCGCGCCGTGGCGGCTGCGTGACCCGCAACCGGGCGATATCGGCTGGGTGGTGGCGCGGCACGGCGCGCTCTACGCCCGGGAATATGGGTTCGATGCCCGGTTCGAAGCCCTGGTGGCGCGGGTGGCCGGGGCCTTCCTCGCCAGCCATGACCCGGCGCGCGAGCGGTGCTGGATCGCCGACCGCGACGGCGTGAACCTGGGGTCGGTGTTCCTGGTGCGGGTGGACGACGACCTCGCCAGGCTACGGCTGCTGCTGGTCGAGCCGGCGGCGCGCGGGCTGGGCGTCGGCAAGCAGCTGGTGGCGGCGTGCATCGCGTTCGCCCGCGCCGCCGGCTACCGGCGGATCACGCTGTGGACCAACGACGTGCTGCTGGCGGCGCGCGGGATCTACCAGGCGGCCGGCTTTCGGTTGGTGGCGAGCAAGCCGCACAGCGACTTCGGGCCGCCATGCGTCGGCGAGGACTGGGAGCTTGGGCTGTAGCGGCCGCGTTGAAGATTGACTCTCCGTTTAGGAACCGGCCGGGAACAATCGAATCGGCCGGTGATTGCGGACGGCCTGTCATTGCGCGACACCACCTGCAGCCCGTCATTGCGAGCGCAGCGAAGCAATCTCCCGCGTTCCGTGCACCGG
>JBEKNT010000435.1:0-5665 GCA_049522565.1 Acetobacteraceae bacterium
CCTGCAGGACCAGATCGTCGAGCGCATCGGCGGCCGGCAGAAGATCCAGGTCGATGTGCGGATCGTCTCCGCGACCAACCAGCAGCTCGAAGAGCGCGTCAAGGAAGGCGCCTTCCGCAGCGACCTGTTCTATCGCATGAATGCGGTGACCGTGCGCATCCCGCCGCTGCGCGAGCGCGGCGGCGATGCGGTGCTGCTGGCCAGCTTCTTCCTGAACCGCTTCAACCAGGAATTCGGCCGCAACATTCGCGGCTTCACCGAGGCCGCCACGGTGGCGCTGTCGGCGCATGACTGGCCGGGCAATGTGCGGGAGCTGGAGAACCGGCTGAAGCGCGCGGTGGTGATGGCGGACCGGCGCCTGATCGACGCCGCCGACCTGGAACTGGCACAAACCGGTGACCTGTTGCCAGACCTCGACCTGCGCGCGGCGCGGCTGCGCGCCGAGCGGGAAGTCATCCAGGCCGCGCTTGCGCGCAGCAACAATACGCTGTCCGTCGCCGCGCGGCTGCTCGGTATCAGCCGGCCCACGCTCTATAGCCTCATGCAGGCGCACGCTATAGAAGTCGACCTCGGCAAAGTCAGCGATGCGACCGAGGAAATGGTAGCCGCTTCAGGGCCGGCCCGGGCCTCCCGACCGGCCGAAGCCGACGACGCGTTGGATAGCGATTGAGGTTGAGGGTCATGCGGAACCGGTCTCTTGGTTGGCTGCTGGTGGGTGCCTGGATCGGCGTCTGGCCGTTGGCAGCCCATGCCGACTATCTCTCCAATGCGCGCGACGCGCTCAAGAAGGGCGACATCCGGGAAGCCGAAATCGACCTGCGCAACGCGGTCCGCGCCGATCCGCAGAACGCCGAGGCGCATTACTGGCTGGGTCGCGTGTCGTTCGAACTCGGCGATCCGGTTGCCGCCGAACGCGAGGTCGGCGCGGCCATCGACCGGGGCTATGACGCGCAACTTACCACCCGCCTGCTCGGCCAGGTGTTGCTGGCACAGAACAAGTTCGACGATGTGCTGAAGCGGCTGCAGCCCGCCGGCAAGGACGCCGACCTCGACGCCACCATGCTGGTGTTCCGCGGCTACGCGGAAGTCGGCCTGAAGCAGCCGGACGCGGCACAGAAGGCATTCAACGACGCCGAGCAGCGGGCGCCGAACGCGGTCGAGCCGCTGCTGGCCGAAGCGCGGTTGTTGCAGGCGCGTGGCGACGTGGACGGCGCGCAGGCGAAGATCGACCATGCGGTTTCGGTACAGCCGAAATCGGCCGAGGCGCTGCTGGCAAAGGCGCAACTCCTGCGCGCCAAAGGCGATCTGAACGGCGCCGTGGCGGTGCTCGACGATCTGGTCAAAGACCAGCCGAGCGTCGTGCAGGCACGGCTCGACCGCGCCAGTCTGGAGATCGCGCTGAACAAGCCCGATCCGGCGAAGCAGGACATCGGCGTGGTGCTGAAGGCGACGCCTGGCAATGTGCAGGCGATCTATCTGCAAGCGGTGATGGCCACCCAGGCGAAGGACTTCAAGGCGGCCGACGCCGATCTGAGTCGGATCGCCGCCTATATTCCCCGCATCCCGCGTGCCTATCTTCTGCTGGCGGTGGTCAAAGAGCAGATGGGCCAGCTCGAGCAGGCCGAAGATGCGGCGCAGCGTTATCTGGCGCGGGCGCCGAACGATCTTACCGCGTACAAAGTCGTTGCCCGCATCGCATTCGCCAAGCGTCGCCCCGATCGGGTGATCGACGCGCTGGGCAAGATCGCCGAATCGGGCAAGGCGGATGCCGAGACCTACGATCTGCTTGGCCGCGCCTATGCCTCGACCGGCCGCGCCGATGACGCGGTCAAGGCGTTCCAGCAGGCCCAGGCCTTGGCGCCCACCGACGTCGGCGTGCAGACCCGTCTGGCCACCGTACGGATGGGAATGGGCCAGCCGGGTGAGGCGATGGACGACCTTGAGCATACGCTGGAACTCGCGCCCAAGGTGCCGGCGGTCGGTGAAGCGCTGTTTTTCGCCGCCCTGGCGACCGGCGACACGAATAAGGCCGCTGAAGCATTGGCCAAGGTCAAGGCCGCCGAGGGCGATACGCCCGTCGTGGCCAACCTGGGCGGACTGCTGCAATTGTCCAATCTGGATGCCCCCGGCGCGCAGAAAACCTTCGCCGCCATCGTGCAGGAGCACCCGGACTTCCTGCCGGCGCAGATCAACCTGGCGCGTGTGCTGGCCATGCAGGGGCAGGGCGCCGCGGCGGAGAAGGTACTGTCCGATATCCTCGCTCAGCATGCCGCCGCCGAGCCGGCATTGACCATGCTCGCCTCGGACTATGCCCAGAGCAATCGCCTGCCGGCCGCGATCACGCTGATGGAGGCGGCGCATGCCGCAGCGCCGGACGATGTGAAGGTCACCGACGGCCTGGGCGATCTCTACATTCGCTCGGGCAATGCGCAGAAGGCGCTCGATCTCGCGACGCAGGCCAAAGGGGCGGCCGCGACGACCGACCAGATCCTTAGTCTGAACGCGTCAGCCCATATGGCGCTCGGCCAAAAGGACCAGGCGCGGGATGCGTACGCCCAAATACTCAAGCAGGATCCGGCGCAAACCGCCGTGCGACGACGGCTGGTCGGCCTGCTGGTGGATGCGGGCGATTACGACAATGCGCGCAACCTGATAAAGGCCGGCATCGCGGCGACACCGCGCAATTACCAGCTCCTGCTGGATTACGTGATGATCGACCTGAAGGCGACCGGTGTGGACGCGGCGCTGGCGACCGCGGACCAGTTGCAATCGCAGGACCGCGACTTCACGGCGGCGCGGGCGCTCCGGGGTGACGTGTTCCTGGCGGCCAACCGTCCGGACGACGCGGCCAAGGCCTATGCGGATGCCCTGGCCGCGGCTCCTTCCACCATGTTGGTCACGCGCCTGGCCGGTGCCCAGTTGCGCGCCGGGCGTGGCGGTGCGGCGCAGGACGCGCTGACGAACTGGCTCCTCAAGCATCCCGACGACCTGGTTGCCCTGGAACAGGTGGCGGAGCTGGACATCGCGGCGGGGCGGTTGGATGCCGCGGCAGCGCATTTGCAGAGCATCCTCGGTGTGAAGCCACATGATTCGGTTGCGCTGAACAACCTGGCCTGGGTGTATCAGCAGCAGCATGACCCAAGAGCCTTTGACCTGGCTCGGCAGGCCTACGTGCTGGCGCCGGGTGCGCAAACCGCCGATACGCTGGGCTGGATACTCACCAGCACGGGCAAGGCAGAGACCGGCGTGCTGTTGTTGCGCCAGGCCAGCGCCCAGGCTGCCGCCGATCCGCGGGTGCAATACCATTTTGCGGTGGCGTTGAAAGACACCGGCGACAAGGCGGACGCGATCAAGCTGCTGACGGCCGTGGTTGCGGTCAAGGCCGACTTCACCGAGAAGCCGCAGGCCCAACAGTTGCTGGACGAATTGAACAAGGGCTCGTGACGCCGGGGTGGTCGCATTCGTCGCGTCACGGCACCGGGCGCAGTGGGCGAACCTGCGTAACGGCTGCCTGCCGGCCGCTTGCGCCGCCGCCCCACGTTACCGTCGTTGCCTGACGTTGCTTCGCACCCTGGGCGCGAACCGACGCGCCCCGCCAAATGCGCGTTCCCCGCTCCTGACGGCGTCATGCACCTGAACGTGCCGCCTCGTGCGTCGGGGGCGCCGCTCCGCCTGCTGACCTTCTCGACGCTGTTTCCCAATGCGGCGCGGCCGAATCACGGCGTGTTCGTGGAGAACCGGCTGCGGCAGCTCGTCGCCAGTGGCGCCGCCACCAGCACCGTCGTCGCGCCGGTGCCGTGGTTCCCCAGCATGGCGCCAAAGTTCGGCGACTGGGCCCGGCACGCGCGCGCGCCGCGCGTTGAGCAACGCAACGGGCTTACGGTGCTGCATCCGCGTTATCCCGTGCTGCCGCGCATCGGCATGTCGCTGGCGCCCTGGCTGCTGTTCCGTGCGCTGCTGCCGGTGCTGCGCGCGATGCACGCGCGGGACGCGTTCGATGCGATCGATGCGCACTATCTGTATCCCGATGGCGTCGCCGCGGTCTGGCTCGGACGGCGGCTCGGGCTGCCCGTGGTGGTCACCGCGCGCGGCACCGACGTGACGCTGATCCCTCGCTACGCCGTGCCGCGGCGGCTGATCCGTGGGGCGATCCGCGACGCCGCCGCGCTGATTGCCGTCAGCGCCGCGCTGAAGGCCGCGCTGGTCGAACTCGGTGCCCCGCCCGACAAGGTGACGGTGCTGCGCAACGGGGTGGACACGACGCTGTTCCGGCCCCCGGAAGATCGCGATGCGGTGCGCCGGGCGCTAGGGCTGGGCCGACCGACGCTGATCTCGGTCGGATTGCTGATCGAGCGCAAGGGCCACCATCTTGCCATCGAGGCGCTGCGGCAGCTTCCGGAGTTCGGGCTGCTGGTCGTCGGCGAGGGGCCGGAGCAAGCGCGGCTTGCCGGGCTGATCGAGCACTATGGGTTGGGCGATCGGGTGCGGCTGCTGGGGCCGCGACCGCATGCGGAACTGCCGTCGCTCTACGGCGCGGCCGATGCGCTGGTGTTGGCATCCTCCCGCGAGGGCTGGGCGAATGTGCTGCTGGAGGCCATGGCTTGCGGCACGCCGGTGGTGGCAAGCAACATCCCCGGCAATCCGGAGGTGGTGCGGGAGGCGGCGGCAGGGGTGATCGTCGCGGCGAACACGCCGGACGGCATCGCCGCCGCGGTGCGCGGGCTGTTCGCGGCACGGCCGGACCGCGCCGCGACCCGCACCTACGCCGAGCAATTCGGCTGGGACGAGACGACCGCGGGGCAGGTGGCGGTGTTTCGACAGGTCATTCCAGGCGGCTGAAAGCTTGCCTCTCGGCTGGTTCGCATGGGCCGCGCCTCGCGTCATCGCCGGCCCCGCCGTCATGGAGGGCGAACCCCCATAGGCGTCAGGATAAGCGCTCGACGGAGCGAAAATTCACTCCCCCTCCCCCCCCAACCTTGGTCCGCTTCGCGGCCCAAGCCCTCAAGGGGAGGGGGAGTTTTCTTCTCCGCGTCCCGGTTAACCTGACGCCTATGGGGCGAAGGCCCGCCATCCACGACTGTGCTGCCTGTCACAAGAAAAATCGTGGATGCCGACCGGCGCCTGCCGCCGGGCGCTTGACCCGGCGGTCGGCATGACGGTACGGCCGCCGGCGGGGTACTACGATCGTTTCGGCGTCTGGTATCATACGCCGCGCCACGCCGGCGCCCGCTTGCCAAGAAACGCTGCCATGCCCTCGCGAAAATCCGCGCTGGTATAACAGAGGCGGATCAGGTCCTCGTCCGGCGGCAGGTTTTGCCCGCGCAGCCGGCGCAGCGCCTCCTTGGTGGCGCGCAGGGTCAGCGGCGCGTGGCCGGCGACCAGCCGCGCCAGTTCCTCCGCCCGACCGGCAAGTGCGGCAGCGTCCGGCAGCACCTCGCTGACCAGGCCGACGGACCGCGCTTCGGCCGCATCCAGCAGCCGAGCGGTGAACAGGATGTCGGTCACGCGCGCCGGGCCGATCAGCGCCGCCAGCCGCGCCACGTTGGCCATCGACAGGCAGTTGCCCAGCGTGCGCGCGATCGGGAACCCGAAGCGCGCATTCGCCGCCGCGATGCGCAGATCGCAGGCGGCGGCGATACCGGCGCCGCCGCCGGTGCAGGCTCCG
>JBEKNT010000436.1:0-5643 GCA_049522565.1 Acetobacteraceae bacterium
GGGCTGGCAGAGTCCCCCCGCCGCACCCCTGCGTATCGGGGCCTCGCGCGGGCGCGGGAGCTGCTCGGGCCGGTGGCGCGGCGCCCGCCACCCCCAATCCCCCACCCTCAAGGGGAGGGGGAGACTCCATGCCCACGCCCGCGCCTACGCCCCCACCAACTCCCGCGCCAGAGCGATCACGCGATACGCTTCGCTCCACAGCGCGTAGTCTTCCAGCCGCGCCAGCGGGGCCCACACCGCTTCCGAAACATCTGTTGCGGCCACCGGCTCGCCGGCTTCCCAGCGCGCGGCGAAGTCCAGGATGGTGTAGTGGAACTGCACGCGGCCGTCGCGATCGCGGCGGATGTTGTCGACATGCGCGGTGAACACCAACGGGCCGACGGTGATGCCGGTCTCTTCCAGCAATTCCCGGCGTCCTGCTTGCTCCGCCGTCTCGCCCACCTCCTGCGCGCCGCCGGGCAGGGTCCAGCTTCCCATGTTCGGCGGTTTGCCGCGGCGCACCAGCAGCACCGCGTCGTCTTTCAGCACGATGACCCCGATGCCGACGATCGGCCGCGCGGGGTACTCGCGATCGCTCACGGCTTGGCCGCCGGGCTGGTCCCGGGGGCCGGACTTGCCCCGGGGATCGCCGGCGCCGCTCCCGGGGCTGGCTCGGCGGGCGTGGTCCCCCCCGCGGGCGCAGATCCAGAGGTCTCGACAGCGGGCGCGGCAGGCTTTTCCGGCGCCGGCGCCTTCAGGTCTTCGAGCGACGGCACCAGCGACTTCTGCTTCCACCCGCCGAGCCGATACGTCCATCCTGCCAGACGCGCCTGCAACCGATCCGCCTCGGCCTTCGCCTTGTCGTCGCCGGTCACGCTGAAGCGGGCCAGCACGTCACGATCGGCGTCCGGCTTTGCCACCGCATCCGGCTTTGCCGCGGCATCCGGCGGCGCGCGGTACACCGACGCGGTTACCGTCAGCCCGTCGGACGTGCTGAATACCGACTTGCCGACCGGGTCTCCCGGTGGCGCCGCGTCCGCGTGCACGTCCTCGAAGGTGAGAAGTTCCAGCGCGCGCGACACATCCTCCAGCTTGTAGTCGTCGAGCTTCGGGTGGTCCGCCGGCGCGTTCAGGGCCAGCTTGTCGTTCGTCCGCGCGAATTCCAGCGTCTCATCGCCGTGCGTGACGACCACCTTGGCGACGCGGCTGTGGTCGATATTCATGATGTCGCGATCAAGCCAGAGCTGCGGATCGGAGTCCACTTCCAGACTGCCCTCGGCCAGCCAGCTCTGATCCTCGTTCGGGCGGCGGACATACACCTCCTCCGGCACGTTCCCGCCGGTGCGCACCCGCCGATGGCCGACGATGACCGCCAGGATCGGCTTGCCGGACGCATCCAGCACGCGGACCAGGTTCGCGCTGGAGTCCTTGCCGTTGGGGTCCTCGACCCCCAGGGTAGCGAATTGCGTCGGGTCCGCGGTGCGTTGCTCGACCAGGCGCAATTCCGTCAACGCGGTGAGCATCGACCGCAGCTTGGTCTCCTGCACCGGATAGCCGTCGCGATCCGCCAGGCCCCAATGCACCTGGCCGGCGACCTCGCGCTTCTCGATCACCATCGGCTTGCCCTGGTGCACCACCTCGATCGTCGTCGCCTGCTGCAAATGCGGCGCCAGATCGGGGAACATCAGCCTGCCGGCATCGGCGGAGCGTTGGTTCGTCGGCAGCGTATCGATGCCGAAATACCAGCCGCCGGCGATGGCGACAACGCCGAGGATAACGAGGATTATCAGGGTTCGGGGGGTCATGCGCGCGTTTTCAGAAGAAGTAGATTCACCACAAAGACGCAAAGGCACGAAGGATGAGGGTCGCCAAGGATCTTCGTGCCTTTGCGTCTTGGTGGTGAATCTATTCTTTTCACGCTCGTGCCCTCGCACGCTGGCGGCGGCGCACCATGCCCAGCACGATTGCCAGGACCGTCAGCACCGCCGGCACCGCCACGATGTCGAACACGCGCAACTCGTTCTCCAGATGCGAGATGTCGCGGTTCAGGTCGTATTGCACCGTGCGCAGTTTCTGCCGCGTCTCGACGATGTCCTTCCGCGCCGCGTCGATCGCCGCCCGTTGCTCTGGCGTGATCACCGCCTGCGCGTTGGCCGCTTGCTCCGTGTCGCCGGGACTGCTGCCCTGGCGCAGCGTGCGCAATTGCTTCTGCACGTCGTCCAGATGCGTTTGCAGGGTTTGCTCGGTCTGGCGGAACCGCGCCTCCGCTTCCGACTGCATGGCGTTCACCAGGGTGAACGGATGGTTGGAATCGCCGCGCGACCGCAGGCCGATCAACGCGTCGCCGCCGGCCAGCGTATCCACCAGGTTGGCGACGAACGGACCGTTGTCGCTGAATGGCGTCGCGGTCTGCTGGCCGAAGAAGTCGGCGATGCGCACCCAGAACCGGTCGGCCAGGATGTCGGAATCGGCCACCACGACGAGGTTCGCCGGTGCGCTGGTCTCGGCGATGTAGGCCGGGAAATTATCCGGCCGCTTTTCGCCGTTCGGTTCCGGCGGCGGTTCGGTGAAGGCGGAGTGCAACACGCCATGCACACGCGCGGCGATGACGCGCGGGCCGCCCTCCGGCTTGAAGTCGGCGAGGATCTTCGCCGGGTCGGGCATCTTCACCTTGTCCACCGGAATCAGCCCTGACCGTGGCGACGAGGTCAGCAACGGCGTGAATTCGATTTTTCCCCCCGGTGCCTTGGCGATGAAGCCGGACGAGGCCACGGTGACCTGTTGCAGATCGGCGGTGGCCGGGTCGTTGTGGTTGATGCCGTCGCGGATGTTGAACCAGGCGACGTAGTTCACCGCCTGCGCGTTCTGGTCCGAGGGCGCGCGCACCCGCCACGCGCCGGTCAGGTCGCCGACGACCTGGTTCGGGTCGAACTGGATGCCCCACGCGTCGAACAGCTTCTTCAGGTCGGCATGCGTATCCGTCGGCGGCATGCCGGTCTGGTTCGGCTGCGAGGCCATCGCCTCGCTCCACGGATCGACCATCACCATCAGCCGGCCGCCGCGCATGACAAACTGGTCGATGGCGTAGAGCGTGTTGTCCGACAGATGCTGCGCCTCGGCGACCAGCAGCACCTGGATGTCGGGGTCGATCGCCTGCGCGTCGGTGGCGACGGTCTTCACCGTGTTGGTCTGCCGCAGCAATTCGGTCGAGGCGAAGGGCTGCCCGCCCTGCTGCCCGTGCGTCATCATCATCAACTGCGGATTGCCATCCATCGGCAGCGACGACATCACGCCGACCACGGGGCGCTTCGGCGTGGAGAGTTCGTAGATCAGCTTGGTCAGGTCGTATTCCAGGAAGCGCTCGCGCTCCGGCTGGAAGAAGGCGATGGTGCGCTCGTCATCCAGCAGATTGGAACCGGCGAGGCCGAAATAGACCTGCGTGCCGGCCTGATCGACCGGAACGCCTTGCAGGCCGTAGGCCATGGCGCGGTCTTCGGTGTCGCTGAACGGCTCGGGGTCGAAGAACTCCAGCTTGATTTTTCCCCCGGCGACGGCGCCGTATTCCTGCAGCATCTCGCGCACGTGGTCGGCATAGGCGCCGTAGACCGGCACGGTGCTGCCGAGCGTGCGCGAATAGAACAGCCGCAGCGTGATCGGCTCCTGCAAACCTTGCAGGATGTGCCGCGTGCCGGGCGACAGCGTGTAGATGCGGTTCTGCGTCAGATCGACATGCACATAGGCCAGGCGCGCATCGGCGAACATGTTGATGCCGATGACGATGGCGGCGACCGCGACCACACCGACGATGGAGAACCAGAGACGGCGGCGCATCGCTTCAATCCGCCTTGCGCTGTTCGACCAGCACGGCGTTCAGGTACAGCCAGAAGCCGATGAAGGTCGCGAAAAAGATCAGGTCGCGGACGCTGACGACGCCGCGGGTGAAGTCCTGGAAGCGGTCGATCACCGCGACGCGCCGGGCGATGTCGGCCAGCACCGGCGTGTTGCGCGACAGGAAGTCGGTGACGACGGGATAGGAGGCGACGGCGAACACGAAGCACACGGCGACCGCCAGCACAAAGGCGATCACCTGGTTGCGGGTCAGCGCCGACATCGCCGACCCGACCGCGAGGAACGCTCCGGCGACCAGCAGCGAGCCGACATAGCCCGAGGCGATGACGCCGTTGTCGGGGCTGCCGAGGATGTTCACCGTGATGACGAACGGGAAGGTCAGCAGCAGGGCGATGGCGCAGAACGCCCAGGCGGCGAGGAATTTTCCCAGGACCGCCTGGAATTGCGTCAGTGGCAGGGTGAGCAGGAGTTCGATGGTGCCGAGGCGGCGTTCTTCGGCCCATAGGCGCATGGTGATGGCGGGGACCAGCAGCAGGAAGACCCAGGGGATGAACGTGAAGAACGGGTTTAGGTCGGCCTGGCCGCGTTCGAAGAAGCTGCCGAGGTTGAAGGTCAGCGCGCCTTGCAGGACCAGGAAGATCACGATGAACACGGTCGCCACCGGGGTGGCGAAGTAGGCCGAGAGTTCGCGCCCGGCAATGATGAAGGTGTTGCGCATCAGTAAACCTCGCCCACGAAGTGGGAGAGGTCGCGGCGCGCAGCGACGCGGGTGAGGGTGATCGGGTCGCCCCGAACCCCTTCCACTGCTCGAAGTATGGCTGTGTGCGTCACGTGGCACCCTCACCCTCGCCGCTTCGCGTCTCGACCTCTCCCGCCGGGCGGGAGAGGTTCGTCAACATTCGGAACACGTCGTCCAGCTTGCCGGACTCGTGCTGCGCCGCCAGAGCGGCCGGCGTGGCGTCCGCCACCACGCGTCCGGCGGCGATGATCATCGCGCGGGTGCACACCGCATCGACCTCCTCCAGGATATGCGTCGAGATGACGATCGCCTTGTCCGACGCCATGCGCTGGATCAGCGTGCGAACCTCGTGCTTCTGGTTGGGATCCAGCCCGTCGGTTGGCTCGTCCAGCACCAGCACCGGCGGATCGTGCAGCAGCGCCTGCGCCAGGCCGACACGGCGCTTGAAGCCCTTGGACAGCGTCTCCACCGGCTGTAGCCGCACGCCTTCCAACTGCGTCAACTCCAGCGCATGCGCCACGCGGGCATCCAGCTCGGCGCCGTGATAGCCGCGGATCTTGGCGCAGAAGCGCAGGAAGCCGGTGACCGACATTTCCGGGTAGGTGGGGGCGCCTTCGGGCAGGAACCCCAGCATGCGGCGTGCCGCCACGCCGTCGGTCTGCACGTCATGGCCGCAGATGCGCGCGGTGCCCTCGGTGGGGATCATGAAGCCCGCCAGCATGCGCATCGTGGTGGACTTGCCGGCGCCGTTGGGGCCGAGGAAGCCGAGCACCTCGCCCCGCGCAACCCGGAACGAGACCTGGTCCACCGCGGTGAAGCCGCCGAATCGCTTGGTCAGGCCGTCGATCTCGATCAGTACAGGCTCTCCACCGCCGGACACGCCGCACCCTCCCCCCTCGCTTCGGTTGCGCGCGGGAATAGCGCAAAGTGCCGGCAATGCAAGCCGGGCACCGGCATCGGGTCGCACGATGACGAAGGCTTAACCGCCCGGACAGGAACTTCCTGGCTCCGGACAAAAACTTCCTGGCCTGGCTACTGACCCATTGGCAACGCCCACATCGTCATGCCGACGAAGG
>JBEKNT010000437.1:0-5608 GCA_049522565.1 Acetobacteraceae bacterium
CTGATGCGCTGCTACGGCGGCACGCTGGCGACGTTGATGCAGGAGCGGTGCCGGCGCGAGAAGGCGTTCGCCGACGAGCAGGACAGGGGGCCGACGCGAAGCTGGGCGTGGTGGGATCAGAAACGCGAGACGATCCGCGCGGCATTGGGATTCTTCATCGGCGAGCCGCCGGTGATCCCGTTCGGCCTGGTGCCGGCGGTGTGTCTGCCTGCCGCGACGGCGGCCACAGGACCGCCGTAAGCGCGGCGGAAGACCACACAGTTCATTGACGCAAGGGCCGGGCGGCAGTGCCAGGCACCGCCCGGCCGGCGGCGTGGGCGATGCGGGCCGCGTGTGCCGCATCGCGGCCTGGAGACGCAGGCCCCGCCGCGGTAAGCTCGCACCGGCATGACCCAGCATCGCATCGGCGTGGATCTCGGCGGCACCAAGATCGAGATCATCGTCCTCGCGCCCGACGGCAGCGAGGCGCTGCGCCAGCGCATCGCCACCCCGCCCGGCGGCTATCCCGCAACCCTCCAGGCGATCGCCCAACTGGTGCGCGACACCGAAGCGCAGCTTGGGGTCACCGGCACCGTCGGCATCGGCATCCCCGGCGTGATCAGCCCGGCCACCGGGCTGGTGAAGAATGCCAACTCCACCACGCTGAACGGCCATCCGTTCGACCGCGACATCGGCGCTCTGCTGGGCCGCGCGGTGCGAGTGGAAAACGACGCCAACTGCTTCGCCCTGTCCGAGGCCGCCGACGGCGCCGGCGCCGGCCACCGGCTGGTGTTCGGCATCATCCTGGGCACCGGCGTCGGGGGCGGCATCGCGGTGGACGGGCGGGTGCATCGCGGCCCGCACGGCGTGGCCGGCGAGTGGGGGCATAACCCGCTGCCCTGGATGCTCCCCGCCGAATATCCCGGCCCGCAATGCTGGTGCGGCCTGCGCGGCTGCCTGGAGACCTTCGTCGCCGGCCCCGCCCTGGCGCGCGACTGCGACGGCCCGGACGCGCTTGACGCCAGCGGCTTGCCGGTGCGCGCCGCCGCCGGCGACGCACGCGCCCGCGACGCCCTGGACCGCCACGTCGATCGCCTCGCCCGCGGCCTGGCGCAGGTGATCAATCTGCTCGATCCCGACGCCATCGTGCTGGGCGGCGGGCTGTCCAACATGCAGCACCTCTACACCGAGCTGCCGAAGCTGCTGCCGCGTCACGTGTTCAGCGACGTGATCGCCACGCCGATCCTGAAGAACCGGCACGGCGATTCGTCCGGCGTGCGCGGCGCCGCCTGGCTGTGGCCGGCTGCCGCTAACCTCTCCCGCACCGCGCGCGGGAGAGGTCAAGACGCGTAAGCGGCGAGGCTGACGGTGCCGCGGGTCACTCCGACCTTACGGCGTGCCCCACCGAAGGTGGGCAACGTGCCGACCCGACCACCGTCACCCTCGCCGCCTTGCGTCTCGACCTCTGCCGCGCGCGGCGCGGGAGAGGGTCATTCCGCCCTCTGCCGCGATTGTTCGGCAGTCGTTGCGGCGGGGACCATCTGCCCGACCTGCGGCGGCACGCGCCTGGTAAGCCATCCCGAACTGTTCGCGCTGACCATCGCGCACATCGACTGCGACGCCTTCTACGCCAGCGTCGAAAAGCGCGACCGACCGGACTTGGCCGCGAAGCCGGTCATCGTCGGCGGCGGCACACGCGGCGTGGTCACCGCCGCCTGCTACGTCGCACGGCTGTATGGCGTGCGCAGCGCCATGCCGATGTTCAAGGCGCTGAAAGCCTGTCCCGACGCGGTGGTGATCCGCCCCGACTTCGCGAAATACGTCGCCGTGTCGCGCCAGGTGCGCGCGCTGATGGGGGCGCTGACCCCCCTGCTCCAGCCGCTGTCGATCGACGAGGCGGTGCTGGACCTCGCCGGCACCGAGGCGCTGCACGGCGCGCCGCCCGCCGCGGTGCTGGCCCGCTTTGCCCGCACGGTGGAACGCGAGGTCGGCATCACCGTCTCCATCGGCCTGGCGGCGAACCGATTGCTCGCCAAGATCGCCGCCGGCCGCGACAAGCCGCGCGGCTTCGCGGTGATCGGCGCGGCCGAGGCGGCGTCGCTGCTGGCGCCCGAACCGGTGCGGCTGCTGCCCGGCATCGGTCCCGTGCTGGCGCGCAAGCTGGAGGTGCTCGGCATCACCCGGCTCGGGCAGTTGCAGGTGCTGGCGGAACGCGACGCGCTGCGCCGGCTTGGCGAGGATGGCCCGGCTCTGGTCCGCCGCGCCTGTGGCGAGGACGCGCGCCTGGTGGACCCCGGCCGCGACACCAAGTCGATCAGCGCCGAGACGACGTTCGACACCGACCTGAGCGAGATCCCCGCGCTGGAGCGGCACCTGTGGCGGCTGGCGGAAAAGCTCGCCCGGCGACTGCGGGAAAACGAGCTGGCCGCGGCCGGGGTGGTGCTGAAGCTGAAGACGGCGCAGTTCAGCAGCCGCACCCGCGCCGCGCGGCTGCCCAGCCCGACCGTGCTGCCGGACCGGCTGTTCGCGGCCGCCCACGACCTGCTGCGACGCGAGGCCACCGGCACGGCGTTCCGCCTGATCGGCATCGGCGCTAGCCCGCTGGTGCCGCGCAGCGAGGCCGATCGCGGCGACCTCGCCGACGTGGCGACCCCGCGGCTGGCGGCGGCGCAGGCGGCGATCGACGCGTTGCGCGACCGCTACGGGATGGCGGCGATCGGGCGGGGGCGGGGGTTTGGCGGAGGGAAGCACGCGCCCAACCGCCACGGCCGGGCTTGACCCGGCCATGACGATAACACGTCAGCACTTGTGCGGTTGTGGGGCGAATTCGGTCATCTTGGCGTTCATGACAAAGTCGCCGAAATCCATTTGCATGTCGTCGGCGACGCCGTTCTCCCAATAGCGCATGCCGACCTGGTAGTTCGGCGTCACGGTGTCCGGCTTGTGGTCGAAGAAGGCCAATCGCACCCTGGTACTCGGCAAGGTGGAAAGCAGCGGCCATGCCGTCTGATACGGCTGCTTCCAATCCAGGATCGCGATCGAGCTGTCCTCGACACCGTTCTCGTCGGTGCCGTCGAACAGCGGCAGGGCGAGGAACTTCTTGCCCTCGCGGGCGGCGGCGATGATCGCGGCGGTGTGCGCCATAGGGAACAGCGTACCGGCGGGCAGCGCCACCGTGGTGTCCTTCGGCATGGTGTAGTGCACCTCGCCCGGGCCGCCGCGCCGCTGCAGGCTGGCGTCGCCGTCGGTCTGCGAGGTGACCGCGGAATCCGTCAACTGCTTCATGTGGAAGCGCAGCTTCAGCCCGTCCTTGGCTTCCCAGGTGGCGTAGTCGGAAACCATGTGGATGTCCTGGCCGTCGCTGTTGGTCACCGTCATGTCGAGGCGTTGACGGACGGCCCAGCCGTCGCAGGCGTCGATCACCTCGTAACCCATGGTGCCGGTGGCGGCGACGATGTCGCCCTCGCGGCCGTTATCCAGCGTCAGCTGGTACAGCGCGTGATGGGCGGCGAGCGGCGCCGGTGCCGCGACTGGCGCCGGCAGCCCGGCCGCCTGGACCGGCAGGGTGGAGGCATCCCAGGCGAGCAGGGGGAAAACAACTGCCAGGGCGGCAGGAAGGCGCATGAGGTGTCTCCGCGAAGGGGCGTCGTGCCGCGAGCATAGGTAGGCCAGCCCGCCCCCGCCAGCGATCACGCTTTCCGGAGCAAGCGGCCGCGCTGTTTATCCGCCGGTCGCCTTCACCTTGGGCGGAATGTCCAGACGCAGGGAAAGCTCCTTCAGGCGGGCGGGGGGCACCTCGGCAGGGGCGCCCATCATCAGGTCCTCGCCCTGCTGGTTGAGCGGGAACAGGATCACCTCGCGGATGTTCGGCTCGTCGGCCAGCAGCATGACGATGCGGTCGATGCCGGGTGCCGCGCCACCATGTGGCGGCGCGCCGTAGCGGAACGCGTTGAGCATGCCGCCGAAGCGCTTTTCGACTTCTTCCGGTGGATGGCCGGCGATTTCGAAGGCGCGGATCATGATGTCCGGCCGGTGGTTGCGGATCGCGCCGGAACACAGCTCCGCACCGTTGCAGACGATGTCGTACTGGAACGCCTTGATGGTCAGCGGATCCTGCGAGTTCAGCGCCGCCAGCCCGCCCTGCGGCATGCTGAACGGGTTGTGGCTGAAATCGACCTGCCCGGTTTCCTCGTTCAGTTCGAACATCGGGAAGTCGGTGATCCAGCAGAACCGGAACGCGCCCTTCTCGATCAGGCCGAGTTCCTCGCCGAGCCGGGTGCGCACCGCGCCGGCGAATTTCGGCGTGACGTCCCGCTTGCCGGCGGCAAAGAACACCGCGTCGCCGGCACCCAGGCCGCAGCCGGCACGGATCGCTTCCGCGCGCTCCGGTTCCAGGTTGCGGGCGATCGGGCCTTTCGGGCCGTCGGCGTCGAACACGATGTAGCCGAGGCCACCGGCGCCCTCGGCTTTCGCCCAGTCGTTCAGCTTGTCGAAGAAGCTGCGCGGCTGCGCCGCCCCGCCCGGCGCCGGGATCGCCCGCACCACGCCGCCCGACGCCGCGATGCGCGCGAACAGGCCGAAGCCGGAACCGGCGAACTGTTCCGTTACGTCAGCGATCCTCAGCTTGTTGCGCAGGTCCGGCTTGTCGCTGCCGTAGTCCAGCATCGCCACGTCGTAGGGGATGCGCGGCCAGGGCGCCGGCGTCACCGCGCGGCCCTCGGCGAATTCGTCGAACACGCCGGCGATCACCGGCTCGATCGTCTGGAACACGTCCTCTTGCGTGACATAGCTCATTTCGAAATCGAGCTGGTAGAACTCGCCGGGCGAGCGGTCGGCGCGGCTGGCCTCGTCGCGGAAGCAGGGGGCGATCTGGAAATAGCGGTCGAAGCCCGCGACCATGGCGAGCTGCTTGAATTGCTGCGGTGCTTGCGGCAGGGCGTAGAACTTGCCCGGGTGCAGGCGGGCGGGCACCAGGAAGGCGCGGGCGCCCTCGGGGCTGTCAGCGGTCAGGATCGGCGTCTGGAACTCGGTAAAGCCGGCCTCGATCATGCGGCGGCGGATCGAGGCGATGACGCCGGCGCGCAGCATGATGTTGCGATGCAGTTTGTCGCGGCGCAGATCGAGGAAGCGGTATTTCAGCCGGAGGTCCTCGGGGAATTTCTCGTCGCCGGCGACTTGCAGCGGCAGCACCTCGGCGGCGGACTGCACCACCAGGTCGGCGGCGCGCAGTTCGACCTCGCCGGTGGGGAGCCTGGGGTTGATCGTGCCGGGTTCGCGCGGGACCACCTGGCCGGTGACGGTGATGACGCTCTCCGGCCGCACCGTGTCCACCGCGTCGAAGGCGGGGGAGCCGGCGGGGAACACGCATTGCGTCATGCCGTAATGGTCGCGCAGGTCGATGAATTTCAGGCCGCCGTGGTCGCGCTTGGCATGCACCCAGCCGGAAAGACGGGCTGTGTGCCCGGCATCGGCGGCGCGCAACGCGCCACAGGTATGGGTGCGGTAGGCATGCATCATGGTGGGTCCCGGGGCTGAAAGGCGGGCAGACAAGCCCCGGCATTTCCGGGGAGTCAAGCGGACGGATGGACGAAGGAAGGCCAGGGCTCTGCCCTGGACCCGTCAGGGGGCT
>JBEKNT010000438.1:0-5522 GCA_049522565.1 Acetobacteraceae bacterium
ACCCCCTCCCACAAGGGGAGGGGGAGTGAGTTTTTGCTCTGTCGAGCGCTTATCCTGACGCCTATGCAGGACAGGCCTACGCCGGTCCGCCCCACGCTTCCCCCGCCTCGGCCAGTACGCGGCGCGCCCGAGCGTAGTCCTCGGTGGCCACCATCAGCCGGCGCGGGATGGCGCCGATGCTGCCCTCGACCGCGCTCATATGCTGGTCGAGCAAGACCGATCCGATCCCGGCATCCGCCAGCAGCGCCGTCAGGAAGGACAGCCGCACCGGATCGTTGGACATGGCGACGACTCGCATGCCGCCATCGTGCCGGCACGCGCGACGCTATGGCAACCGCGGCGGCCGCTCCTTGGCTTGACCCTGTTTCAACGCCGCCGATATGGTGCCCGTGCCCCACAAGGAAGCCGCCCGGAAATGACGTTGGACGTCGCCAGCCCGCTCGAACCAGGCGTGGCTTTTGCGCCGGCGCCGCGCGTAGCCGACGAGGACGCGTTGACCGCGCTGGTGGAGTTGGTCGGCGACGACCTGGCCGCCTGCAACCGGACCATCGTCGCGCGGATGGACAGCCCGGTGGCGCTGATCCCGCAGCTCGCGGCGCATATCGTCGCGGCTGGCGGCAAGCGGCTGCGCCCGCTGCTGACGCTCGCCTCGGCGCGGCTGTGCGGCTATCCCGGGCCCGCCGGCGGCGCGCGGCACGTCGCGCTGGCGGCCTGCGTCGAGTTCATCCACACCGCGACCCTGCTGCACGACGACGTGGTGGACGAGAGCGCGCTGCGCCGCGGGATGGCCTCGGCCAATGCGGTGTTCGGCAACCAGGCGTCCGTGCTGGTGGGCGACTTCCTGTTCGCTCGCGCCTTCCAGTTGATGGTGGAGGATGGCTCGCTGAAGGTGCTGGCCATCCTGTCGCGCGCCGCGGCGACCATCGCCGAGGGCGAGGTGCTGCAACTGGCGACGCAGAACGACCTGTCCACCCCGGAAG
Organism: Acetobacteraceae bacterium; assembly: GCA_049522565.1. GTDB lineage: Bacteria > Pseudomonadota > Alphaproteobacteria > Acetobacterales > Acetobacteraceae > JASHVB01. The sequence goes on from JBEKNT010000438.1 coordinate 981, forward strand.
CGCGCTACCTGGAGGTGATCAAGGGCAAGACCGCCGCGCTGTTCGCCGCCGCCTGCCAGGTGGGTGCCGTGGTGGCGGAGCGGGCGGAGGCAGAGGAGGCGGCGCTGGCCGAGTACGGCCTGAACCTCGGCATCGCCTTCCAGCTTGTGGATGACGCGCTGGATTATGCCGCGGACCAGGCAACGCTGGGCAAGACGGTCGGCGACGACTTCCGCGAGGGCAAGATCACGCTGCCGGTATTGCTGGCCTATGGGGCGGGGGACGCGGCGGCGCGGGCGTTCTGGCGCCGCACCATCGAGGCGAGCGAGCAGGGGGAGGCCGACCTGGAGCAAGCGCTGGCCCTGATGGCGGAGTGCGGCGCAATCGGCACGACACTGGCACGGGCAGGGCGGTTCGCGGCCGCGGCGAAGGCCGCGCTGGCGGTGTTTCCCGACGGTCCCTGGCGGCAGTCGCTGGTGGAGGTGGCGGATTACACCGTGAGCCGGGCGCGGTAGGGGGTGTCGAAGGTGCTCCGCAGTAACCAGCAGACCGACGCTTTACCCGAGCCCAGCCATACGCCATGAGAAGCAGCACGATGAAATGTCCGGGTCATGCTGCTTGCCTGCCATCCGCCGTCTCGGCGCTCTGACGGGAAGCCTGCCGGAATAGCGAAGGGTGCGTGATGCAATATGGTAGTGCGCTGCCGATCACGGCGTTCGCCGATGTCGGCGCAGTGAAGGCGTATGCCGAGACGCTGGAAGCCGCGGGGTTCGACTTCACCTCAACCAGCGGCCACGTGATGGCACAACCGCCGGGCACCAATCCGCAGCGGCCGGATCGCCAGTATGCCGGGCCATTCTATGATCCGTTCGTAACCTTCTCCTATCTCGCAGCGGTCACCCAACGGCTGCGCTTCATCACCGGCATCCTGATCCTGCCGGCGTGGCCCACCGTTCTGGTGGCCAAGCAGGCGGCGGAGCTGGCGCTGTTCAGCAGCGGCCGTTTCGCGTTGGGCGTGGGTGTCAGTTGGAACGCCGCCGAGTATCAGGCGTTGGGCCAGAACATCCATGATCGCGGTCGTCGCATCGAAGAGCAGATCGAGGTGTTGCGGCTGCTGTGGTCGCAGCCATATGTGACGTTCGACGGCCGCTACCACAAGCTCGACAAGGTCGGCATCAACCGCGGCTCGCTGCCGCGCATCCCACTCTGGTTCGGTTCGGAATCGGGCGAGACGGCGCTGCGTCGTGTGGCAAAGCTGGCAGACGGGTGGATGTCGCTTGGCGACCCGACGCCGGACCTGCCGCGGTTGCGGCAATACATGCAGGAAGCGGGTCGCGATCCTGCGGCGCTGATGGTGCGTGCACCGCTGGTGGCCGGTGACGGCGGCGCGGTGGCATGGGTCGCGGCCGGCAAGCGGCTGCAAGCGGCCGGGGTGACGCATCTCAACATCACCGCGCCGCTCGATCTTGCGCCGGCGCAGGCGTTGCCGCGGATCGTCGAGGCGCGGCGGGTGCTGGTGGAAGCGCTGGGTTAGAGCATTTCCACCCTGACTGGAATCGTCGAGGCCCCACCCGTCGCCAGAAACTAACTCCTCTTTCTCGTCCGCGGCCGACGCGGTTTCATTCAGCGCGAGTCGGCCGCCGCCGGCCGGTGGTCAACGCGCAATGACGGGGGACCAGCGTTCCCAGTCAGGCTGAAAATGCTCTAGCCGCTGTCGCTGCGGCCATTGCGTGAGAGCGAATGCAGCACGCGCAAAAATCGTTCGGCTGCCTGCGCGGCGTCCCAGGGCTGCCACGCCGGCGCATCGAACCAGGTCGCCAGCGGGTCGGTCGCCACCGGTCGTTCGACAATGCGCAGCACGTGCCGCACCTCCTCGCGGCTCCAGCCCACCACGTGGATCGCTTCCGATGCGGCAGCGATACGGTCGGCCCGCTTGTGGGCGCGGCGGTCCTCGGTGCCCCATTTCTCCAGGGCATAGCGCCGCGCGATCGCCGCCTGTAGCCGCGCGGCGAGCGCCGCATAGCCCGGGCCGAGGAACGGTTTCAGCGGCGAAATGGGATCGAAGCCGAGCAATCCCTCGTCGGCGTCGTGCAGCAGCTCACGCCGGGCGGCGGCGTCGGACAGCCCGGTGGGACTGCGGGCTCGGCGCAGCGCCAGCACCAGCAGGCTGTGCTGCGCCACCGATAACGGCAGCTTCCAGGCGGAATGACCGCCCCAGCGATAGGTGCGTGCCAGGCCGAGCGCCAGGTCCTCGTCCGCCCAGTCGAGCGGCGTCGGATCGAGCAAATCGAGCCGGCGGCCAGAGGGCAGGCGAACCCAGGCGCGGGTGCGAGGCGGGGCGGGCAGGGCGTCAACCCGCCGGTTTGCGATAGGCATAGTTGCGGTCGAGCCGCTCCAGCAGGTAATTGCCGTAACGAACCGGTTGGTAGCGGGCCGGGTTGCCGGCGCTGCGGCACGTATCCAGGCAGGTCACCGTGCAATCCAGGTCCATGTCGAAGAAATACGGGCAGGAGTAGCGGTCGCCGCCCGACCGGTTCTTCACCCGATGCGGCGTCGATTGCCAGCGGTCATTGGTCCAGCGCGCCAGCATGTCGGCGACGTTGACGACGAAGCTGCCGGGGACCGGCGGTGCGGCGATCCAGTCGCCATGGCGCGGCCGAACGTCCAGGCCGCCGACATCGTCCTGCGCCAGGATCGTGATGCAGCCGTAATCGGTGTGCGGCGCCGAGCCGAACGCATCCTCCGGCGCATCCGGTGACTGCGGCGGATAGTGCAGCAGGCGCAGGAACGTCGTCGGCTGGCGGAAATACGGCGCCAGTGCGTCGGGCGGCAGCTCCAGGGCGAGGGCCATCGGCTGCAATATGCGCAGGCAGAAGTTGCGCAGCGCGGTGTCGTACGCCAGTACAGCCTCGCGGAAGCCTGGAAGGTCCGCCGGCCATTGGTTGGGACCGTTGAGTGGCGTGCCGAAGCGCGGATCGCGCGGCGGCACCTCGTGCATCAGCATGAAGGATTCGCTGTCGTTCGGTCGCGTGACGCGCGCCACGGAGGAGGTCTCGATCAGCGACGTATTGGGCGCCATGTAGCCGCGATGGAACGCGTTCATGGCGATCGCGCGCTTGGCCTCGGGCGGCAAGGCATGAAACCGCCGGGACGCCGCGAACACGCCGTCCAGCAGCGCCGGATCGATCCCCGTATTGATGAAATAGCAGAACCCGACAGTGCGAAAGGCGTCATCCAGCGCGCGGGCGATGATCGCATCTCCCGCGGGATCGCGCAGACCGGCGAGGTCGATCACCGGCAGGCGCGGTAGCACGGATCGGGTTGTGGCGATGTCCAATGCGCGATCCTCCGGCACAGGCTCGGGCTTCCGGCTGCGTGGTGTTCACCTTAGCCGAAGCGGGCTGCGACGGACATGCTGCTGCCGGTGCCACGCCGTGCTGCCGCCTCGGCTACTGTCCGTGCCAGCCGGACTGCAACAGGCGTTGCCGCTGCTGCCGGGGTTCCGGTGTTGGCCGCCAGGTCGGGTCGCGGGCGGCACCCGCAAGGCCATATCCGCCCGGGGCGGGCGATGCCGGCGACCGGCTGTCCGGCGCGAATATCGGGGGAGGGTGCGTCGCGGCGGCGATTGGTGCAGAATGGCCGTGGCGGACGCACCAGTTCGTTAACCGGCCCGTGCACTCACCAGTTAGTTAACCCGAGGCCCCGACGAGGAAACCCGATGCCTGGCGCCTTCAAGCTCGATACCGTGTTGCCGGCCCTGTGGACCGACCGTCCGAACTGGATGACGCAATTGCGCGCCCTGGCCGCTACCGGCTTCATCAACCAGACCGAGGCGGATCAACTGGCGCATTTCGCCGATCACGGCTGGCTGTTGATGGAACAGGCGATCGAGCCTGCGCTGATTGACGATTTCGTCGCCGATATCCGCAATCTGCACCAGGCACCGGGCATGTTCGTCACCACCGACTTTCGCGGCGGCCGAGCCCAGAAGCTGAACGGCAATCGCCCTGACGATCTGGAGAGCCTGTACGATCTGTATGTGAATCTTCAGTCGTCGCGCCACGTCTGCATGCATCCGAAAATCACCCGCTTCCTCAGCCTGGTGTTTCAATCGAAGGTGCTCGCGTTCCAGCAACTGTTGTTCCAGCGCTCCAACGGTCACCAATGGCACCAGGATACCGCCTATGTGGTGGTGGACACGCCCACGTTGCTGGCCGCGACCTGGATTGCGCTGCAGGACATCGTCGAAGGCAGCGGCGAATTGGCCTATTATGACCGCAGCCATCGCCTGCCGCATTACCTGTTCGGCAATGGCACCACCAAGCATCACGACGGCAACACCGATGACGCGCACTATATCCGCGATCTTGAGGAAGCCTGCCAGTCGCGTCAGCTTGCCTACGGACGGCTGCTCGCCAGGAAGGGCGACGTGTTCTTCTGGACGGCGGACCTGGTGCATCGCAGCCATCCGCGCAGCCTGCCGCCGGAAACGCCGCGGCTGTCCTGCGTCACGCATTATTGTCCCGCTACGTCGATGCCGCGCTGGTTCAGCGATCCCGAGAT
>JBEKNT010000439.1:0-6167 GCA_049522565.1 Acetobacteraceae bacterium
GTCCAAACACTCCAAGTGAAGGGTCCCAAGGGCTACGCCCTTGGCGGGGATCCAATGGGGCAGCGCCCCTTGGTGGGGTCCAGGGCAGAGCCCTGGCCTTGCTGCGTTACGCGATGGCCCTCACACCGAAATCCGCCACGTCGATCGGCTTGCCCGGCACCATGAACACATACACCGCGGCGCAGGCCAGCCCGAGGCTGGCGCTGAACAGCAGCGCGGGAACGAAACTCCCGGTGTCCTGCACGATAAATCCGGTAATCGCCGGTGCCAGCGCGCCACCGATATAGCCGCCGCAGTTCTGGATCGAGCCCAGCGACGCAGTGCAATGCCGCGGTGCCGCGACGCTGGCGAGTGCCCAGCACATCGCCCCGGCCATGCCATTGAATGCCAGCGCGGTGGACACCGCGATGACCGCGACCAGGGTGCTCGGCGTCAAGGCCGTAACGATCGTGAAGGCGGCCATCCCGGTCAGCCCGATCACCACCGGGATCTTGCAACTGTTGATCGGCGATACGCCACGCGCCGCCAGGCGGTCGGTCAGCCAGCCGGCGCCAACACTGCCCGATACCCCGCAGGCGAACGGAATCGCGGCGACCCAGCCGGTCTTGGCGATGCTCATGTGGCGTTCGATTTCGAGGTAGCCGGGCAGCCAGGCCTGATAGACCCAGCCCATGTAAACCTCGCCGAAGAACCCCAGCACCATGCCCCAGGTCGCGCGGTAGGCGAACAGCACGCCGTCCGCCAGGTAGGCGTTCTCATCCTCGGTCAGCGCAACCTCGCGCGGCTCGCGATACACCGCGTACCACAGGATCGCGACGCCGATGCCGACGCCGCCCATGATGATGAACATCCAGCGCCAGCCGAAGGCGAGCATCAGCACGGTGAGCAATGGTGGCGCAATGGCGGGGCCGAGCTTGGAGCCGCAAAGGCCGATGCCGGTGGGCAGGCCGCGTTCGCGCACGTTGAACCAGTCGCGCACCACGCGCACCAGGCCGGAGAATTGCGGCGACTCTCCCATGCCGAGGAAGACGCGCGCGACGACGAACTGCCAGAAGCCGCCGACCAGTCCGCCGCCTGCCTGGGCGAGCGACCAGATGAAAATACCCAGGCCCAGCAGCTTGCGCGGGCCGATCCGGTCGACCAGTGCGCCGGCGGGAAGCTGGAATGCGGCATAGGCCCAAAGAAAGGCCGACAACAGCAACCCCATGTCGGCGATCGACAGCCCGAGGTCATGGCGAATCAGCGGGTTAGCCACGGCGAGAGTGGAACGATCCACATAGTTCACCGCGCAGCCCAGTACCAGTAGCGCAACCGAGCCGCGTTGGATGCGTTTGAGGCGCGGCGAGGCGCTGACGGCGGCCATGGTCGTTCTCCTCGGTCGGGGTGATGACCCCCGACGCCTGCGTTTCTTGTGATAGTGTGCGCCTGGCTCCTGTGACGGTCGAGGCGTCCGGCGCCTCTCGTGAGGCGGACTGCCCCAGCAACCTTGGCCAGCAGGGCTGCTATTTGCGCATGGCAACGAAGCGCGGCGTCAACGGACGGTACGGCACCGGCGTTTGGCCCCGGGCGATAAGCGTCGCAGTGGCACTCCGGGCCAGAACGCCAGGCTCCGCAACGGAGTTACTTCCGGTTGCGCACAGGATCGTGTTCCGTCCAGCCCAGGCGGGTCAGCAACGATGCTCTGTCCGTGGTGCCGCGCGCAGGTCGCCCGGCGACATGCCGAACGCGGCCTGGAACGCGCGGTAGAATCCGGACAGGCTGCTGAACCCCCAGGCAAAGGCGATGTCGGTCACCGCGCGCGCCGGGTTGCTGAGCAATGCCGTCCGGCATTCCGCCAGCCGGCGCCGCAGCACGTAGCGGGCGAAGCTGGTGCCGGTCGGTTCGAACAACGCATGCAGCGTGCGGACCGAGATGCCCAGCGACGACGCCACGCTGGCGGGCGACAGATCCGGATCGGCGAGATGCCGGACAATGTATTGCTTGGCTTCGACCAACCGGCCGGTGCGCACCGCGTCCGGCTGTTCATCGGCCACCGCACCGCAGGCGATACCGATCAGCCGGGCCAGCGTGTCGGTGACCGGACCCATGGTCGGCTCGGGGATGCTGTCCCAGTTCTGCGTCAAGGCATCGAGATAGCTGCCGGCCAGCGCCTCGACCCCGCTGCGGCCGGACAGCCGCATCACGCTCAGAGGCGCCTGGGTGGGCAGATGCGGTTCGAGCAACGTCTTCGGCACCAGCCAGGATTCGTCGCTGTAGCGGTCGGCCGGCACCGCCTTGAACAAGGCGTCGGCGTCGGCGATCAGCAGGTCGCCGGTCGCGCTGATCACCTCCTGGCCGGCGATGCTGAAGCGGACGCCGGCGCTGTATTCGCGATAGACCCGGTAGCCGTGCCATTGCCGGTAGGCGATCTCGTGGCTCTGGCGGGTGGCGTGAAAGCCGTCCGAGTCGAAGCTGCAATTCAGCAATGGCCCGCTGGAGCGGGCTGAAAACCGCGCCCGGAACGGTCCCGTCGCGTCCGGCATCGGCCGCGCCGTGATCGCCAGGGTATTGAAGACCGTGGCGTTCCATGCCTCCAGGCGGTCCCGTTCCGGCAGGTCGTCCGTGGTCAGGTGAAGCCGCATGCGGTTCGAACCCTCGCGAATACGGCCATCGGCCGCACAACTGCGCGCGTGGCCGAGGATCGGTGACGGTCGGAAGAAGCGGATCAGCGGGACGCTCGCCCCAGCTTGCGGGCCTGTTCGACCGGCGGCATCAAGCTGATGGGTGCAACGTCTGCCTGCGCCCGTCCGAGCCGTGCCCAGCCACGGTGTTGCAATATGGGCACGACCGAGCGGAATCGCTTCCACTTGCGTGCGGAATCGGTTCCAGTTCAGTGCAACAAGGTCAGGAGCTCTGTCCGATGAGCAACGCCGCGCGCAGGCCACGCGCCAACGCTTTGCCGTTCCCCGCAGGTCAGGAGGGGCAAGCGGCCCGCGTGCCGCGCAATTCGCTCGGTGACATGCCGAACGCGGCCTGGAAGGCGCGGTAGAAGCCGGACAGGCTGCTGAATCCCCAGGCGAAGGCAATGTCGATGACCGGGCGTGTGGGGCTGGCCAGCAGCGCGGCCCGGCATTCCTCCAGCCGCCGGCGCAGTACGTAGCGGGCGAAGCTGGTGCCGGTCGGTTCGAACAATCCGTGCAGCGTGCGGACCGAGACGCTCAGTGCCGCCGCTACCCGGGCGGGCGACAGATCGGGATCCGCGAGATGGCGGTCGATGTGCTGCCTGGCCTCGACCAGCCGGCCCGCGCGCACCGCCCCCGGCTGCTGCGCCGCCGCTGCGCCGCAGGCGATGCCGATCAGCCGGGCCAGTGTCTCAGCGACCGGCCCCATGGCCGCCTCGGACAGGCTGTCCCAGTTCCGCGTCACGGCGTCGAGATAGCCGGCGGCGAGCGCCTCCACGCCGCTGCGGCCCGACAGTATCACCGCAAGTGGCCGCCCCACCGCGGGCAGATGCGGCTCAAGCAATGCCTTCGGCAGGAGCCACATCTCGAGCAGGTAGCCGTCGCGCGGCTGCGTCTCGAACGGCAGGTCGGTATCGTAGACGACCAGGTCGCCGGTGCGGGTGACGCCCTCCATGTTTGCGAGCCGGAACCACGCCCCGGCGCTGGCTTCGCGGTAGATCCGGTAGCCGTCCGGCGGCCGTTCCGCGCTGCTCCGTGCGCGGTGAGCGATGCGGTGCGTATCCGCCTTCGCGCTGAGGGTCACCAGGGACCCGCTCGAACGGCCGGATAGCTTCCCGCGGAATGGCCGCGCAGCGTGAGGCAATGGCTCAGCCTCCAGGCCGAGCCTGGCGTGTATCGCGTCTGCCCAGACCGCGAAGCGGTCCCGTTCGGCGACGCTGTCGGTGGAGACATGAAACTGCATGGAGTCTGTCCCTGGCGGATTCCGGTGATGCGTCGCCGCGTGGTCTCGCGTGGCGGCAGACTAATGGATCGGCTGGTCAACGGAAGTGACGAAGCTCACAAGGGCTGTCCCGCTTGGGCGAGCAGGCTCCGTCCGGGTATCCGCGGACGGTGTCGCGGGATGGCCCACAGGCTGACGCGAGTGGGGGTTCCTGTGGGCGCGCAGCGCGTTACCGCGGCGGGGTCGGGTAACGTCGCACCAGAGGCACAGATGAATCCGACATGCGCATCGCCGGATGAGTGACCCGGCCGGCGCGGTGTGCCGCCGCGCCGGCGGACGGCAATCCGTCGCGGGACTGCCCGCATCTCGCCCGGCGCCGCGGCCGCGGCCGACGCAAACTTGAAGCGTTGCGGCAATCTCGCAAAACAACCGCCACCTTCCCGCCCGAGTTGATCCCGATACAAGCAGCGTCAACCCCGGCAGGAGACGGCTCGGATGGCAATCCCCACGCTACATGCACCGACCGAAACCGCTCCGATCACCGGGACTTATGAGCTGCTGAATCCGGGCGGCGTGGACTGCGCGCAGGTGCGGGTGCCGGTGTTCCAAGGAACCGCTTTCCCGCCGGTCCCGCCGGGTTGGCTGTGGCGCCTGGCTGGCACAAGGCTGCCTCCGGACTAGCCTGGCGCGCGGGATTGCAAACATCTCGGTGACGCGTCCGACGGGCGCCGTCGGCGTCACCAGCGGCGCAGAGTGAGGCGCGACATTCAATCGAGAGTTCGTTGGCCTCGCATCGCACCGTCGCGCCGCCGCCTTGCTTCTGAAGGCCGGACGGCTACTTTCCGGACTTCCGGAACAGAGCCCCAGCAACTCACGTGGCAAACGAACTGCAACCGCCCCGCGGCACCCACGACCTGATCGGCGAGGACCAGCGCCGTCACAACCACGTGGTGGACACCGCCCGCCGCATCGCCGCGACCTATGGCTTCGACGAGTGGTCCACCCCGGTCTTCGAGGACACCCGCGTGTTCTCCCGCACCCTGGGGGAGACCTCCGACGTCGTCACCAAGGAGATGTACACCTTCGACGACCGTGGCGGCGACAGCATCACCCTGCGTCCGGAGGCGACCGCCGGCGTGTGCCGCGCCCTGGTGACCAACGGACTGACCCAGTCGCTGCCGCAGAAGGTGTTCTGCGCCGGCCCGATGTTCCGCTACGAGCGCCCGCAGAAGGGCCGCTACCGCCAGTTCCACCAGATCGACATCGAGCTGATCGGCCCGTCGGAACCGCTCGCCGACGCCGAGGTGATCGCCTGCGGCTGGGCCATTCTCCAGGCGCTGGGCGTCGCCGGCGAGACGGTGCTGGAGATCAACACGCTGGGCGACAAAGAGAGCCGCGCCGCCTACCGCGACGCGCTGGTGGGGTATTTCACCCAGCACCAAGCGGCGCTGTCGCAGGACAGCCTGGAGCGGCTGGACCGCAACCCGCTGCGCATCCTGGACAGCAAAGACGAGGGCGACCGGCGCATCGTCGCCAACGCGCCGGTGATCGCCGGCCATCTTACCGAGGCGGCGGCGGCGTTCTATGCCAGCGTGCGCACCTGGCTGGACCGCTTCGGCGTGCCGTATCGGGAGAATCCCCGCATCGTGCGCGGGCTGGACTACTACGGCCACACCGCGTTCGAGTTCGTCACCGGCAAGCTGGGGTCGCAGGGCACGGTGATGGGCGGCGGCCGGTATGACGGGCTGGTGCAGGAGATGGGTGGCCCGCCCACACCGGCGGTGGGCCTGGCGGCCGGCATCGAGCGCCTCGCCATGCTGCTGGACAATCCGCCCAGGGTGCCGGCCCCGGTCGCGGTGGTGCCGATCGGCGAGGCGGCGGAAGCAGCGGCGCTCGGCATTCTCCAGGCGCTGCGGGGGGCGGGGATGCGCGCCGAGATGGCGTATCGCGGCAATTTGCGGCGGCGGCTGGAGCGCGCCAACCGCATCGGCGCCCGCGCCGCGGTGATCCTGGGCGAGGACGACCTGGCGCAGGGCGTCGCCCAGGTGAAGAACCTCGGGACGGGAGAGCAGGAGGCGGTGCCCCTGGCGGATATCGCCGCGCGGCTGCGATGAAGGTCCGTACTTCTCCCCCTCCCCTTGAGGGAGGGGGTTGGGGGGAGGGGTTCGGGGCGCACGAACCCCTACCCCCAACCCCATCCCACCATGGGAGGGGGAGAACTACGGACCTTCATCGCAGCCGCGCGGCGTAATCCGCCAGGGGCCCCGCCGCCTGCTCTCCCGTCC
>JBEKNT010000440.1:0-5475 GCA_049522565.1 Acetobacteraceae bacterium
GAACTGGTGGCGACGGGCGGAGGCATGGTTTGCGTGGTCCGCGTGGTGACGGAGTCGTCCGCGACGCCGTTTTCGTTCCGGTAGGTCGTACGCCGGGAGTCGGTCTCGGTGCCCCGGCCATCGTCGGTCCGCTGGATGCGCGTGGTGCTCAGCGTGCCCGATTGCGGCGAGACCACCACAGGAGCGCCCGTCGCCGTGGTCGTGGTCGTGGTCTCCGACGACGTGGTCTGCGCCGCGGCGATGCCGCTCATCAGGGCAAACGCTGCCGCGCCTGCCAATAGATATCGTGTCATCCTTGATCCCCACAAACAGTTCACCGTCGCGTCGCGACCGGTGGTCTCTGCGCAGAAGTGGGGGGGCCGGAAGCGCGCAACCAGCTTCGGATTCTACCTACATCGACGGACCGGCATCGACGGACCGGCCCTTTGGCGCTACAGATTACGGCAGGACAGCGCCGAGCCCACCGCCACGACAGACCCGCACGCAACACGCGCCGGGCCGAGGGGAGAATTCCAATGATCACCAAGTTCGACAGCTCCTATGCCGGCCATATCGACATGGAGGACCTCGGCTACGGCGGTACCCCGGTCAACGACCGGCACTATTCGAATGCGCAGCTTGTCACTACGCTGTACAAGGCCGAGGCGATGGCGAAGCTGATGGATCGCGTCGGCTTCAACGCCTTCTGGATGGCGGAGCATCATTTCCAACCCGAAGGCTATGAAGGCATCCCCAACGTGGTGATGATGGCGCTGCATCTGGCGCACGTCACCCAGCGCCTGAAGATCCATTGCGGCTTCAACATCACCCCGATGTGGCATCCGCTGCGCCTCGCCGAGGATTACGCGATGGCGGACATCCTCAGCAACGGCCGCGTCGTGTTCGGCGTTGGCCGCGGCTATCATACCCGCGAGGTGGAAACCTTCGGCGCGCCATTGCTCGACCAGGCGGCGAACCGCGAGCTGTTCGAAGAGCAGGTGGACATTGTTTTCAAGGCGTTCGAGAGCGAGAGCTTCTCGCATCGGGGAAAGTATTACACGCTGCCGCCCGAGGTGCCGTATCGCGGCTACACGCTGAAGGAACTGACGCTGGTGCCGCGTCCGCTGCGGCTTCCGGTGGAATGCTGGCAGCCGATCCAGAGCGGCTCGGAACGGGCGTTCGACTTCATGGCGAAACATGGGATTTGCGGCGTGATCGGCGGCGGCTCGGCCGAGGGCGGCGCGGTGGATCGCCACATGGTGGCGTTCCGCGATGCCTACGCGCGCGCCGGCAAGCCTATCGAACTGGGGGAGCGGTTGTCGCTCGGCTTCCAGTTCTTCATCGCCGAAAACCGCGCGGCCGGCATGCGCGCGGCGGCGAAATACTACGAAGAGAACATGAAGATGTTCGGTGAGCTGCGCCTGGTGAAGGCGATGACCGACGAACAGATCGAGACGATGCGCGATCCGCAGCGCGCGCCGTTCGCCAACCTGCCGCGCATCGAGGACGCGGTGAAGGCCGGCGGCTTCCTCACCGGCACGCCGGACGACATCGTCGAGCAATTGAAGGCGGTGGAGAAGCGCTACCCGGGCCTCGATCGCGTCACGTGCAGCATGTCGATCGGCGTGCCGCTGAATGCCGCGCTGGAGCAATTGCAGCAGTTTGCCGAGCAGGTGATCCCGGCGTTCAGGGCAGCGAAAGTAGCCGCGCCTGCCCTGGCGGAGTGACCGTTTGCCGCGCTGACAGGGTGCTCGCCGTCATAACACGCGGCGAGAACGTCTTGCCCTGCTGCGCAGCGCGCAGACTAAGGGTATTCAGGCGATCGACCGCGGGATCGTCGGACGTTTCGCCGCCGCGCCGGCGCGCCAGCACGTGGGCCATCGCGTCTTCCTCCGGCGCGGCGTGCGCCTCTCGCCTGACCGCCGGCGGCGGCGTCCGCGGATTCGCATTCGCACTGGCGGCGGCTTGGGCGTTCTGGATCGCGGCCGCGAACCCCGCGTGATTCGACCGGCGCTGCGCTGGCAAGGGTTCGGGCGAAGGTGCCACAGTGGCCGATGTCGCCACGACCTGGGTTGCCGCGAGAGCTTGCGGCGCTGCCTCGACAGCCGGCGGCGCTGCCACGACAGGCCGCGCTGCCTCGACCGGCGTTGCCTCGGCGACCGGTAGAGTCGTCACGGCGGGCTTTGCCACAACGGCGACCGGTATCGCCGTTTCAGAAGCCGCTGTCATCGTCGGTGGCGATACGGCGACGGGCGTCGCCATGACAGGTCGGGTGGCCACGACGGGTGTGGCCGCCATCGCCGGCGGTGCGGCGACGAGAGGCGGTGGTGCCGCGGTCGATGATTTTGCCGCGGCTTGGGTCGCCTCTCCTGCCGAAGGCGTTGCCGGGACCTGGGTTGCCTCCACGACCGGTCGCGTTGCCACGATCGGCGCCGCCGCCGCAGGCGGTGCGGCGACGAGAGGCGGTGGTGCCGCGGTCGATGGTTTTGCCGCGGCTGGTGTCGGCTCGGCGGCGGGACCCTGTGCCGCGACGGGCGTTGCCGCGACCACTGGACCGATCGGCGCAATAGCGGTTGCAGCAACGGCCGCCGGGGCGGCGTCAGTGTGCATCGCTGTCGCCGCCTCGGCCACGCCGGTCGGATGGCTCGCGGCAGACTGTTCCGCAACCGGCACGGAGGGGGTTGCCGGAGCGCCGGCTGCCGTTACGGGTTTACCGTCGTGCGCCGCCGCAGCCAGCGTAGGCCTGAGCACACTGACCGGCGCCGCGGTAGTGCGCTCAGGCGCCGCGGCACGCGGCGCGGATGCGGGAGCGGCGACCGCCCCTGGCTCGGATGCGATGGCCGTGACGCGCGACGCTGGCTTCCGATCCGCGACGGCATGCACCGCTGCCGCCGACCCCGACGGCGCGGAGGCAGCATTCGAAGCCGCGGCCTCTGGCGTGGGCAACCGCGGCATCGCTTGCACCAGGGCCGGCGCGACCGGCGCCTGCGGCGGCGCCTCCACCGACGGTGACAAATGTCGGTACACCGGATCTCCGGCCAACAGGGCGACCGTCGCGACCGCAGCGACGACCGAGGCGCGCTTCCAACCACCGCTGCGCTCTTCCGTCAGCGCGGGTTCAGACGCCGCGTCGTACTGCGGCTCGTCGTACTGCGGCTCGTCGTACTGCGGCTCCGCCGCATCCGGCTCACGCAAGTCAGCCGGTACGTCAATCAGCGCCGCCAACAGGATGGCCGGCACGTCATCGTCGCGCACCGCCCCCCCATCGTCCCGGCGCACCACCGGCACATGGTCGTCGCGCGGCACAGCGACGTCGGCTTCGCGCACCACCTGCGCCTCATCTTCGCGCGCCACTTGCGCGCCATCTTCGCGCGTCACGGGCCCGCCGCCCCGGCGCGTCGCCGGCACCGAGCCGTCGCGCTTTGGCGGCACGCGGCCTTCGCGTTTCGCCGGCAATCGGCCCAAATGCACCACCGGCAGTTCACCGTCCGGCGCCAACACTTCACCCGCGATGGTCACCGGCAGATCGCGTTCGCGCATCGTCCGCTGCGCCGTTTCGCGGATCAGCGACAGCGCGTCTTCCGGTGTCACCCGCGGTTCACCCTCCCGCATCATCGCCAGCCGGTCATCGCGCGGGACCAGCAGCCCGGCTTCCCGCGCCGGCCGCGCGCCCCCGGCGCGGATCGCCGGCCATTGCGGCTCGTGCAGCACGGGCCGTTGGCGCTGGTAGATCTCCGGCAACCCGAAATCGCCCAGCGTCGGCGGCGGTCGCTCACCCGGATCGCCAAGTTCCAGCCGGGCGATCGTCGCCTGCAGCCGGCCCCGGATGATCTCGCGCCGATCGCGGTCGTCCTGCCGTCGCCGCGCCGCGATCGTTTCGAGCCGCGACCGGTCGATGCCGGCCGGCGTGGCCGCGAACACCGGGGCATGCGGCTTCTGCCGGCGGATATAGCCGCAGCGGAGCAAGCGAACGAGCAAGTACGGCTCGATGTCGTCCTGCGCCAGCCCCTCGGCCCCGCTGGCAACGATGCGCCCGAGCAGATTTATCGCCTCTCGCCCGAGATGGGGCTGCTGGACTACCAGGTCTCGCATGCTCGCAGTCTCCGCGCGCCGGGCGGCGTCAGCGGTCAGGATGGGCGGGATTCGCCGTTACGGCCAGTAAATCACCCGCGACGGGACGTTGCCGTGCGTCACGTCTGCGCTTAGACGACGCGGGATTCCGGAGACATATCGATGCCGCATGAACACAGTGTGATCGCCCGCCGTGACGGCCGGGCCGGCCGCATCCTGCTGAACCGCCCCAAGGCGCTGAACGCGCTGGACCTGGAGATGATCCGTGCCCTGACGCGCCTGCTGACCGAGTGGCACGACGACCCGCATGTCCACGTCGTCGTGATCGAAGGTGCCGGCGAGCGTGCCTTCTGCGCCGGGGGGGATATCCGCGCGCTGCGCGACGCCCAGCTCAACGGCAATCGCCCGGCGGCGGACGCCTTCTTCAGCGAGGAATACGCGCTGAACCGGATGATCGCGACCTACCCCAAGCCCTATGTCGCGCTGATCGACGGCATCTGCATGGGCGGCGGCATCGGCGTATCGGTGCACGCGCCGTACCGGGTGGCGACCGAGCATGCGATGTTCGCCATGCCGGAAACCGCGATCGGTTTTTTCCCCGATATCGGCGCGACGTTCTTTCTCCCGCGTTTGCCGGGCTGCATCGGCACGTATCTCGGCCTGACCGGCGCGCGCATGCAGGGCGCCGATGCGGTGCACGCGGGACTGGCGACCCAGTTCACCCCGCGCGCACAGCTTGCCGCGCTGTCGCAGGCACTGGCCCGGGACGGCGCCGGGGCACTGGCGGAACACGCCGCGCCGCTGCCGGCGTTTTCGCTGGCGGCGCAACGCGCGGCGCTGGACCATTGTTTCGGTGCCAGCACGGTGCCGCAGATCGTGCGGCACCTGGAAGCCGACGGCAGCGACTGGGCGCAGCGCACGCTGGACATGCTGCGCGGCGTCTCGCCCTCGGCGCTGTGCTGGACCCTGAAGGCGTTGCAGCGCGGTGCCGACCTGACGCTGCCGCAGGCGCTGGACGCCGAGTTCGCGCTGACCCACACGACGATGCGGCATCCCGACTTCGCCGAGGGCGTGCGCGCGATGGTGGTGGACAAGGATCGCAAGCCGCGTTGGCAGCCGGCGCGGATCGAGGCGGTGGATCCGGCGGCGATTACCGCCCTGTTCCGGTAACCAGCCGCGGCCAGCGATCACCGCTGTCATTGCGCGTTGACCACCGGCCGGCGGCGGCCGACCCGCCCTGGATGCAACTGTGGAGGTCGCCGGAGATAAGGCGGCTCCCCCTCCCCTTGTGGGCTTGGGCCGCGAAGCGGACCGAGGTTGGGGGGAGGGGGAGTTGGTTTCTTGCGAGGAGCGAAGCGGCGAAGCAATCTCCCGCCCGGCGAACGGCGGCGTCTCGCGCGGGGGATTGCCGCGCCGCTTCGCTCA
>JBEKNT010000441.1:0-5457 GCA_049522565.1 Acetobacteraceae bacterium
CGTGACAAGGCGCGTGCATGTGTGGCGCTGCTGCCGCTTAGAGCCCAAGGAGTGGGAGCGGCCGCCCGCGCGTGGGTCTTGGCCGGCGACGGCCGGGCACCCCCGACTTTCCGTCGGTGCACGCAGCAACGTCGTGGGTGGCCGGCCTTCGCCGGCCATGACACACGGGGGGGCGGCCGCTGCCTGTCCTTGGGATCTAAGCGTCAGGATCGCCACACTAGCACGCGCCTTGTCACGAGACGTCCCGTATCCTGCCGTGGCACGATCGGCTGCTGACAGGACGCTGTCAGCAGACTGCGGCTAGACTGCAGCGGAGCATGCCGAAGCCACTGACCCAAGCCCGCCTGCGCCGCATGGCGATTGCCGCGTCGTTCCGCGCGCCGACGACGCTCGGCCGCGCGGTGGCCGCGCTCGGCTTCGTCCAGGCCGACCCGATCCGCGCGCCCGCCCGTGCCCAGGACCTGATCCTGCGCCACCGGGTCACCGACTACCGCGTCGGCGATCTGCAACGCCGTTTCGCGCCGCTGCGGCTGGAGGAGGATTTTCTTTACGCCTACGGCATCATGCCGCGCGACACCTGGCACCTGCTGCACCCGCGGTACGACCCGGACGGCGACAACGGCCGCCACGCCCCGACCGGCCTCGCCGCCGACGTGCTGGCCTTCGTGCGCGACCGCGCCATCACCCATCCGCGCGACCTGGCCGAGCGCTTCGGCCGCGAACGCGCCTTGAACGGCTGGGGCAGTTGGTCCGCGGCGACCACCCGCGCCCTGCAAAGCCTGCACTACTACGGATTGCTCCGCGTCGCGCACCGCCAGGACGGCATCCGCATCTACGCGCCCGCACCGCCGCACGCCGAACCGCTGTCGCGCGACGAACGCACGCGCCGCGTGGTGCTGCTGGTGACGCGCATCCTGGCACCGCTGCCCGAACGCAGCCTGCGCGCCACGTGCGGCTTGCTGTCGCGCGGCGTGCCGGATCTGGGCGACCCGGCCGACGCCGTGCGCTCGCTGTTGGCGTCCGGCGAACTGGAAAGCGGCGATGTCGAAGGCGAGCGATATCTCTGGCCACCCGGCATTCGGGCGACGGAACCGCCGCGCGCGGTGCGCTTCCTCGCGCCGTTCGACCCGCTCGTCTGGGATCGCCGCCGCTTCGCCCTGCTGTGGGACTGGGACTACCGCTTCGAGGCCTATACACCGGCGGCGGATCGACGCCTCGGCTACTACGCGATGCCACTGCTTTGGGGCGAACGGGTGATCGGCTGGGCCAACGCCACCGCAACAAACGGCGCGGTGCAAGTGACGCCTGGCTTCACCGACGCCGCACCGAAGGGGCGCGATTTCCGCCAGGCGCTCGATGCGGAGATCGCGCGCCTGACGACGTTTTTGCAGCCGCGCTGTTCTCCCCCTCTCCTTGTGGGCTTGGGCCGCGAAGCGGACCAAGGTTGGGGGGAGGGGTCCCTGACATCTGCCGGCCGGCAGATATACGCACCCCTCCCCCAACCCCCTCCGACGAGGGGAGGGGGAGAATAAGCCCGCATGCGGGGATGACGACAGCAGTCTGACGTGGCACGACTGCGCTCGCCCATCATCCGTCGAGGCCAGCTTGCGATTCTCCTTCGCCACCCTGTTGCGCCAGGCGTTCACCGGCAATGCGTGGCCGGAACAATGGCGTTCCCCGGAGCCGAAATCCGCCTATGACGTGGTGATCGTCGGCGCCGGCGGGCACGGGCTGGCGACCGCTTACTATCTCGCCAGCGAGCATGGCGTCCGCAACGTCGCGGTGCTGGAGAAGGGCTGGCTCGGCGGCGGCAATACCGGGCGCAACACCACCATCATCCGCTCCAACTACTTGCAGGACGCCAGCGCCGCGCTGTACGAACATGCGCTGAAACTGTGGGAAGGCCTGGCGCAGACGCTGAACTACAACGTGATGTATTCGCCGCGCGGCGTGCTGATGCTGGCGCATACCGAGCATGACGTGCGGGTGTTCCGCCGCCACGTGCATGCCAACCGCCTGGCGGGTATCGACAACGAATGGCTGACGCCGGAACAATCGCGACAATTCTGCCCGCCGCTGAACGTGTCGCGCGATCTGCGCTATCCCGTGCTGGGCGCGGCGTTGCAGCGCCGCGGCGGCGTGGCGCGGCACGACGCGGTGGCCTGGGGCTATGCGCGGGCGGCGAGCACGCTCGGCGTCGATATCGTGCAGAACTGCGAAGTCACCGCGATCCGCCGCGATGCGAACGGCGCGGTGACCGGCGTGCAAACCACCCGGGGGCCGATCGCCGCACGCAAAATCGCCGTGGTCGCCGCCGGCCACACCAGCGTGGTGCTGGCGATGGCCGGCCTCCGCCTGCCGCTGGAAAGCTACCCGTTGCAGGCGCTGGTGTCCGAGCCGGTGAAACCGGTACTCCCCTGCGTGGTGATGTCGAACACCATCCACGCCTATATTTCACAATCCGACAAGGGCGAGCTGGTGATCGGTGCCGGCACCGACGCGTACCTATCGTACAGCCAGACCGGCGGCCTGCACATCGTGACGCACGCGCTGGAAGCGATCTGCGAGTTGTTCCCGACCTTCCGCCGGCTGCGCATGCTGCGCAACTGGGGCGGCATCGTCGATGTCACGCCGGACCGCTCGCCGATCATCGGCCTGACGCCGGTGCCCGGCTTGTTCGTGAATTGCGGCTGGGGCACCGGCGGCTTCAAGGCCACGCCAGGCTCGGGCCACGCCTTCGCCGCGACCGTCGGGCGCGGCGAGCCGCATCCGATCGTTGCGCCCTTCGCGTTGGACCGGTTCCGCACCGGCCGCCTGATCGACGAGGCCGCCGCCGCCGCGGTGGCGCATTGATGCTGCTGATCCGTTGTCCCTTCTGCGGCGCCCGCCCGGAGAACGAATTTTCCCCCGGCGGCGAGGCGCACATCGCCCGCCCGCCCGATCCCTCCGCCGTCGATGACGCCGCCTGGACCGACTTCCTGTACATGCGCACCAATCCCAAGGGCGCGCATGCCGAGCGCTGGCGCCACACCCACGGCTGCGGCCGGTTCTTCAACTGTCTGCGCGACACGGTCAGCGACAAAATCGTCGCGACCTATCCGGTTGGACAGCAACGGCCGGACGCGGAATGAACCAGCCATTCCGCACTCCATCCGGCGGACGCATCCGCCGCGACCGTCCGCTGGCATTCACATTCGACGGCCAGCCCTATACCGGCTGCGAAAACGACACGCTGGCCTCCGCCCTGCTCGCCAATGACGTGCACCTGGTCGCCCGCTCGTTCAAATACCACCGGCCACGCGGCATCGTCGCCGCCGGCGCGGAGGAGCCGAATGCGCTGGTGACGATCGATCGCGGCGCCGGCCGCATCACGCCCAACCTGCGCGCGACGCAAGTCGCATTGTACGACGGACTGCAAGCCCACAGCCAGAACCGCTGGCCGTCGCTGCGCTGCGACATCGGCGCGATGGCGGATCGGTTGTCGCCGCTGCTGTCCGCCGGCTTCTACTACAAGACCTTCATGTGGCCGCCCGCATTGTGGCAGCGTCTGTATGAACCGGCGATCCGGGCCGCCGCCGGCCTGGGCCGCGCGCCGTTCGCCGCCGATGCCGACCGCTATCTGCACCACTTCGCACATTGCGAGGTGCTGGTGATCGGCGGCGGCCCCGCGGGACTCGCCGCCGCGCTGGCCGCATCCGCCCACGGCGCACGCGTCATCCTGTGCGACGAACAGGAGGAGATCGGCGGATCGCTGCTGGCGGAAACCGAGGCGACGATCGACGGCAAGCCGGCGGCCGCATGGCTGGACGCCACGCTCGCCACGCTCGGCGCGCGAGGCGCCGTCACGCTGTTGCCACGCACCACCGCCTTCGGCTGCTTCCCCGACAACTTCATCGGCCTGGCGCAGCGTGTCACCGAGCACCTCGCTGCGCCCGATCCGGGTTTGCCGCGCGAGCGATTGTGGCAGGTCCGCGCCGCCGCGGTGGTGCTGGCGGCGGGCGCCATCGAACGGCCGCTGGTATTTCCGCATAACGATCGGCCCGGCATCATGTTGGCCGATGCGGCACGCGTCTACCTCCAGCGCTATGGCGTGAAGGCCGGCGGACGCGTCGTAGTCGCAACAACCGACGACAGCGCCTATCGCGCCGCGCTGGCGCTGCACCAGGCGGGCGTGACGATCGCCGGCATCGCCGATGCGCGCGCGGCACCGGGCGGCGCGGCGGTGACGGCGGCGCGCGATGCGGGACTCCCGGTGTTCGCCGGCACGACGATCGCCGGCACATCCGGCCGGCTGCGCTTGCGCGACGTGCTGCTGTCGGGCCGCCCCGCCGCCCTGCCGTGCGACACGTTGCTGCTGTGCGGCGGCTGGACGCCGTCCGTCCATCTGTTCTCGCAGTCGCGCGGCACGCTACGGTTCGATGCTGCGATCGGTGCTTTCGTCCCCGCCGGCGCGGCTTCAGGCGTGCAGTGCGCCGGTGCCTGCGCCGGCACCTTCGACCTCGAAGCCTGCCTGGACACAGGCTACGCCGCCGGCGAGGCCGCGACGCGCGGCCATGCCGCGCCGCGGCGGTTCATGGTGTTGGGCACGCTGCCGCGCGGCACAAGCGGGATGCAGCCGAACACCGCGCCGCATGGCAAGGCCTTCGTCGATCTGCAAAACGACGTCACCACCAAGGATTTGCGCATCGCCACGCGCGAGGGCTTCCGCTCGATCGAGCATGTGAAGCGCTACACCACCGCGGGCATGGCGACGGACCAGGGCAAGACCTCCAACCTGAACGCGCTGGCCGCCGTCGCCGGATTGCTGGGGCAGCCGGTACCGGCCGTGGGACACACCACGTTCCGCATGCCCTACACCCCGGTCACGTTCGGCACCTTGGCCGGCGCGGCGCGGGGAGAACTGCTGGAGCCGGTGCGCCAGACACCGCTGCACGACTGGGCCGCGTCGCACGGCGCGGTGTTCGAGGATGTCGGCGCCTGGAAGCGCGCGCGCTGCTTTCCGCGCGCCGCTGAGGATGAACCCGCCGCCGTGGCGCGCGAATGCCGGGCCGTGCGCAACGCGGTCGGCCTGCTGGACGCAAGCACCCTCGGCAAGATCGAAGTCGTTGGCCCGGACGCAGCGGAATTCCTCGATCTGCTTTACACGATCGACGTCGCCTCCCTGACGCCCGGACGTTGCCGTTACGCATTGCTGCTGGGCGAGAACGGCTTCGTGCTGGACGACGGCATCGTCGCGCGGCTGGCTGCCGACCGGTTTCACGTCACCACGACGACCGGCGGCGCGGCGCGCGTGCTGCACCACATGGAAGACTACCGGCAAACCGAATTTTCCCACCTGCGCGTGTGGCTGACCTCGATCACCGAGCAATGGGGTGTCGTCGCGGTACAGGGTCCGCGGGCGCGCGACGTGATCGCGCCGCTGGTGGAAGGCATCGACGTCGCCGCCATGCCGCATAT
>JBEKNT010000442.1:0-5448 GCA_049522565.1 Acetobacteraceae bacterium
CGAGTTGCCATAGGTCGACTCGAGGTATTCCAGCTTGGCGTCGAACACCTTGGCGATGTCCTTGGCCATGTCGATGCAGGCGCCGCTCCATTCGCCGGTGGCGAGGTCCTTCTGGAAATACGGCAATTCACCCGGCAGGGCGGCGATGCGCAGCACCTTGGTGCGGCGGATGCGGTCGAACGCGGACTCGTTCGCCGACTGCGCCCGCGCGGCCGGGATCAGCGCGGCGGCGGGCAACAAGGCCGCGGCGCCGGCCAGGGCGCGGCGGCCCACGTGATTGGTCATGGGGTCCATCTCCTTTTCGTTGGGCCATCCCTGGAGCGCAGACTAGCAGCATGTGGGGGCTTGCTGCACAGGGGTTGCGGAGGGGGCGGACGCCTGCCGCGCGGCGCGTCAACGAATTGTTGGGATTCGTCGCCCCAGAATGCGAACGCCGGCCGGGAGTGACCCCGACCGGCGTTCAGAAGCAGAGAAGCAGCGTGTAACCATTGCAATCTCCCGTCCTGCACAACGGTGATCGTGTGCGTAAGCGACAAGGCCACTGTGAATGCCCCTGCCCTGCGCTGCTCAACACGACATCGCCGTCTCGACCGCACCAATTCCGGCGAACTCGACACGGATGCGATCGCCTGGCGGCAGGCTCCGGTCGGCATCCACGACTTTCCCCCGCGCGGGCGGCACAGTCGTAGATGGCGGGCCTTCGCCCGTCATGACGATCGTGGCGGTCGGTGGGATCGATCCGTCAGAGTCAGAACATTAGCCTGCCCCGGTTTACGCCGGGGTCGGCGAGCTGGTCCGCTCCTCGCCGCGCGCTCAGGCCGGTGCGATGATGATGCGGCGGTTCTGCTTGCCCTTGTTCTCGATCTTCACAACGGCGATGCGGCCGATCTCGCCGGTGCGCGCGACATGCGTGCCGCCGCAGGGCTGCAAATCCACCGGCGCATTGCCGTCGCCGATGCGCATCAGCCGCAACCGGCCGCTGCCGCGCGGCGGCTGCACCGACATGGTGCGGACGAGGTCGGGATTGGCGTCCAGCACCGCGTCGTCCACCCATTCGATGCGCACCGGGTGATCCGCCTCGATCAGCGCGTTCAGCCCGGCCTCGACGGCCTCTTTCGGCGGTGGATTGGGCAGGTCGAAATCCAGCCGCGAGCGATCCGCGCCGACCGAGCCGCCGGTCACCGCGGCACCCTTGATCACGGTGCACAGCAGATGCAGCGCGGTGTGCATCCGCATCAGCTTGTAGCGGCGGTCCCAGTCGATCTCGGCCTGCACTGTCGCGCCGACCGGCGGCAGCGCGGCGCCAGGTGCGGGCAGGTGCAGGATCGTGTCGCCGTCGCCCTTCACGGTGTCGGCGACCGGCGTCTCGCCGCCGTCCCAGCGCAGCACGCCGGTGTCGCCCGGCTGGCCGCCGCCGCGGGCGTAAAACACCGTGCGGTCGAGCACGATGCCCTCCGGCGCGCTGGCCTGCACCGTTGCGGCGGTGGCGCGCAGATGCGGATCGTCCTGGAACAGTTTTTCGGTCATGCGGTCCTCCACGCGGCGCGCATCGCGTCGTGCCGCGCCGCCAGCCATAGCAGACCGATGGTCGTCACCGAATTGGCGAAACGCCCGGCGAGCGCAGCCTCGATCGCCCGGGACGCGGGCCAGATGCGGGTGCGGATGTCCTCGTGTTCGTCCGCCAGGCCGGTAATGCCGACGATGCCGTCGGCATCGGCCGGCGGCGCGACGACGCGGCCGAGATACAGCGCGCATCGTTCGTCAGCACCGCCGGGGGTGAGCAGAAAATCACCGATCGGGTGGAGGGTGGTGACCGGGAGGGCCATCTCCTCCAGCATTTCCCGGCGTGCGGTTTGCTCCGGGGCTTCGCCCGCGTCGCACAGGCCGGCGGGGAGTTCCACCAGCACCGGATCGATGCCGGCGGCCAGGGCGGGCAGCCGGAATTGCTCGATCAGCACGACCTGGTCGCTGTCCGGGTCGTACGGCAACACCGCGGCGGCGCGGCCACGGCGCCAGAGTTCCCAGGTGCGCGTGCCGGATAGGGCGCCATCGAAGCGGCGGTGGCGGAAACGGACGACGTCGAGCGGAAAACGCCCGTCCCAGACGCGCTGCTGGGATTCTATCCGGGTGTCGGGATTTGGTTCGACCGGGGGGTGGGTGCGTGGGTTCATCGGACGAGTGTAGGGGAGTGGCGCGCGCGGGTCAGCAGTGCGGGCAGGGTCGCCTGCGTCACCACCGCGATAGCGTCGATCCCGCTTGGTCACGCCACCCGTGATTGCGAGTTGACCACCGGCCGGGGCAGCCGACCCGCCCTGAATGAAACAGTCGGGTCGTCATGGAGAAGGAGGCTCCCCCTCCCCTTGAGGGAGCGGGTTGGGGGGAGGGGGTCACGCGGCACGAACCCCTCCCCCAACCCCCTCCCTCAAGGGGAGGGGGAGACTGTTTCTTGCCATTGCAGGGCTCATGCGCCCGGCGCCTCGCGTTCGGCGGTTTCCGGCATCTGCAGGGCGAAGACGACCAGGGCCACGAGCGCGGCGCCGCCGGCGGCGAGAAAGGCGGCGCTGTATCCGAAGTGGTCGACGATCACGCCGGCGGCCAGCCCGCTGCACGAGGCGCCAATCCCCTGGACCGTCGCGATGGCGCCTTGGGCCAGGTTGTAGCGTCCGGTGCCGCGCATGATATCCGCGATCACCAGGGGCGTGAGGGCGCCGAATATCCCGGCACCGACTCCATCCAGCACCTGGACGCCGATCAGCCAGAAGCTGTTGTCGGAGAGGGTGTAAAGCACGGCGCGGAGGGGCAGGACGGCGAACCCCGCCAGGAACAACGGCTTGCGTCCCCAGGTGTCGGCGGTGCGTCCTACCAGCAGGGCGATCGGCAGCATCACCAGTTGCGCGGCGATGATGCAGGTCGACATCATGGCCGTCGCTTCTTTGGGATGGGCGGTTGCCAGCTTCTGTCCCACCAGAGGCAGCAGCGCCGCATTGGCGAGATGGAACAGCATGACGCACAAACCGAAGATGACCAGCGGGCGGGACTTGAACAGGATGCCGTAGCCGGCGGCACTGACTTGGGTCTCGGCCGCGTCCGCATCCTCACGCAGGTCGCGTGCCCTGTCGTAGTCAATGGCGGCGGCTGGGATGGACAGCACCGCCAGGCCGGCGAGCACGGTGAAGACCGGAACGAGAAGAAACACGGCGCGCTGGGAAAATGCATAGCCGACCGCGCCGGCGGCCACGGCGATGGCGACGTTGCCCGCATGGTCGAACGCCGAGTTGCGTCCCATACGCCTGGCAAGCCGTTTTCGGGTATACAGACCCAAGGTCACCGCCGCGACCGCGGGACCGAACACGTCGCCGACAACCGCCATCAGGCTGTTGGCAATCGCCACCGGCCAGAAGCGCGGCATGGCGAAGATCACGATGGCCCCGAGCGCCAGCACGGCCAGCGCCACGACGATCGCGCCTCGCTTGGCGTGGGTCTCGTCGATCGCCGCGCCGATCGGCGTCTGGATCGACAGGCCGAGCAAACCGCCCACGGTCGTCACCAGGCCAACCTCGGATTGGCTCCAGTGCTGCTGGGTGACCAGGAACACGTTCAGGTAGGGCCCGAGCGCCCCGCGCACGTCGGCGAGCAGGAAATTGACGGCGTCGAGCGAGCGCGGCCGGAAGCGACCTCTCTGCGCGACCGGCGTCATAGACACATCCAAAGCGTGCCGATCACGAGGGTGATGACGGTGAGCGGTGCGCCGACCCGGAAGTAGTCCCAGAAGCTGATCGTGACCCCGCGGGTGGCGGCCTTCTGCACCACGATCAGGTTGGCGATGGAACCAAGAATGGTGAAATTGCCCGCCAGAGTGGACGCCATGGCGACGGTCAACCAGGCGGTGGCGTGATCCGGCAAGGCTGCAACGAAAGGCTTCAGCATCAGCACCGCCGGCACGTTGCTGACCAGGTTCGACAGCACGGCCGTCACCGCGCTCAGGATGGGGGTCTGATCGAGGTGCAGGCGGATGACGCGCGCCACCAGGTCGGGCGTGAGCAGCGCGCGCTGCGCGCCGGCAACGATGATGAACAGTCCGGCGAACATCAGCAGCAGCGACCAATCGATCTCGGCATAGACTCGCTCGCTCTTGACGCGCCGGGTCAGCAGCAGAAGGCCCCCGATGATGATGGCCGCCTTGGCCGGTTTCTGTCCCATGAAGAACAGCGCCACCATCACGGCGGTTGCCAGCAGCGCACGCGCGATAAGCACGCGATTGACACGGATGTTCACCTTCGCCGCCGTCATTCGGCCGCCGCCGGCGAATTCCTCGCGGTGGAACAGGGCCACCAATCCGACGGTGATGACCAGTCCGACCAGCGCGACCGGCCCAAGCGCCAGGGCGAACGTCGCGTAGGGGATCTGCGAGAAGCTGCCGATCATGATATTCTGCGGGTTGCCGGTAATCGTGGCGGTCGATCCGACGTTGGAGGCCATCGCCACCGCCAGCAGGTAGGGAACCGGCTTGCGGCCCATGCGCAGGGTCAGTTCCAGGACCAGCGGGGCAAGCACCAGGCAGATCGCGTCATTGACCAGGAAGGCCGAGAAGATGCCCGACGTGGCGGTGACCGCGCACAGCAGGATCATCGGTCGTTTCGCATGCTCGATGATCCATGT
Organism: Acetobacteraceae bacterium; assembly: GCA_049522565.1. GTDB lineage: Bacteria > Pseudomonadota > Alphaproteobacteria > Acetobacterales > Acetobacteraceae > JASHVB01. Next base: position 4,660 of record JBEKNT010000442.1, read on the forward strand.
CGTGGCGACGGCAAAGAAGCCGGACAGGCGCAGACTGGCCACGACGATCATCATGCCGAGCAGCAATGTGATGGTGTCGAGGTCGATCGCCTTGTAGGCATCTTCCAGCGACAGCACGCCGGAGGCGACCATGAGGCCGGCACCCACCAGCGCCACGCCGGCGCGATCGATGCTGAGTCCCGGTATCTTGCCAATGGCGAGGGCCAGATAGCTTGCGACGAAGATGGCGAGGGCCGCGACCTTCCTGGTGTCCGCATCGAGCCTGGGGCTGGCCGGTAGCAGGCTCGGCGCCAGGGCGGCAATCACGCTGACGATGACGACCAGGACAACCAGCGCGACCGCCACAATTCCTGGCCAGCGGCGCCGTTGCGCGGGCGCAATAGACTTCATCTGCTTGTTCCGCGGCCGGCCATCGCCGGGGTGGGCTGACGATCACGCATCTATCTTCTGGATCTCCGGCCGCGCGACACGTCGGCAACGCAATGGTTGTGCAGCATTTGACCAGTTCGCAACAAGAGATGGAACCCGTGCCATCGTCGGCCAGCCGGTGCAGGGGTCTGCTGCACCAGCCATGCCGCGAACGTCGGCATTGGTCCGGGCGCCTGGCGAAGCGCCGGCGGCGTGTCCGCGTCGGATCCCCTGGCGAGGTTCAGACCGGCCCTGGCCGCCGGCGGGCTTGAGGCCGCCCCCGACGCCGCGCACAGTCCCCCTGCCCTCGCCCAACCAGGATCGCCCGCCATGATCAGCGTCGATGAAGCTCGTGCCCGCATCCTCGCCGACCTCCGCCCC
>JBEKNT010000443.1:0-5426 GCA_049522565.1 Acetobacteraceae bacterium
GTGCACAGGCGCCGGCCCCCCGCGGCTGGGAACCAGGTTGCCTCCCGCCCTCTCCCTTGCCTTCAAACCCAGGTTGGGAGGAAGGCCGATGCCGCCGCCGTCCAGGTCGAGCAGCAGGCCGCGATGGATCAGAGCATCGAGGTCGGCCTCGCTGCCACCGTGCGCTGATGCGAACTCGGTTCGACTTTCGAAGCCGCTGCCGTGCTCTCCAAACCCCAGGCCGGCACCATCCCCAAGTGCATGGATCGTCACCACGGATTCGAGCCAGAACATCCGTCTGGCGCCGTCCATCGTCCACAATCGTCGGTCCAGGTGCATCGCGATCCAGGCCCGGTCCAACAATGTGCGCCGCGTCATCCGTGCCCGCGGCGCCGGCGGAATTTCCAGTTGCTTCGCTGGCTCCAATTCATCCGCCGGAGCCGAGGAACCCTCCGCAGCGGCGATCGCCAGCAACTGCCGCACGCGCCTTTCGGTGAGGCCCTGGCGCTCGGCGATGGCCGCCACCGACCAGTTCTGGTCCGCCAGCGCGGCTACCTCTCGCGCCTTCGCCCACGTCGAATGTCGCGTCGTGGTCTCGACCGATGGTCGGTTACTCCGCCTCCCAGCCGTCATGGAGGTCGTGAACCTTCGCCGCAGCGCGATCTACAAGATGATGAGCGCCGGCAAGTTCCCGCGATCCGTTAACCTCACCGGCAGTGCAGTCGCTTGGTGGGAGTCTGAGATCAAGGCATGGATGCGGGATCTGCCACGCACGCAGCGGGTATCTGAGCGGGCACACGGCTCCAAGGACGAACAAGAAAAGGTTGTTTGTTCAATGCGTTAGGGGACGTGGATTTATCCTACTCCGGGAGCCAGCGAGTTCAACCGAATCTCGTTCCGGGACGCCCGACAAATCCTTATGCTTGGGCCGCTCGCAGCAGTGACGTGCCGCTGGTCCGGGGGTAAGTGGCCGTAACGGGGCGTCCCGGCCCAGGAAGCGACGTGCCGTCCTGGTTGGCCCGGCGAACCTGGCGGCCGAAGCGGCCCATCTCGCCTCGAGGCGCCCCGACAAATCTTATGCGCGCCGCCGCACCCGACTGTTCCGCCTGCTCTGCTGTCACCGGTCTGATCCATATCAATGACAACGAGCAGGGAATGATCCCAAACTCAAATCCTACGGGACAGCCGACGGAAGGCCGCCGACACGGTCTTCCAGCGATGCGTGGAGCGGTCGCTGCCTCACGAGACGCGATAGCGCTCGTGTGCCGATCCTCGACGACCAGCGCTGTCGTGGCGGACCAAGGTTTCGGGAGGTTACGATGGATCGCAACAGAACTTCGACCGGCACAATTGCCATCCTGCTCGGCATCGGCATCGCGGTTGCCGGAGTTGTGGTGCCTGCGCCCGCTCGCGCCCAATACGTGTATTCGTGCCCGCCGGGATACTACTACTATCCAAATTACGGCTGCGTGCCGCCCGGTTACTTCTATGCGCCGCCTTATTACGCTTACCCGAACCTCGGATTTGACTTCTTCTACGGCGGTGGCGGCTGGGGCGGCGGCTATGGCCATGGCGGCGGTGGTCCGCGTGGCGGCGGAGGCCATGGCGGCAGAGGCCATGGCACGGACCATCGGGGTCGCTGACCCCCCGGGCCTGTGTCGCGTCACGCCGGCATCAGGCATTTTCGGATGTACCGGGCCAAGACCGGGTTTATCCGAGTCGCTCCATGTGTCGTGCGAGCAAGCCCCCGCTGACCGCTGGCGCGCAGGTTCGAGCCCTACTGCGGGACCGAGAGGTTTCCCATAAGCCATCGATGGAACCGAAAACAGCGGAAGAGCGCGAGATGCCGCCACGGATCCCGCAGGACCGGCGCGGCGCCTTGCCGGCGACGAGCAGGACAACGCCGGGGCGGGAGTGATGTAGCGCGGTACCGGGCGTGCCGGCGGATCAGGGGCGCGGCGCTGCGCCTGCCGGCGACAACGTGGCGCGCATCGGGCGGGTGCGGTGGGACGCGCAGGTTACCGGCGGCCCGCCGCCGATTGATCCACCCATTCCACCGTCACACCCAATTCCGCGGCTTGCCGTTCCACCCATGCCCTCGCTTCGACCGCAGAGGGGAACCCGTGCGTCGCTGGAGCGCGGCGAGACTCGGTGTTCGCCGCCACGAAGGAGGCCACAAAGCGGTCGCCTTCGAGCGGCTTGACCCAAGCCAGGATCTTTTCGCTGGTCGGCATGGCGAATACCCTCGATGTTGCATCGCAGCATGATAGGCCGGCACGCAATATTGTCGAGTTGCCGTCGCCTGCCGGCCACACACCGGCGCCGTGGCGCCCGCAGTCCTACCTCGGCTTCCCGGAAAAGCGGAACAGCAGCCCGCCGCAGTGCAGGACCGCGTTATCCCTGCCGGACGGTGGCGCAACAACCTGCCATTTCCGCCCGGGTGGGATAGAAATTTCATCCCCGCCGGAGCATGGTAGCGCGAACGGCTCGCCGGGTGCCTCCGGCTGGACCGCGACTTGGCTTGGGCAACAACCTGACTGCGCGGCGCAAGGCGGGCACCTCCCTCCGCCCCGGCACCGCGCGCACGGCGGAGGGGGGAGAACAGCTTGGCGGACGCAGCAGCCTCACGGACCAGCGGTTTCGCGCGTCCGGTGGAGACCATCGACACGTCTCCCACGATCTCCGACACCATGAAGACCACCACCTGCTACATGTGCGCCTGCCGCTGCGGCATCCGGGTCTACCTGAAGGACGGCCGCATCCGTTACATCGAGGGCAACCCCGACCATCCGGTGAACCATGGCGTGCTGTGCGGCAAGGGTTCCGCCGGCATCATGAACCACTACTCCCCTGCTCGCCTGACCAAGCCCCTGCTGCGCACCGGCGAGCGCGGCGCCGGCGACTTCAAGGAGATCGAGTGGGACGAAGCGCTGGCGCTGGCGACAAAATGGCTCGGCGACATCCGCGCCAGTGAGCCGCGCAAGCTGGCGCTGTTCACCGGCCGCGACCAGAGCCAATCCTTCACCGGCTGGTGGGCCAAGCAGTTCGGCACCCCCAACTTCGCCGCGCATGGCGGCTTTTGCTCGGTCAACATGGCGGCGGGCGGCCTCTACTCGGTCGGCGGCAGCTTCTGGGAGTTCGGCGATCCCGACTGGGAACGCACCAAATACCTGCTGATGTTCGGCGTCGCCGAGGACCACGACTCCAACCCGATCAAGCTCGGCATCGCCAAGCTGAAGGCGCGCGGCGCAAAATTCGTCTCGGTGAACCCGGTGAAGACCGGCTACTCCGCCGTCGCCGACGAGTGGGTCGGCATCCGCCCCGGCACCGACGGGTTGTTTGTTCTTTCCCTCGTGCACGAACTGCTGCAAGCCGACCGCATCGACCTGGATTTCCTCGCCCGCTACACCAACGCCGCCTGGCTGGTGGTGCAGAACCCCGGTGGCGCCGATGATGGGCTGTTCGTCCGCGACGCGGGGGGAAAACCGCTGGCCTGGGACCGCGCCTCCTCAACCGCGATCGACGCCGCGACGCCCGGCATGCAGCCGCAGATCGCCGGCCACATTTCTCTCCGTGACGGCCGCCGCGCCCTGCCGGTTTTTCATCTGCTTGCCGAGCGCTACCTGGACGGCCGCTACGCGCCCGAGGTGGTGGCAGACACCTGCGGCATTCCGGCGGCGACGATCCGCCGCATCGCCCGCGAACTGGCCGACGTGGCGTTCGACCAGGCGATCGAGCTGGACCAGCCGTGGACCGATACGTCGGGGCGGCGGCATGACAAGATGCTCGGCCGGCCGGTGGCGATGCACGCGATGCGCGGCATCTCGGCGCATTCCAACGGCTTCCACACCTGCCGCGCCATCCACCTGCTGCAAATGCTGCTCGGCGCGGTCGATACCCCCGGTTCCTGGCGCTACAAGTCGCCGTATCCGCGGCCGATGCCGCCGGGGCCGCAGCCGGTCGGCAAGGGGGCGAAGCCGGACACCATGCTGCCCGGCATGGCGCTGGGCTATCCGCGCGGCCCCGAGGACCTGCTGCTGGAACCCGATGGCTCCGCGGTGCGCATCGACAAGGCGTTCACCTGGGACGCACCGATGTCGGCGCACGGGCTGATGCACACGCTGATCGCCAATGCCCATGCCGGCGATCCGTACAAGATCGACACGCTGTTCATGTACATGGCCAACATGGCGTGGAACTCCTCGATGAATCCCGGGGAGGCGGCGCGACAGATGGCCGACAAAGATCCCGCCACCGGCGCCTACCGCATCCCGCACATCATCTACTCCGACGCGTTCTATTCCGAGACCGTCGCCTACGCCGACCTGGTGCTGCCCGACACGACCTATCTCGAACGCTGGGACTGCATCTCCCTGCTGGACCGGCCGATCGGCAGCCCGGAGGGCCCGGCCGACTCGATCCGTCAGCCGGTGCTGCCGCCCGACCGCGACGTGCGCCCGTTCCAGGACGTGCTGATCGCGCTGGGCGCGCGGCTGCAACTGCCCGGCTTCGTCAAGGACGACGGCAGCCCGCTGTATCGCGACTATGCCGAGTACATCGCCCGGCATGAACGCCGCCCCGGTGTCGGTCCGCTGGCCGGCTGGCGCGGCGCCGACGGCACCGCGGAGGGTGTCGGCGCATCCAACCCCGACCAGTTGCAGCGCTACGTCGCCAACGGCTGCTTCTGGTCGTACCACCACGCCCCCGAGGCCCTGTATTACAAGCACGCCAATGCGGCCTATCTGGCGGACGCCAAGCGGCTGGGCCTGATCGACAGCACCGCGCAGATCGTGCTGCAACTCTACGCCGAGCCGCTGCAGAAGTTCCGGCTCGCCGCCGAGGGCCACGGTCCGAACCAGCCCCCCGACGCGCAGCGCGAACGGATCCGCAAGCACTTTGACCCGCTGCCGATCTGGTATCCCCCGTTCGAGCAAGCCCTGCCGGAACAGGCGGCGTACCCGCTGCATGCGGTGACCCAGCGGCCGATGGCGATGTACCATGCGTGGCACTCGCAGAACGCCTGGCTGCGGCAAATCTACAGCTACAACCGGCTGTACATGCACCGTGGCACCGCCGCCGCGCTCGGCATCCAGGACGACGGCTGGGTCTGGGTGATCGGCCGCAACGGCCGGCTGAAATGCCAGATTCGGCTGATGGAGGGCGTCAATCCCGACACGGTGTGGACCTGGAACGCCATCGGCAAACGGCGCGGTGCCTGGAACCTGTCCGACGACGCGCCGGAGTCCGAGCGCGGCTTCCTGCTGAACCACGTGATCTCGGAATTCCTCGCCGGTGGACGGGTGCTCAACGCCGACCCGGTGACCGGCCAGGCGGCCTGGTACGACCTGCGCGTGCGGGTGGAAAAAGCGGACGGCCCGGCCGAGACGATGCCTCGGCCCGCCGCGCTGCATCATCCCCCCGGCATGCAGCCCGCCCCGCGCAAGCTG
>JBEKNT010000444.1:0-5412 GCA_049522565.1 Acetobacteraceae bacterium
CACCCGGCGCTACGCGCCGACCTCTCCCGCCGGAGGCGGGAGAGGTTACCCGCCCGCCGGCCTCCGCCCCGTCAGGTCGTCCCCGGCGTCGCGCGGCATCAGCAGGGCGATCGGCGCGGCGAGCAGGGGCAGGCACGCCACCGCGACGAAGGCCACGGCGAAATCGGCGGGTCGCCCGGGATGGTCGCCCGACAGTCGCATCGCCACCTCCAGCGCCAGTGCGCCGGCCGAGACGCCGATCGTCGCGGCAAGCTGCTGGCCCGTCATGTACAGGCTGGTCGCGGCACTCATGCGGGACCGCGGCACGTCGCCGTACGCCAGCGTGTTGTAGGCGGTGAACTGTAACGAGCGGAAGAACCCGCCCACCAGCAGCACGGCGTAGATCGCAGCCACAGGCCAGGCCGGACGGAACGCCGCGCACAGCCCCAGCATCGTGCCGGACATGAGTCCGTTCCACAGCAATGTGTCGCGGAAGCCGAACAGCCGCAGCGCGTGCTGCGCCGCCGGCTTCATCACGAAGGCCCCGGCAGCGCTGGCGAAGGTGATCAGTCCGCTCTCTACCGCCGAGTCGCCGAAGCCGACCTGCATCATCATCGGCAGCAGGAACGGAATGGCGCCGATGCCGGTGCGGAACAGCATCATCGCGCAGAACGCCACGCCGAAGCAGGGCAGCTTCAGCAGCGAGAAATCCAGCAGCGGCGCCGGGTGGCGCCAGGCGTGCAAGGCGTAGCCGGCCCCTGCCAGCAGGCCGACGCCGACCATGGCGTCGGTCAGCAGCGGCGGCACGACGCCGCGTCCGGCGGTCTCCAGCCCGAACATCACTCCGGCGAGCGCCACGCCCGACAGTGCCAGGCCGACGAAGTCGAATTTGCCGCGCGGCGGTTCGCGCGCGTCCTGGATGAACAGGGTCACCAGGACGATGCCGAGGATGCCGATCGGCACGTTGATGTCGAAGATCCAGCGCCAGTTGAAATAGGTGACGATGAAGCCGCCGACCGGCGGCCCCAGCACCGGGCCGAGCAGGGACGGCATGGAAAGCCACGCCATCGCCGCTACCAGTTCGTGGCGTGCCGCGGTGCGCAGCAGCACCAGCCGTCCGACCGGCACCATCATCGCCCCACCGATCCCTTGCAGGACGCGCGACGCAACCAGAAAGCCCAAGGTGTCCGCCCGGCCGCACAGGACCGAGCCGACGGTGAACACTGCGATCGCCGCGCGGAACACGTTGCGTGTGCCGTAGCGGTCGGCGACCCAGCCGCTCGCCGGGATGAACACCGCAAGGCTCAGCAGATATGACGTCAGCGCCACGTTCATGCGCACCGGCTCGACGCCGAACACCCGCGCCATGGTGGGCAATGCCGTGGCGATCACGGTGGAGTCGAGGTTCTGCATGAACAACGCGCAGGCGACGATCACCGCCGTCAGCCGCGTGCGGCCGCTGGTGCCGGAGACGACCTTTACCGGGCTGGTGGAGGAAAGCGCAGGCTGCTCCGACATGCCGCCAGTGTCGCCTCTGCCGCGCGGCGGGAAAAGCCCTGGCGCGGTCAACCCAGATACGATCGGCCGACGTGCCCCTTGGCGGCCCAAGCAACAAGGGCGCTATCATCGGCGGTCACAAAACCGGGAGGAAGCAAAATGCCCACGACCAAACCAGCGCGTCTGCTCGCGGCGGCGCTGCTCGCCACGCTGCCGGCCGCCGCGCACGCCGACATCTTGCTGTCGTCCAACGACGGGCACTCCGTCATGGATGCCCAGATGACCATCGTCGCGGCCAATCCGCCCGCCCCCGACACGGTCAGCCTGATCGAGGTCGGCCGCTACCCGCCGGTCGTCAAGGCAACGATCGAGGTGCCGGGCAGTGTCGTCGGCCCACCCATGGCGGCCTGGATCGCCAAGGACGCAAGCTGGGCAATCGTCACCTCGGCGACCAAGGCCGATGCGCAGGCCAAGGGTGGTATTTCGCCGGATGATCGGGTGAGCGTGATCGACCTCACCAGCAATCCGCCGAAGATCGTGCAGAGTCTGACCTCCGGCCTGGGTGCCACCGAAGTCCGGGTTTCGCCCAATGGCGGCCTGGCGTTGATCGCCAACCGGGCCGAGGGAACCGTCTCGGCGTTCACCGTCAAGGACAAGCGGCTGACTGCGGCCGGCAAGGTGGACACCGGCAACAAGGCCTCGCTGCCGAGCGCGGTCGATTTCGTCGACGACAAGACCGCGCTGCTGACCCGCGGCGGCGACAACCAGGTGAACGTGCTGCACGTCGACGGCACCAGCGTCACCATCGACCCACGCGTCATCACTACCGGCATCGCGCCGTACACCATGGACATCAATGCCGCCCACACGCTGGCCGCGGTCTCCAACATGGGCCGCGGGGATGGTGACGCGGACTCCGTCAGCCTGATCGACCTGACCGCCAAGCCGTTCCGCACCGTCTTCACCATCGGGGTGCCCAGCGGCCCGGAGCCGATGAAGTTCTCGCCCGACGGTAAATACCTGGCGGTTGGGGCGCAAAATGGCACCACCAAGCTGAAGACTCACCCGTTCCACCACGATCAAGGCTTGGTCACGGTGTTCGCGGTCGAGGGCAAGAGCCTGCGGCGGCTGACCGATGCACCGGTCGGTCCCTGGGCCGAAGCCGCTGCCTGGTCGCGCGACGGTCACATCCTGCTGGTCCAAAGCATGCAAGACAGGGTGATCAACGTGTTCCGCTGGGATGGCCAGCGGCTGACCCCGGGCAAGGCACTCGCGATCCAGGGCGCGGGACCGGAGTCCTTCGCCACGCCGTGGCCCTGAGTTGCTCGCGCATTCGTGAACCTGCCGCTCGCATCCTGACGGGTTCGTAATATCGCGGCATATCAATGGACAGGCACGCCCGCGCAGTCTGCGAGCCCTGCCGCTGGGAGGCGCAGGGTGGGACCGGAGCGATGGCGTGGGGGGCCGCACCCCTGGCGGTACTCCTACGCCGTCGCCCGGTCGCCATTTCGTATCCAGCCGATGGCCTGGTGTGACGTTCTCACCGGCGGATCGGACTGGGGGCGAATTCTTTCCCGGCGCCGCCATGAAATCTTGGACACAACATCGCGGTACAAGCACTAGTTACGAGACACGACTCGGTGCGCGGGCCAACTAGTAGCGGGTGGTTGTCGCTACGGTCAGGTGACGACCTGCTCCTTTCAGGAAAGGTTTCGAGTATGATCAGCAACGAAGTCAGTGATGGATTGGCCGGCATCCTGCGTACCGCCATCGTGGAGCTCGTCCGTCGCGATGGTCCCGATCTGTCGGCACGGCAGCTTGGCGTCTTTCTGACCTGTTATCTGGAAACCGAGGCGCAGACCGTGCGCGGCCTCGCCGCCAAGCTCGGTGTCTCGAAGCCGGCGATCACCCGCGCGCTCGACCGCCTGTCGGAGTTCGATCTGGTGCGCCGGAAGACTGATCCGCTTGATCGGCGCAGCGTGCTGGTGCAGCGGACGGCGACCGGTATGGCCTTCCTTCGCGAGTTGCGCACCATCCTGCGCGACGCGGCGACCGCCTTGCACATCACTGCGGAGCCGGCTCAATCTGCCCGCCACCGGGCGGGTACCGAAGCGGTCCGAGCGACGCATTGACGGCGGCTCCGCGTCGAGCGGCTCAAAGTCTGCGCCGCTGAGCGACGGCGTGGCCCGGTGAGGCAGCTTAGCAGCCTGCGTGATTGCGGGCTGCGTTGCCTGCCACTCTTTCGCTTTGCCATTCCTGCCATGGCGGGGATTCGGTCTCGGTTTGGGTGCTGAGCGAACGGGGCCCGCGGTTTCCCGGCGGTGGCGCGTGCGCGGGATCGTTCTGGCGGACACGGGCCGGGCAAACGAAATTCGCTTGCGGGGCGGGCTGCCGCTATGCAACGCTGCATTGCAGCAATGGGCGTGTGTTCGTGACCCTCTGACGCGGTTGCGACATCGCCTTCTGGGGGGTGGCTCCTCGAGGCAGAACCTGGGTGCAACCGCATCCCCGGGGGACGCGTGGTATCGGCGCACCCCCAGGGTTCCGAACCGAGGAGCCTGCCCAAATGCTCGACCAACCGCTCGTGACTCTGTTCGCCCACGTCAAGCCCGGCGATACGCCATGGAAGGGCGAGGGGCTGCGCGACTTCTTCCTGTATCGCGACCTTGGGGTCGCCGACGCAACCGGCGGTCGCGTCATCGCCCAACTGGTCAAGGCGAATGAACCGCCCGAGCATGGTACTGGCTGGCATCGGCACGTCGCCGACTTCCATATCGTCATCATGCTGAAGGGCTGGGCGCGCTTCATGTACGAGGACAAAGAGCATCTCGTGGCGGCCGGCGATTGCGTCCATCAGCGGCCGGGGATCACCCATTACCTGTTCGACTACTCGCCGGACATGGAATACCTGGAGATCGCCGCCCCAGCCGATTTCAAGACGGTGGACGTGGCAGGTCCCTGCGACGTTCCGGCGCCCACACCGTGGGTTGCGACCGCCTGAGCCTCGGGCTCAGAACTCGACCTCCAACTCCTCGATCTGCTCCGGCTCCTGCTGCGCGGCCGCAATCCACTCCTGCATCGCCGGCCAACCCATGACATGGGTGCAATACGCGTCGCAGACTGCGTCGAGCGCCACGTCATAGCTGCGGAACCGGGTGACGACCGGTGCATACATCGCGTCGGCAACCGTAGGCTGCCGGCCGAACAGCCAGGGGCCTCCCCACGTCGCCAGGCAGTCCCGCCAGATATCGGTGATCCGACCGATGTCGGCGCGGGCGGCCGACCATAAAGTGAAGCCGGACCGATGCATCCGCAGGTTCATCGGCAGCGACGACCGCAACGCGGAAAAGCCGGAATGCATTTCGCCGGAGATCGATCGGCAGCGCGCCCGCGCCATGCGGTCGCCAGGATACATGCCGGCTCCAGGGCAGGTTTCATGGAGATATTCGGCGATCGCCAGCGTGTCCCAGACGGTCACGCCGTCATGGATCAGGCAGGGCACCCGGATCGATGAGGACCGGAGCAACAGCTCCGCGAGGTTGTCGGGATCGTCATGCGCCACTGCCTTCTCCTCGAAATGCAGCCGCGCCAAATGGCACAGCAGGAAGCCCCGCAGGGACCAGGAGGAGTAGTTCTTGCTGCTGATCAGGAGCGTTGCCGCCGCCATGTTGCGTCCCTGCACCCGTTGCGCCATGCTGCGTCGCAACATTAGACACGGCTCCGCTGGCGGGGACAAGCGTCACGTGCACCGATGATGTATCAGCTCTATCAGGCCCAGGCTGACCTGCTGTTGCCGCTGCGTCAGGCGGCCCGATTCGGCGCCGGCTTCGCACGCCTCATGGCGTGTAACACGCGCTCCTCTCCCTTGCTCCGGCATCTGCATGCGAGCTGCAGCCTGTTTGCCGACGCAGGCCTCACCCATCAGCGGCCGGCGTT
>JBEKNT010000445.1:0-5411 GCA_049522565.1 Acetobacteraceae bacterium
TGGCGACACCGGCGCAGCGCGCCGTCCCCCCTCCCGTCCAACCAGCCAAACGGATGGATTGCAAAGGCTGCGCCTTTGCTGGGGGGCCAGGGGGCAAAGCCCCCTGGCGGGTTTCAGGGCAGAGCCCTGAGCTTCCTTCGTTCGCCCGATTGCCCTGTTTCGGCGCACAGGCCGGATTTGCGTTACAGGACGTTGCCCCGGCTGTTGAAGCTGAATCCGCCGATCGCGTTGACCAAAGTCTGCAAATCCATGCGCGACATGGTCAGATCCACCGACCCGCCGCAATCCCCGGCGCCCGTGCTGGTATGCGCACCGACCCAATGCACGCCATAGACCGGCTGGATGAGCGATTTCGTCTCGACCACGAGACTGCCGCCGTTATGCGCCATGACCGCCGGATCGAGCGTGCAGGTCTGCGCTGTCGCGGATCGCTGGGGCAGGGAGGCCGACCGGGTTGCCGTCACCGGCAGGCTGTCGGCGACGGTCGCCTCCGGCTTGAACACCAGGATGTCGCCGACCCGCAGACCGATATGCAGGCTGGCAAACAGCATGGCGAGCCCACCCAGGCTGGCCAGCAGCAGGACGACGGTGCACGCCGTCAGCAAACTGTCGATGGTGCCGGAGAGTGTCTCATTGTCGCGGGGCTGCCGCTTGGGGAGCTTCATGGCACGTCTCCCGCGCGGCGGGCGGCTTCCTCGCCGAGCGCCTGGCGGATCTCGCCCGTCAGGTCAGGCTCGAAGGGAGCGAATCCGGCGTGCAGGAAGCCGGGGCTTTCGGCGGGCAGAGGCGATGCCGTCGGCCGCCGGCCAGGCGCCGCGGTCGGCTGGGCGAGGCGTGGCGGCAGATGCGGCAAGCCATGCAACAGGTTGAACATACGCGGGAGGGAAAGCATCATCGGGAACCTCGGAACCTGCGTCAGCTCCTGCCCCTTGGACGCCGCGCCGCGGCGCTCTTCCGGCGCGACGGCAACGATAGGATACGACAAGAATATTGACATTCTCTTAGCAGGTGCAGCAACACATTTTCGTGATCGATCGGACAAACCTCTCTCGCGCCATGCGCGCGCGAGGCCGAGATGCGTGAGCACGGAAGGTGCGTGAGCACGGAAGGTGCGGGTGATCGGGTCGGCACGCTGTTGTCCCGTGCCGGTGCGAGGCAGGAGTACCGGGCGTTCGCGGCACCCTCACCCTCGTCGCTGCGCGCCTCGACCTCTCCCGCGCAGCGGGAGAGGATTTTACGAAGCCAACCCCGCAACCCAGGCCTCGAGCTGGTGCACGTCGGCGAACTGCAGCACCACCGACACGCGACCCTGGCGGTCGGCGGTGACTCGCGCCTGGAAACCCAGCCGTTCCGTCAGCCGACCCTCCAGCGCCGCCACGTCCGCGGTCGGACGGGGCTCGCCCGAACGCGCCTTGCCGGCGGTGGTGCCGCGCGAGGCCAGCGCCTCGGTCTGCCGCACCGTCAGGCCGCGCGCGTGCACCACGCCCGCCATCGCCTCGGGGTCCGGATGGCTGAGCAAGGCGCGGGCATGGCCGAAGGAGAGGGTGCCTTTGCGCACCTCGGCCTGCACCGCCGGCGGCAGGTTGAGCAAGCGCAGCGCGTTGGTGACCTGGGATCGGGACTTGCCGAGCGTCTCGGCCAATTTCTCCTGGGTCACCCGCATCTCGTCCAGCAGACGGCTGTAGCCCTCGGCCTCCTCCATCGGATTGAGGTCTTCGCGCTGGAGGTTCTCGATCAGCGCGGCGGTGGCCGCCTCGGCATCGGACATCTCGCGGACGATCGCCGGCACCTCGTGCAGGCCGGCGAGCCCGGCGGCGCGCCAGCGACGCTCGCCGGCGACGATGTAGAAGCGTTCCGGCTGCGTCGGGTGCGAACGCGCCAGGATCGGTTGCAGGATGCCGCGCGCACGGATCGAGTCGGCCAGCTCGTCCAGGCTCTCCTGCGGGAACGCCACCCTGGGCTGGAACGGGCTGGGGTCCAGCAGATCCAGCGGAATCTGCCGCAGGCCGGGGGGCGCGGCGACGTCCGGTCCCCCGGGGGGCGGGACGGCGATGTTGCCCAGCAGGGACGCCAGTCCCCGGCCGAGCGGCTGACGGGTGGGTTTCGTGGTCATCAGGAGGCCGACCGCAGCTTGCGCTGCGCCGTGGCATGTTCGCGCTGGAGCAATTCGGCGGCCATGGCGATGTAGGCCTGCGAGCCGGGCGAGCGGACGTCGTACAGCAGGACCGGCTGGCCGTGGCTTGGCGCCTCGCCGATGCGGACGTTACGGGGGATGACGGTGTCGTAGACCCAGTCGCCGAAATGGCTGCGGGCGTCGCTCGCCACCAGGTCGGACAGCCGGTTACGGCGATCGAACATCGTCAGCACAACACCCTGCAACTGCAAAGAAGGATTGAAGTTTCGGCGCACCACCTCGATGGTATGCAACAAACTGCTGATTCCCTCCAACGCATAAAATTCGCATTGCAGGGGCACCAGGACGGAATCCGCCGCCACCAGGGCATTGAGCGTCAGCAGGCCCAGGCTGGGCGGGCAGTCGATCAGCACGAAGCTATAGGCGGTGTCGCGGCGAACCGCGGTCAACTGATCGCGCAACTGGAACTCGCGCCGCCTGGTGCCGACCAGCTCGACCTCCGCGCCGGCGAGGTCGGTTTCGGCCGGAATGAGCCACAGGTTCGGGACGAGCGTGGCCTGCGCGGCCTCGGCCGCCGGGACGCCGCCGAACAGCACGGCGTAACTGCCGCGCGGGCGGTCGGCGCGCAACACGCCCAGGCCGGTCGAGGCGTTGCCTTGCGGATCCAGGTCGATCAGCAGCACCCGCTCGTTGCCGGCGGCCAGGGCGGCGGCCAGGTTGATCGCGGTCGTGGTCTTGCCGACGCCGCCTTTCTGGTTGGCGATGGCGATGATGCGCGGCGGGCGGCGCGCGGACATGTCGGGGGGACGATCGGACATACGCGATCTCTGGAGGTCGAGCCGGATGGTATCCGGTGCCGGAGCGCCGGGGAAGCGCCGGCTCGGGTGCCGGCGCGTGACGATGGGTCGGGCGCCGCGGAATGCGCCGCGCTGTTCCAGCCCGCATGCCACGGCGACGGAGTGCCCGAGTGACATCTCTAGCGGTGAGGCGGGTGACATCTGTATATTGCCGCTACATACAAATGCCGCATAAGGAATATTATGTTAAGTAAACACGGCGCCGGAAGGTGGTTGCTTCGTTAACCAGTCCCGTGGCACCCCCGACGCGCCATGCGCGCAGCAACCACCGCCGTTGATCGCCTGCTGATCACCGCCGTCGTCGATCGGCTGATCTTCGGCGACCCCGACACTTTCAGCGCCGAGGATGCCCGGACCTTGCTCGACGCACTGCCGCGCAAGCGCGTGCCGTGGATCGAGATTGGTGCCAAGGGCCAGGTATCCGGCGGCTCCGCCCGGGGCTTTGCCGCCGGCGTCGGCAATGTGCGGGTCGAGGACGAGCAGACGCGAAAATTCGACGTCAGCACGTCGTCGGAGGCCTATACGCGCGCCGGTCAATGGAAGCTGCTGCGCTACGACCGCCGGCGCGGCACCCATGTGGAGATCGAGCAAGTCATGGCGGACCCGCTGGACGACGGCCGCGGCGCGCGGCTGCGCTATCGGCCCGACGGCACGCCGGTCGGCATGGATATCCGGGTGGTGCGCAACGTTCGCCTGTTGTTCTCGGTCTTCATCCTGCAACTGCCGGGCTGGCGGGCGTGGAAGCAGCCGGCGTGATGTCCAGCACCATGCCGTCGTAGCCGGCCTCGACGCCGGCCGGCAGGTGCGCGGCCAGCCAGGCCCAGTCCATGTCGGTGCCCATATGGGTCAGCACGGTGCGCCGCGGGCGCACCCGCGCGATCCATCCCAGCACGGCGGGGAGATCGGCGTGGGTCCAATGCGGGCCCTGGCGCAGGAAGCAGCCGACGACCCAGGTATCGATGCCGGCCAGCGCCTCGAACGCCGCGTCGTTCAGCGCGACGACGTCGGTGGAATAGGCGAACGCGCCGATGCGCAGCCCGAGCGACTGGATCCGCCCGTGGTCCTGGGCGAACAGCCGTACCGCCATGCCGGCGGTATGGATCGTCTCGCCGGCGGTGACTTCGCGCGCCACCAGTACGGGACGGTAGAAGTTGGGCGGCTCCCAGGGGCGGAACGCATAGGCAAAGCGGCGGGTCAGTTCGTCCAGCGTGGCGCGGGTGGCAAAGGCGTCCAGCGGCCGGTTCACCAGGCGGTTGAGGATGCGGGCCTCGTCGATGCCGGTGATGTGGTCGGCATGCGGGTGGGTGTAGAGCACGGCGTCCACACGGGGGATGCGGCAGGCGAGGAGCTGGGCGCGCAGGTCCGGTCCGGTGTCCACCAGCAGCCGGGTCCCCTCCCCGCTTTCCACCACGATGCTGGCGCGGGTGCGCTGGTTGCGTGGCTCGGTAGGTTCGCAGGCACCCCAGTCGCCGGCACCGTCCGTGCCGCCGATCAGCGGTACGCCGGCCGAGCCGCCGGTTCCGAGCAAGGTGATACGCATGGCGGTTGTCAGGCGGCCTTGCGGAACAGGCGGCGGAAGTTCGCCGTGGTGAGGTCGGCCAGGGCGTCCGGCGTCATGCCGCGAACCTCCGCCAGCACGCGCGCGGTGTGGGCGACATAGGCCGGTTCGTTGCGCTTGCCGCGCAGCGGGACGGGCGCAAGGTAGGGCGCGTCGGTCTCCACCAGCAGACGGTCCGTCGGAACGTCGCGGGCGATGTCGCGGAGTTCGCTCGATTTCGGGAAGGTCAGGATGCCGGAGAAGCTGACGGAACCACCGAGCGCGATGCCGGCCTCGGCGAGGCGGCGGGAGGAGCTGAAGCAGTGCAGGAGGAAAGCGAATTCGCCTCCGGTATCGCGTTCGTCTTGCAGGATTGCCGCGATGTCGTCGTCGGCGTCGCGAGCGTGGATGGCGAGCGGCACCCCGGCCAACCGGGCGGCCCGAATATGCGCGCGAAAATTCCGCTGCTGCACGTCGCGGGGGGCACGGTCGTAGAAGTAGTCCAGGCCGGACTCGCCGATGCCGATGACTTTCGGGTGCCGCGTCATCGCTGCAAGGGTTTCGGGCGTCGGGATCGGGGCCTCCGCGGCGTGGTGCGGATGCACACCGGCGGTGCACCAGAGGTTCGGGTGCGCCTCCGCCATGGCCGGCAGGCGGGCAGATTGCTCCAGCGTGGTGCCGATGGTGACCATCTCGCCGACCCCGGCCTCAGCCGCGCGCGCGAGGACGTTCGGGAGTTCGGCCGGGGTGAAGTAGTCCAGGTGGCAGTGGGAATCGATCAGCATGAGGGGCTTACGCGGTTCGGTGTAGCGATAGCGGGTATCCTCCCCCTCCCCTTGAGGGAGGGGGTTGGGAGGAGGGGTTGGTGCGCCCGCCGGTTCCG
>JBEKNT010000446.1:0-5407 GCA_049522565.1 Acetobacteraceae bacterium
CGTCGCCAGCGTCGCCACGGTATCCTGCAACATGACGGTCTCGGTGATTTCCAGCTCGAGCCGCCTGGGGTCCAACCGGGCGTCGCGCAAGGCCGCGATGACGGTCGCGACAAGATCGTGGCTCTTGAACTGTACCGGCGACAGATTGACCGAGACGTGCAGCGCGCCCGGCCACGCGGCCGCCGCGGCACAGGCCTGCCGCAGCACCCATTCCCCGATCGGCAAGATCGCGCCGATCTCCTCGGCAAGTGGCACGAACTTGTCGGGGGAGATCATCCCGCGTTCCGGATGATGCCAGCGCAGCAGCGCCTCGAAGCCGGCCACCGCCTGGATCCGCAGGTCGATCAGCGGCTGGTAGAATACCTCGAACTGGCCGCTGCCCAGCGCCTGGCGCAGATCGAGTTCCAGCACCCGCCGCGCCTGAATCTCGGCGTCCATCCCGGTGTGGAACAGTCGATACACACCACGTCCGTCGAACTTGGCCCGATACAGCGCCAGGTCGGCGTTCTTCAGCAACTCATCCGCGTCCAGCCCGTCCTGCGGAGCGAATGCAATGCCGATGCTGGTGCCGATGACGATCTGGTGGCCTTCGATCTCGAACGGTGCCTCGATCAGCGCGATCAGCCGGTCCGCCAGCCCCGTGGCATCGATCGGCGATTCGATCGCGGTCTGCACGATGGCGAATTCGTCGCCGCCGAGCCGGGCAACCGCATCGGTCTCGCGCAAACACTCCTGCAACCGCCGGGCCACGGCTTGCAGCAGACCATCGCCGACGGGATGCCCGAGCGTGTCGTTCACTGCCTTGAACTGGTCGAGGTCGAGGCAAAGCAGCGCCAGCAGATGACCCCGCCGCGCTAAGGCCAGAGCGTGTACCAGCGTGTCGCGGAACAACACCCGGTTGGGCAGGTTGGTCAATCCATCATGATGCGCCAGATGCGCAATTCGGGCTTCGGCCGCGCGGCGCTCGGTGATGTCCTCGTAGGTGGTGAGCCAACCCTCTGCCATGGCTTGGTGAGTTACCGTGAAGACGCGGCCGTCGGAAAGCTCCCAGACGAAGGGCGAGCACAATCTCCCTCCGACCACCTGCTCCCGTTGGCGGCGGAGTGCCGCCATGTCAACCGATCGAACATTACCTTGCGAGACGACGAGCTGCCACAGCTCGGTATAGCTCATGCCCGGCGTGACGATGTGCGGCGGCAGCCCCGCAAGCTGGCAAAAGCGCCGATTCACGACCAGCAGAGTCCCGTCGCGATCGACCATGATCAGGCCCTGCAGCATGTTTTGCAGCGCCGTGTCGAAGCGCAGCTCCTGCATGTGCAATGTCTGCGCAGCGCGCTCGCGCTCCTCGGCGAGGACGAGATCGGCCTCGGCCTGTGCCCGTGCGGCTTCAGCCACCCGCAGCCTTTCATGGCTGCGCAAGTGACGCATCGCCAGCAGCATGGTCCCGGCGATCGCCAGTTCCAGCAGGATCGTCGTGGCGACGAGTATGCGGATGCCTTTGCTCCACGAGCGAAGCACCGACACCATCGTGTCGCTGACCGCGACGATCAGGGGAAAGTGCACCATCGCCTGCGGCACGATCAACCGGTCCTCGCCATTGAGGAGGCTGGTCTGCCGGATCACGCCATCGTCCAGCGCGCCGAGCACGCGGCTGAAATTTATCGTGGCCGCAAACGTTCTGCCGATCTGGTGATCGAGGTGCGGATAGCGCGCGAGCAGCATGCCGTCGCGCCGGTACAGGTTGAACGCACCGCCACCGGTGAGCGGCAGCCTGGCATAGAACTGTTCGAAGTAACTGATCTCGATCGTACTGACCACGAAGCCGAGCAATCGCCCATCCGCGGCCTCGAACCGGCGGCTGAGATAGATCTCCCACTGGCCGCTGACCTTGCCGCGCGACGGCTCGCTGATGAACGTCTGCGGCG
This sequence comes from Acetobacteraceae bacterium, assembly GCA_049522565.1. GTDB lineage: Bacteria > Pseudomonadota > Alphaproteobacteria > Acetobacterales > Acetobacteraceae > JASHVB01. The sequence goes on from JBEKNT010000446.1 coordinate 1,926, forward strand.
CTCCGGCAGCCGTCAGTTCGCGAATAAAGTCCTTATTGGCGCCACTGATCGACGGCGGCGGCCAGGCGCGGGAGAAGTTGAGCAACTGGCCGTGCCGGTCGAACAGCAAAAGCGCGGCGATATAGGGCAAACCGGCAATCCGCTCGCTGAGGTTCTGATGCGCCGCCTGCGAGGTCATGAACTGCTCGAGCGTCTCCGGCGAGTCGATGCCGATCCCGCGCATGTGCTCGATCAGGCCGAGTTGCATCACATCGACCGCCTGGAGCAGCCGCTCCTCGTCCTCGGCGATCATCAGCGCATCGTTGCGCATTTCGCGCACGGCGTCGCCGATAACGCTCTGCCGCGACGTGATGATATACCAGGCCATGGCCGCTGCCAGGACGACACCGATGAACAGGCTGCCGGCCAGCGGCAGGTACCTGGCGCGCGGATGGCCCAGCAGGGCGATGAAATGGGTAAGCCGGAGCAGCATGCAGAGCCTTGGGTTCAGCATCCGGATTCTTCTTCCAGAACACTGAACCGACGGTTAATGCAGCCGCCCTGACGGCTCACCCTCGAACCGGCCGCGCCTGCGTCCCCCGTTCCCCCTTCCCTCGCCCCGGGGGACGGGGGACACGGGAACGGGGGGACGCAACGCGGCACCCTCACACGCTGCTGCGCGGTTGCTCCATCAGGCCACGAGGACCGCCTGCCGCAGCAGGTCTGCAACCATCGGCATGGTGCGCAGCATGGCGGGAATGTCCCCCAGAGGAACCGGCCGGCTGAACAAGTAGCCCTGGATGTCGGAACACCCCGCCTCCGCCAACGCGCAAAGCTGCTCGCGGGTTTCCACGCCCTCGGCCGTGGTGGCCATGCCGAGATCGCGGCTCAGGGTGATCACCGCGCGGATGATCGCGCCGCAGTCGCGCTGCTTGCCGAGCTCGCGGACAAAGGACTGGTCGATCTTGATCCGGTCGAACGGGAACCGCCGCAAATAGCTCAGCGACGAGTAGCCCGTGCCGAAATCGTCCATGGCAATGCGAACACCGATGCTGCGCAGCTCGTGCAACGTCGCCAGCGTCGCAACGGTGTCCTGCAACATGACGGTCTCGGTGATTTCCAGCTCGAGCCGCCCCGGGGCCAGCCGGGCGTCCCGCAGCGCCGCGGTGACGGTCGCGACGAGATCGTGGCTCTTGAACTGCACCGGCGACAGGTTGACCGATACCCGCAGCTCGCCCGGCCAGGCGGCCGCCGCGGCACAGGCCTGCCGCAGCACCCATTCCCCGATCGGCAAGATCGCGCCGATCTCCTCGGCGAGCGGAATAAACTTGTCGGGGGAGATCATCCCGCGTTCCGGATGATGCCAGCGCAGCAGCGCCTCGAACCCCGACACCGCCTGGGCATGCAGCGCGACCAACGGCTGATAGTACACCTCGAACTGACCGCCGCGCAGCGCCTGGCGCAGGTCGAGTTCCAGCAGCCGCCGCGCCTGCATCTCGGCGTCCATCGCGCCGTGGAACAGCCGATACACGCCGCGGCCGTCGGACTTGGCACGGTACAGCGCCAGATCGGCGTTCTTCAGCAACTGGTCGGCATCCTGCCCGTCCTGCGGAGCGAACGCGATGCCGATGCTGGTGCTGATGATGACCTGATGGCCTTCGATCTCGAACGGATCGTCGAACATGGCGAGGAGGCGGTCGGCAAAGTCGGCGGCATCGGTCGGCCGGTCGATCGGTGCCTGCACGACCGCGAACTCGTCACCGCCGAGCCGCGCCACGGTGTCGGTATCGCGCACCCGCTGGATCAGCCGGCCCGCCACCGTCTGGAGCAAGGCGTCGCCGACAGGGTGGCCGAGCGTATCATTCACCGCCTTGAATTGATCCAGGTCGAGGCACAGCAACGCCAGCGACTTGCCGCGACGCGCGTACGCCATCGCCTCTTCCAGCTTTTCCCGGAACAGCACGCGGTTTGGCAGGTCGGTCAGCGCGTCGTGCCGCGCCATGTGGGCCATCCGGATGTCGGCCTCGCGACGTTCGGTGATGTCCTCACAGGTCGCGAGCCAGCCGTCTTCCATCGGCTGATGCGTCATCGTCAGGGCACGGCCATCCGTCATGTCGAAGGTGTGGGTCGCGGTGGTCTGCCGGCCGACCATCGTCTTCCGCCAACGATGTAGGGCGGCCATGTCCTCGGGCGAGAAATGGCCATGCGCCGCCGCCAGTTCCATGATGCGGGTCGCGGTGGTGCCGGGCGGCACTGCATCCCCGCCACCGACCAGTTCGCTGAAGCGACGATTGGCGACCACCAGCCGGTTGGCGTTATCGAACATCGCCAGGCCTTGCTGCATATTGCTCAGGGCCACGTCGAACTGCATGGCCCGCCGCCGCACCTCCTGTTCGCTCCGCTCGCGTTCGCGCGCGAGTTGCAGCTCATTTTCCGCGCGCAGCGCCGCCGCGTTGGCCGCGACCAGGCGTTCCTGACCGCGCAGTTGCCGCACACCGAGAGTGACGATGCCGGCGACGACCAATTCGATCAGTATTGTCGCCGCAACCAGCGAACGCGCCTGGACACGCCAGCCGGCAAGGATCGCGTCCTCGGTATCGGTGGCGGAAATAAACAGGGGAAAGTGCGCAACGCTGTGCGGAGCGACCACCCGCTCCGCGGCGTCGAGCATGCTGGCCTCCTGCAGGACGCTATGGTCCAGGGAGCCGACCTCGCGGCGAAAGTTCGGCGCGTCGGCGTAATTCCGGCCGATCATGCCGTCAATGTGCGGAAAGCGCGCGAGCAGCACGCCGTCGAGGCGAAACAGCGCGAACGATGGATCGCCCTGCCCCGAAATCCGCGCGAAGAATTGCTCGAACGAGTCGAGCTGGATGCTGGCGCTGACGAAACCGAGGAGCCGGCCGTCCAGTGCGGTAAATGCGCGGGCGACGACGATCGACCATATCCCGGTAGCGTGATCCATCTCCGGGACGCTGATGAACGTTTCGCGTCCGGGGTCTTCGGCCAGCGCGCGGACGTAGTCCCGGCCGCGCAGATTGGCCGGAGTGACCGGCCATTGGCTCGAGACGTTGATCGCGTCGCCAAACCGGCTGATCAACACCAGGCTGCGGATCTGCGGCGCGCTCGCGATGCGGCGGCGCAGGTCCAGGTTCACCAGCAGGGAGCCCAGCTCCTGCTCGAACTTCTGCACCGTATCGATGCCTTGCTCATGCAGATGCTGGATCAGGTCCAGTTGCACCAGTTGCGTGGCCTGGAACGTGCGATCGGTCTCCTCGGCCAGCACCAATGACAGGTTCTTCAGGTCCTGCCCGGCATGATCGAGGACATCCTTGCGCGATTCCGCCAGCAGCATCGCCGTGCCGGCAGCCAGGGCGAGCCCGACGACGAGCCCGCAGGCCACCAGAAGGTGCCTGGCGCGTGGGTGGGCCATCAGGGCCGCAAGGTTGATGAGATGAGGCAGCATGGGGCGCATTCCGCTTAGCGCCGCATGCTGCCTCCGGAAG
>JBEKNT010000447.1:0-5381 GCA_049522565.1 Acetobacteraceae bacterium
CCCCCTCCCACAAGGGGAGGGGGAGAATATTTTGGTACCGTTACTCGGCCGGTTCGGTGGCCATCGGGCGGGGCAGGTCGGTCTTGGCCTGATCGGTCATCATCTCGATGCGGCCGGTGATCTGGCCGCCATCTTCCACCTGCAAGCGACGGCAGCGCGCGGTGCCCAGGACGCGGCCGCTGCTGCGTACCACCAGGGCGCCGCGGGCGGTCAGCGTGCCGTCGATGGTGCCGGCGATCTCGGCTTCCTCGACTTCCACCTCGCCCTTGAACACGCCGCCGGGCGCGATCGCCAGTTCGGTGGCGTGGATCATGCTGGCTTCGACGGTGCCCTCGACGACCAGACGCTCGGCATCCTGCACGGTGCCTTGCACGCTGATGCCGCGGCCGACGACCAGAGTGCGGCGTTCGCCGGGCTCGCGGGCCGGCGAACGGACAGGCGGCAGGCCGGGGCGCGGGCCGCTGGCGGGCGGGGTGGCCAGGCCGGTAGGAGCGGTGGACAACGGCGGGCGGGACATGGATTGCGCCTCCTTCGGTGGGGCGGGGCGGAAGGGGGGGACACCCAGGCCGGTGTCCCCGGATCCGGACGGCGATCCGAATGGTGAGGCCGGATGCACGACGGTTTGAGTCGCGGCGTCATCCGCGGCGTTCGAGGCAGCCGTAATCCCGGCGGGCAGCGTTGCGCCCGCACCGATCGGCACCTCGTCAGGCTTGCGGCGTTTGAACAAAGCGCCCCCAAATGTGGTTGACGGATTCGACGAGTCTTTGAGACGCAAGCGGCGTAACACGCGGCCGGGTGGCAAACAACCGCCTTGCGTCAGTTATCCACAATGATCCGCTTACGGACAAGCTCTTTGCCGTAGCTGCGTCAAAGAGAGATCGAGCACATGCACCATCGCGGCGGTGCCGAGAACGGGGATGAACAAATTGAGCAGCGGCACATATGCCGCGAGCGCCATGATTCCTCCATAGGCCAGAATGATGCCGCGCGCGGACCGATAAACCAGATCGGCGGCCGGGCGGGGCATGCGCCGCATGGCGACCGCAACGAACAGGCCGCGGCCGATCGCGTAGGCGGCGATCGCCCAGGCGAGCATGAAGCCGATGCCAGGCAGCACCACCACCAGCACCAGCGCGAGCAGGTTGAGCGCGAGGATGCGGGCGCCGAGGCTGATGCCCTCCCAGAGCAGGGGGGCGAGCGGCGCGCCGCGGGTGGGTGGCAGCATCGGGTAGTAGCGGCGCTCGACCGCGTCGGCGATGCGGTCGATGTACATCGTGCCGATGACGGCGGCGAGCGGCAGGAACAGCCAGCCGGCCAGCAGCGAGGCGCCGATCGAGGCCAGCACGCCGGCCGCCCAGCCGAGCAAGCCGTGCCAGTGCAGCACGCGCGCCACGGCCCAGACGGCGGCGAGGTGCAGGGCGACGAAGCAGGCGGCCGACCAGGCGAGGCAGCGCGCCAGCACACCGAGGAACGCGCGATCGTCGAGCTGGCCCACGGCGCGGGCGAGAGGAAAGAACAACTGCATGCGGGTGCTGTACAACACGGACGACCGGTTCGCACGATCCAGGAGATGCGGAGGCACCCGCTGGGAGTGGGTCCGTCGGACAGGATCGGCAACGCTCCGGCTGGACACCGCGAGCAACAACGAGGAGCGGCCGGCGCTCCGACGGCTCGGCGTTTCGGCCGGTCGGTAGCAGCCCTATGCGACCTCTATCGGGTCGTCGTTGCCAACCGGCGGGACGGTTTCTGCCGGCTCGCTTGGATTGTCGCTGCCGGTGCCAGTGACGGTGCTCGTTCCGCTTGAGCCGGTACCCGCGGCGGCACCGCCGCCGGCCGACCCACGCGTCGTGGGTGCCTGCGTGCCAGGCGCGGGCGTCCCGTCGACCGCCTTGGCCGGGTCCGCAGCATTGCTGGTGGTCATGACAGCCTCCTCCGTGTCGCCCGACGAGTTAGCTGTGCACAACGGTGAACTGCACCGTCGTGGCAGCGCTCGGCGTGGCCTTGCCGGTCGCATCCACTTTGTTGCCTTGCGCGGTCACCGTGACCGGGGTCCCTACGGTCAGGTTGGTGACCTTCAGGGCGATCGCCCCCGAGGCTCCCTGGCTCAGGGTGATCACGCCGGCTGTCGGAGCGGGCAATGCCTGCGGGGTGCCGCCTGAAGCGGTGATGGTGCCCGTTGCGACTGTTGCGATCGTTGCGCCACTGACACTGATGCTCACCGTGTTGTCGGTTACCGCTCCAAGCGTCAGACCGATCGTCGCGCTGCCGTTGCCGTCGGGCGTCAGCGTTGTTCCGCCGGACGCAGTGAACGAATAGGCAAGCGCCGGGAGTGCCGCTGGCGGACTCCCTCCGGCGGCCTGGGCCGGCACGGTCCCGAGCAACACGCCCAGCGACACTTTCGTGAATGACGGACACAACTCCTCGGCCGGGCAAGAAACCTGCGTGATGTCCAATGTCGGGGTGGCGCCCAGGTCTGTCTGCTTCGTTACACCGAACTTCGCGAATGTGGGAAACGCAATGGTCAGCACGTGACCCACAGGATCCAGCGAGAGTTGTCCGGGTATTTTGACCGCGGCTCCCGCTTTTGGGGTGAAACCCACGGTGGCGAGCAGCGAGCTGACGGAGTCGCCGGAAACCCGCTGAAGCAGGACCTGAGCCTTGGTCTTGCCGTCATCGTCCAGCATCGCGGTTTGATCCGGGATCACGATGCCGCGCGGCCGCCGCAGGTGCAGGATGGCGCTCTTGAAGGAGTTGTCCGCGAGTAATGTGCTGGCTCGCGTCCATAGGCTGGGCCCCAGTTTGCACGGAAGGGTGGACAGGAAGGCAGGCATTCCACCCGGCGCGGTGCCGCAGGCCCCTCCCTTTTCGTCCGGCCCCAGGCTGCCCATGAAGTCGCTGTAATGCGCGGTCGTGATTTCGTTCTGAACGGCCTCTCCGACGGCCTGCTTCGCGTCGGCGGTCAACAGGTTCCAGGCCTTCAATTGCGATCGGTATGCTTCCCGGCGCAAGAGATCCTGCATAACCGCATCGACCTGATCGACGTAGGCCGGATTGGACCGCGCCGACAGCGGTGTTCCGTTGCGCGCGTCGCGGAATTGATCGTAGGTGACCACATTGATGTCAGGCAACGTGGACGCGTTGTCCGGCAGATAGCTCCTGGGAACCAGCAGTATCGTCGCAATGTCATAGTTTTGCCCGACCAACGCCTGCCCGGCGGATCCCTGTTGGCTGGCCCCGATGCGAACGTAAAGCACGTTTTCCGCCTGCCGCACGACGCTCAGGCGACTGTTGAAATCCTGTCCACTGATGGACTCGATGGTCTGATTGAGATTGTTGATGCCGCCGAGGACGCCGATGCCGTGAACCATCGCCGAGACCGCCAAACCAATCTGCGCAGCCGACTCAACAGCACGCGATTCCAGCGTTCGCTCGATGTCGTCGGTCGCCAGGATCGGGACGATCCTCGGGACACCGCTGACTTGGGCGCACTGATTGTCCGCCGCGGCCTGGGTGCTATAAGCACTGGCGGGCGTCGGCTGCTGCCTGAGGGGCGTCGGCGGCGGATTGTTTTGCTGTCCTTGCGGCGCAGGGCTCTGTTCGAAGAATGCGACCTGCGAGTGCACCGTATATCCCGGATTCGGCCGGTACAGCATCACGCCAAGCTTCAACGTTACCAGGAATGGGACGTAGCAGTGGAACGAGGCCGCGCTCTGCACCTCCTGGTTCATCAACTGTACCGCCTCGTACAGATCGCGCGCTGCCTGGTATTGCAGCACTGGATCGACGCCGACGGTCCCGCCGGTCGAGACCGCCGGGGGAATCGTCGGCGCACCCGCCGGAACGCCGGTCGGCGCCGCCGGGGCGGTACCAGGCGCCGAGGAGTTCGTCTGCGTGCTGGTGGTCGTCGTTCCGCTGGGGCCGCCCGTCGTGGTGCCCTGGTAGTTCGACGAGGTCTGCACCAGGCCAATGCCACCGGAGATGCCGAAAGCGTTCAGAACCTGTGAGGTGAGGAGGGCCGTGGTGGGCAACACCTTGGTCACCGCGCCATCCCCATTCAGCGAAAAACCGGGTGCCAAGGAAGCCGAAACCTGGCTCCACGGGACGACACCGCTGACGGAGATTTCGATCGAGGCCGCCTGGTCCTGCTCGCTCACCGTGACCGGGTTGGTCAACTGGTCGCAACTGACCGTCAGACCGACCACGGCTGCACATGTCAGACAGCGGAACACGGCGCCCATCTTATACCCCCCAAACCGGATCGTTCTTCAAATGCTATAATTTGATCGGCGATCGCACAAGACGATGGGTCATCGACATAAACTGCGGCACCGTCGCCCCGGGTGGGTCCGGCGGTGGTGCCGGAGCTGCCTTTCACCCCGGCAGTTCCGGCCAGTCATGCTTCGGATACCGCCCGCGCATGTCGCGCCGCACATCGGCCCACGCCCCCCGCCAGAACCCGACGAGGTCCCCGGTGACCGCGACAGGCCGCCCGGCCGGCGACAACAGCGCCAGTCGCAACGGCACGCGGCCGTCGGCGAGGCGCGGGGTCTCGGCCATCCCGTAGAACGCCTGGGCGCGGGCCGACGCCATCGGCACTGGCGCGGTGTAATCCACCGTCGCGCGCCCGCCCGGCAAAGCCAGCTCGCGCGGCAGATCGCGGTCGAGCCGCGCCGCGAGCGCCCAGGGCAGCAGGCCGCGCAGGATCCCGACCAGGTCCAGCCGCACCAGGTCGGCGGTGCGCGTCATCCCGGCGAGCTGCGGCGCCAACCAATCGAGTACCGTCTCGGCCAGCGCGGTGTCCGACATATCCGGCCAGCCGGCATTGGGTTCGATCCCCCGCATCAGCCCGACCCGCGCCTGGAACTGCCGCGCCGCGTCGCTCCAGGGCAGCGCCTTCAGGCCGTCCGCCGCGACCGCGCGGGCCAGCGACTCGGCCACCGCGGCCCGGTCGGCCGGTTCGGTGCGGTCGCTCAGCACCAGCGTACCCAACCGCCGCCGGCGCCGCGACAGCACCGCGCCGGAAACCGGGTCGAAGCCGCTCTCCACGGTTTCCGTCACCCGCGCCGCCAGGACCGGCGGCAGGGCATCGGGGTCCAGCACCGCGGCGAGGCGGATGCGGGCCGACGCCTTCATCTCCAACGCCGCGACCACCAGCAGGCCGGCATTGGCGAGCGGATCGGTGCGCGGCAGCCGCGCACCGCCGCCGCCCGACAGGCGGAACGAGCCGGGTTCGCCCCGCCGCTGGGCGATGCGGTCGGGGAAGGCGGCGGCGAGCAGCTTCCCCGTCTCGCTGCCGGGGGACGCGCCATAGGCGTCAGGATAGCCGGGACGCGGAGAAGAAAACTCCCCCTCCCCTTCAGGGAGGGGATTGGGGGGGGGGG
>JBEKNT010000448.1:0-5379 GCA_049522565.1 Acetobacteraceae bacterium
TTCTCGTCCTTTGCCTTGTCGGTGGTTGGGTGGATCAAAGTGTGGGTCAGCGAGATGTCGTGGCGGCGCAGGAATTTCTGATAGTCCACCAGTCGTGCGGCGCCGGCTTCGTTGCCATGCTCGGCCCATTCCTGCGAGCACCCGGCGAACCCCGCATAGGTCACGTTCATGTAGTCGGGGGTGCGGCCCATCACGCCGACGGTATGCTCCGCGATCCGGCGCAGGCCGCGATGGCGCCGCTGGATGTCCTCCTTCGACCGCGGGATCATGTGGCTGACATTGATCGGCTCGCCGGTTTCCGGGTCGGGAAACAGGCAGTCGTCGGCGGCCTCGATCTGCAGGTCGAACACCGCTGCGAGCCCCTTGGCCGCGCCGGCGAAATCCGGGTGGCTGACCACGTCGTCCACTCGGCCATCGCCGATCCAGATTTCGCGGCCGTCCTTCAGGCCGCGGAGCAATTCCGCACCGTTGCGCGCCGGCATGGGGAAGCCTCCGTCAGGAAAAGTCTATTGCGCCGCCAACCGTTGGTGCGCCGGCACCTCAAGTTTGAAGAACCGCGCCGCATTCAGTCCGAGGATCTTCGCCCGCTGCGTCTCGTTGAGCATCGGCATGGTGCGCTCGATTGCTTCGGCGGAGTGCGGCCAGGTGCCTTCATGGTGGGGATAGTCGTTGGCCCACATGAAATTGTCCGTCAGGCCGTAGCGTTCCGCCAGGAACAGCCCCGACGGGTCTTCCTGGAACGTCGCGAAGCCGTGCGCGCGGTAATAGTCGCTGGGCAGGCCCTGCAATTTCGGGCGCACCCACATGTGGTGCTTGCGATACGCCTCGTCCATGGCGTCGAGCAACCACGGCACCCAGCCGATACCCGCCTCGACGGTGGCGAAGCGCAGCTTGGGAAACCGCTCCAGCACGCCCGAGGCGCAGAGATTCGCCACCGGCTCGATCGTCGGCGACAGCGAGTGCGTGACGTAGTTGATCACCGCCCCGCCATTGCCACGCGACGCGCGCGGGTCGCGTCCGGTCGAGACATGGAAGGTGATCGGCAGATCGGTCTCCTCGATCAGCGTCCACATGCGGTCGAAATGCGGCAGGTTGTAGTTGACGTGATCGACATCGTGCCCGCCCCAGATCGGCTTGCACGGCAAGGTCAGCGCGCGATAACCGAGTTTCGCCACGCGCTCGATTTCCGCCATGGCGCCGTCCAGGTCGCCGGTAGCAATCGCCGCCACCGGCAGCATCGCGTCCGGATACGGCCCGAACTGCTCCCAGGCCCAATCGTTCCACACCCGGCACTGCGCGTTGGAGAACACCGGATCCGGCGTTGCCCACATCGCCAGGCCCTTGTTGGGAAAAATGATCTCCACATCGACGCCGTCGGCGCGGTTATCGCGCACCCGCTGCGCCGGTTCGGCGCCGGCCTGCGCGCGGCGCCAGTCCTCGCCTTCGAAGCTCATGACGCGCACGCGGTCGGGGCGGTAACCCTCGCAGTAGCGCCACTGCACGCCCTGTTCGTCGGTGATGATGCGCGGCACACGCTCGCGGTACTGCGCCGGGATGCGCTTCACCCACAGGTCCGGTGGTTCGTTGGCGTGGCTGTCGGTGGAGACCATGAAGTACTTTTTTGGGTCGCCGGCATGCGCGGTGCGCTGCCAGCCGGTGTGGCCCGGCGTCGTCAGCCGCCATAGATTCGGGGGGTTGATCGCAACGTCACTCATGGCATCCTCCGTTCTCGGGCTTGATGTCGAAATGGGACTACCCTTGGGTATCCAATACTACCTGGAAGTCGCATCCGGTCAAAGCTTTCATTACGTCGGTTGTCTTGCCGCCGACGCTGCGGCATAGTCGCCGCACCATGTCCTTCGTCCTGACAGCCAGTACCGGCGCTCCCCCAACCACCCCACCGCGGTGGGGCGATGAGGCGCGCCCGTTGATCTGAGCAGCCGCAACGTCCTGTCCGCTTCTGTGACCTCTGGACGGGACGAGCCTGATGCGAGACTGGAAAATTCTGCTAACGACCCCGGGCGTTCGTAGCTTCTGGCTGGCGCTGATGAGCGACGGCCTGGGAACCTGGTGCGTCATCGCGACGTTGCCGATCCTGGTGGCCGAGCGCTTCGGCGCCGGCACCGAACTCGTCATCAGCCTCGGCCTGCGCATTGCCCCGCGCATTCTGCTCGCTCCCGTCGCCGGCGCGATGCTGCGGCGCTACGGCGCCACACGCGTCGGTTTCGTAACGATGACCGCGACAGCGGTGTTGACCGTGCTGCTGCCGTGGTGCCGCGACTTCGTTGTGCTTCAGGCCGCAATTTTTGTCATCGGCGTGATGGATGGATGCGTCAACCCGGCACTGCTGGCGCTACGCACACCGGTCACGCCACGCGGCCTGGAGGTAGCTGGCAACTCGCTGTTCTTCTCCGCCGACCGGCTGGCGAAGTTCGCCGGACCTGCACTCGCGGGGCTCGCGGTCACCGCCGGGTTCACCATTGCCTATCTCGGCTTCGGAATCGCGCTGTTGCTTGCGGCCGGCGTGATCCTGCGGCTGCCCGCGACCCCACCCAGCAGCGACGACGAGCCAGTCCAAGCCGCGGGCATGCTGGCCGTGCTGCGCGATTTCGTCGCCATGCTGCGCAACGACCCGGTAGTGGTCGCGCTACTGCTCTGTGCCGTGCCGTACATGGTGACGTTCGGCGGCATGCGGCCCTTCCTGTTCTGGGCCAACGCCGAGTGGTTCGGCGCATCCGATGCCGCATGGACGATATTACTCGCGGCACAAGGCATCGGGGGAATCGTTGGCGTGCTGCTGTCAGGTTTGTTCAGCCGAGCCCTGCTGCGCGCGATGCCGGTCTATGAACTGATGCTGGCGGCCAGTCTTCTCGAAGGCTTGTCGCACGTCGCGTTGCTGTTCGCTACGGGCACGATCAGCGCGGTCGTCTTGCTGATCCTCGGCGGCATACCGGAAACGCTGGGCTACGCGACCTGGTTCGCCTGCATTCAGGAACGCTTGCGGCCGGACCGACAGGCGGTGTTCTACAGCATGCAGCAGCCGCTGCTGGACTCGGCCTACGCGCTCGGCGTGGCCTCGGCTGGCCTGCACGCACAAGGCGTGTTGACGCTGGGCAGCTACTGGGCGGTACTGTCGCTGTTTTCCACGCTGCCCGTCGTCGCACTGATAGCTGCGCACCTGCGCTCTGGTCGGGTGGTGGTTCAGCCGCGCGCTTGACTGTTGCGTCGCCGCGCTGCCTGGACGACCGCATCCAGCTCCCCCAGGAACCGCGAGCGATCCTGCTTCGTCAGGACGGCTGGCCCGCCGGTCGTCATGCCGAGTTCGCGCATGTGCCGCGCTACCTCGCGCCCGGCCAGTGCGTTGCCGATATTATCCCCGGTCCAGCGTTTTCCCCCCGGCGCCAGCGCGTGTGCGTTCTTTTCCAGGCAACGCGCCGCCAACGGAATGTCGGCCGTGACGCAGACATCCGCCGCCGCGATGTGCTCCGCGATCCAGTCGTCCGCGGCATCCGGCGTCGCCGCGACCGTAATCATCTGCACATTCGACCGCCCGCTGGGTCGGATCGGACGCGATCCGTTCGACACGACGAATACGCGCAGGCCGAGGCGGTCTGCCACGCGAAACACCTCTTCGCGCACCGGACAGGCATCGCCATCGACATAGATGTCGGTCATGCCGTCCGCCGTATCTTGCGTTGCTTAGCCATGGGCATCTCGCCCGTAACTCTCCGCATCTTCCGCCAGCAGCAGCCGTTCGCGCTGCAGCGTGGCAGCGCAGTCTTGAACCGCGGCCGCGTAGGTCGCCGCGTCTGCGTAACGTTCCTGCAGCGACGGACGTGGATCTCCCGCTGCCTCCCGCGCCGCGCGCGTGTCGGCAAACGTCAGGAACGTGCCGTCGCGATCGGCGAGTTCGCCCGCGGGATAGGGCGCGGCATACAGGTTCCAGCCGGTGAACGTGCCACGCGGCACGGCGATGTCGGGCAGGCGTATGCCGGCGCGTTCGTTGCCGTCCACGTCCACCTGCGGCACCAGCGCACGCCAGGTGCGCGGTGGCGGCTGCGGGTGCGTCCAATCCGCCAGGGGCACCACGTCGTTCGCGGCGTTTGGCCGGGTCAGGCCGGGTACCGACGGCAGCGCAACGGCTTCGGCAGCCACCAGCGTGCCATCGGCAATGCGCGGCAACCGGCTGTCGGGCGGCGCGCGATCCGTCACCACCCACTCGTCCAACGCCACCAGCAGCGCACGGATCGCCGGCATCGGATCGTGCCAGTTGCGCGGATTGACGCAGGGTCCCCTGTCGCGCGGCATGCTCGCCTTGCCGCCATGCTGCGTGCCCGCCAGCAGATAGCCGCGCACATTCGGCGGTAATGCCACGTCCTGCGTGCCGAGCGGATCGGTGTGCAGCAGCGATGCGCCCTTCTGCCAATACTCCGTGGACGTGTTGGTCTCGATCAACTTCGGGTCAGACGCACCGCCTCGCAGCAAAGCGCCGCTTGCGCCACTGACCGGATCGACCAGCGTGGCGGCGGAGAACGGGAATTCGACTTCGGGGAAGTCGTGGTCCTCGTGCCAGGTGCGGGTGCGGAACGGCTGCGCGAAGGGCGTGTTGTGGAACACGCGGCCGATGCCGGCGACGTGGGTGAACACGCCGTCGAACACACGTGCGCCGCTTTCATCCGCGTTGAATCCCTGCGCGATGTGGTCGCGCAGGTAGCGGCCGGCCTGCGAGATCCCGAAAGCCAGCGTATGCGTCACCGCCCGGCCGAGGATTTCGTCTCCGTTTCGGCGCAGATGGCTGGTCAGGTCGCGCGTCGCGGCAAAGCCGATGCCGAGCACACGCGGCTTGGTTGCATCGTAGAACAGCTCGTAGATGGAACCCGGCTCCGGCAGTGTGCCATCCGGCAGCAGCCGCACCGAGCGCGTATCGACGAATTCGAACGCTACCTCTCGCCGGGGCGCGGTCTGCGCGCGTCGCACCGTCAGGGTCGCGTTCCGGCTGGCGGCTTCATGCGACAAGCGGAACGCCTGCAATGCGCCGAGCCGTGTGCCGGACACGAACTCCTCGCGGATTCGCCGCACAATTGGTTTTCCCCCGTCGCTAGCCACCGGCGCTTCGAGCGACAGCCCGGTCGCTGTCGGTGCGCCGGGATCCCAGCCCGACCACACCAGCGAAAACCCCAGCCGCAGCGGGAAGGCGTTGCCGAGTTCCGCCGCGGTCTGCGGCGTGTTGCCCGCAGCGCCGGCACACATATTGGCGAACAGCATGATGCGACCGCGGTTGTTCACTTCGTACAGGATACGGCCGTTGCCACGCGCCGGATCGGTCGGGCGCAGGACGACGAAGTCGCTGCGGTATTCCACCTTGCCACGTGCATTGCG
>JBEKNT010000449.1:0-5374 GCA_049522565.1 Acetobacteraceae bacterium
CCCAACCCCCTCCCACAAGGGGAGGGGGAGTATTCATCTTCTTCACCACGCCTGGGTGCCGCTCAGTCATTGCGGCCGTGCCGCCGGGCCAGCGTGTCCAGCACCGCCATGCGCACCGCGACCCCCATCTCGACTTGCTCGCGGATCAGGCTGCGGTCCGGGTCGTCCGCCACCGCGCTGTCGATCTCCACGCCGCGGTTCATCGGCCCCGGATGCATCACCAGCGCGTCCGGCCGGGCATAGGCGAGCTTCTCGGCGTCCAGCCCGAAGAAGCGGAAGAACTCGCGCGCGCTGGGGACCTGCCCGCCCTGCATGCGTTCCCGCTGCAACCGCAGCATCATGACGATGTCGGCGCCCGCCAGCCCGCTGCGCATGTCGTGGAACACTTCCACACCGAGCGCCGTCACCTCGGCCGGCATCAGCGTCGGCGGGCCGATGACGCGCACGCGGCTGCCCATCGCTGTCAACAGATGGATGTTCGAGCGGGCCACCCGCGAGTGCAGCACGTCGCCGCAAATCGCGACGGTCAGCCCCTCCAGCCGCCCCTTGCGCCGGCGGATGGTCAGCGCGTCGAGCAACGCCTGGGTGGGGTGCTCGTGCGTGCCGTCGCCGGCGTTGATCACCGCGGCATCGACCTTCTGTGCCAGCAGGTTCGGCGCGCCGGACTGGCCGTGCCGCACCACCAGCAGGTCGCAATGCATGGCGTTCAGCGTTGACGCGGTGTCCAACAGGGTCTCGCCCTTGTTCACGGACGAGGTGGAGACCGACATGTTGATGACGTCGGCGCCGAGTCGCTTGCCGGCGAGTTCGAAGCTGGTGCGGGTGCGGGTGGAGTCCTCGAAGAACAGGTTGATCAGCGTCTGGCCGCGCAGCACGTCGCGCTGCATCTTGCCGGAGCGGTTGAGCAAGACGTAGCTCTCCGCCAGATCGAGCAGGTGCCCGATCTCGGGCGGGTGCAGGCCTTCGATCGCCAGGAGGTGTTTCTGCCGGTAGGACACGCGCGTTGTTTGCGGGAAGTGGGTGGGGGCGTCAATCCGGGAGATCAGATGGCTCCCTGACCCTCGGCAGCCGCGATCCATCATGCGGTTGCGTGCACAAGGGATAGTCTTTCGTTCACCTCTCACCGGAACCGTCGCTGCTGTACCAAGCGGAGTTGTGCCGTGCCCGACATGCCGGTTGAACCGACCAGCCCTGGCCGGTATCCTGCCGACATGGAAAGCCGCGTTGCCGTGCTGGAACAGATCGCCCGGACTATGACCGCCAGCCTGGAGCGGATCGAGCGTGAACAGCGCTCCGACTTCCGCTGGCTGCTCGGCATCACGCTGGCTGGGTTTACAACTTCGCTGGGGATGTTCGGCGCCCTGCTCGGCGCGATGGCGCACGGCTTCCACTGGCTCTGATCCCAATCACCGACCGGACGGACTGACCCATGGACTGGGACGCGCCGGCGATCGTGCTGGACGCGCGGCCCTTTGGCGAGGGCGACGCGATCGCCACGGTCATGACCGAAGAACACGGCCTGCATCGCGGCCTCGCCCGCGGCGGCGGATCGCGCGCGCAGGCGGGGCTGTGGCAGCCCGGCAACCTGGCGCAAGTGCGCTGGGTGGCACGGCTGTCCGACCAGCTCGGCAGTTTCAGTGCCGAGATGATCCATCCCGGGGCCGCCTTCGTCATGGACGATCCGCTGGCCCTGGCGATGCTGTCCGCGGTATGCGCCGTGGCGGAGGGCGCGCTGCCGGAACGCGAGCCGCATCCTCGGGTGTTCCACGGCCTGGTGCACGTGGTTGCCCGTCTGCCGCACGGCGCCGCCATGCTGAACGACCTGATCTTGTGGGAGGCGACGCTGCTGGCCGATCTCGGCTACGGCCTCGACCTGGCATCCTGTGCCGTGACCGGCGAAACGATCGGCCTGGCCTACGTCTCCCCACGCACCGGCCGAGCGGTCACCGAAGCCGCCGCCGGCATCTGGAAGTCCCGTCTGCTGCGGCTGCCCGGCTTCCTGGCCGGCGGCAACACCGCCGAAGCGGCCGACTGGCGCGACGGGCTGGCGCTCACCGGTCACTTCCTGGCGCGCGACGCGTTCGGCGCGCAGCACCGGCCGCTCCCCCGGGCGCGGCAGATGCTATATGACCGCGTCGCCGCGCTGGCGAACGAATCGAGCACGACTGGGGGCAGCAATGCCGGATGACACGACCGGACATATCGAGGACACGCAGCTCAGGGACGCGCTGTCGGAGCGCTACCTGGCCTATGCGCTGTCCACCATCATGTCGCGCTCGCTGCCGGATGTACGCGACGGGCTGAAGCCGGTGCACCGGCGGCTGATCTACGCGATGCAGTTGCTGCGGCTGGATCCGGGCGCCGGTTTCAAGAAATGCGCGCGCGTCGTCGGCGACGTCATGGGAAAATTCCATCCGCACGGCGATGCCTCGATCTACGACGCCATGGTGCGCATGGCACAGGAGTTTGCCGCGCGCTATCCGCTGGTCGAAGGCCAGGGCAATTTCGGCAACGTGGACGGCGATAACCCCGCCGCGATGCGGTACACCGAAGCGCGGCTGACCGAGGTCGCGGCCGCGATGCTGGCCGGCATCGGCGAGGACACGGTCGATTTCCGCCCCACCTATGACGGCGAAGAAACCGAGCCTGTCGTGCTGCCGGGCGCCTTCCCCAACCTGCTGGCGAATGGCGCGGCCGGTATCGCGGTCGGCATGGCGACCTCCATCCCGCCGCACAACGCGGGCGAAATCTGCGCCGCGGCAATTCATTTGATCCGTCATCCCCAGGCCACCGTCGCCGATCTGCTGCGGCACATGCCCGGCCCGGATTTTCCCACCGGCGGCGTGCTGGCGGAGGACTCTGCCGCCATCCTGTCGGCGTACGAAACCGGCCGCGGCGGCTTCCGTCTGCGCGCGAAATGGGAGGTGGAGCGGGGAAAACACGGCACCTGGAACATCGTCGTCACGCAGATCCCCTACCAGGTGCAGAAAGCCAGGTTGATCGAACAGATCGCGCAACTGCTGGAAGAAAAAAAGCTGCCGCTGCTGGGCGACGTGCGCGACGAGAGCGACGACAAGATCCGCCTGGTGCTGGAACCGCGCACCCGCGGCGTCGAACCGGAAGTGCTGATGGAGACGGTGTTCCGCGCCACCGCGCTGGAAACGCGCTTCCCGCTCAACATGAACGTGCTGGACGCCACCCGCACGCCGCGCGTGATGTCGCTGGCGGAAGTGCTGCGCGCCTGGCTCGATCACCGGCACGAGGTGCTGGTCCGCCGCAGCAACCATCGTCTGGCGGCCATCGATCGGCGCATCGAAGTGCTGGACGGCTATCTGCTGGTCTATCTCAACCTCGACGAGGTGATCCGCATCATCCGTCATGAGGACGAACCGAAGCCGGCGCTGATGCAGCGCTTCGAGCTGACCGACACGCAGGCCGACGCGATCCTCAACATGCGGCTGCGCGCCTTGCGCCGGCTGGAGGAAATGGAACTCAAAAAGGAACACCGCGCCCTGACGAAGGAGCGCAAGGAGATCGCCGCGCTGCTGAAAGACCCCGCGCTGCGCTGGACCCGCATCACCGAGGAACTCGAGGCCACGCGGGCGAAATTTGGATCCGGTGCGCTGGGCGACCGGCGCACCGAACTGGGTGCCGCGCCGCTCGTGGTGGACGTGGCGAGCGAGGCGCTGGTGGAGCGCGAGGCGATCACCGTCATCCTGTCCGACAAGGGCTGGGTGCGCGCGGTGCGCGGCGTGGTCGCCGATCCGGCCGAGTTGAAATTCAAGGAAGGCGACAAGCTGAAGCGGCTGCTGCCGTGTTTCACCACCGATCGGCTGACGCTGTTCGCCACCAACGGCCGTGCCTACACACTGAAAGCCGGCGACCTGCCGCGCGGCCGTGGCGACGGCCAGCCGGTGCGATTGCTCGCCGAACTCAGCAACGAGGACGACGTCGTCGCGCTGTTCGTCGCGACCGAGGGCGCGAAATACCTGGTGGCATCCAGCACCGGCCGAGGCTTCGTCGTGGCCGGCGCGGAGCTTGCGGCGGAAAAGCGTACCGGCCGGCAGATTCTCAATCTGAAGCCGGGCGAGGAGGCCGCGCTCTGCGCGCTGGCCGAGGGCGATCACGTTGCGGTGATCGGATCCAATCGCAAGCTGCTGGTCTTCCCGCTCGACCAGATACCGGAACTTACGCGTGGCGCCGGCGTGATCCTGCAGCGCTACAAGGAAGGCGGCATGGCGGACGCCAAGGTGTTCCGGCTTGCCGAAGGCCTCACCTGGAAACTCGGCGACAAGATTCGCACCGAGAGCAATCTGCGCGACTGGCTGGGCGAGCGCGCGCAGGCGGGACGCATGCCGCCCGCGGGCTTCCCGAGGTCGGGGCGTTTCGGCTAAACCTTCGGCCGGCCGCACTGAAGCGCGGCTGATGGCCAGCCGCGCCTACGCTGTACGCCGATCCAAAAAAACGCCCGAGGGGAGTCTCCGTTCATGCGTCTGTCACGCCGCAACCTGCTCACCAGTGCCGCCGCGCTGTCCGCCGCGCCGGTTATCCGTGCGCGAGCCCAATCGAAACCGCCGATCAGCGTCGGCGTGCTGACCGATCTGTCCGGCACCTATCGCGACAACACCGGACCGACCTCCGTCGCCTGCGCGCAGCAGGCGATCGCCGAGTTCGGATCGTCGCATGGCTTCGAGGTGGAGTTCCGCTCGGCGGACCACCAGAACAAGCCGGATGTGGCCGCATCCATCGCGCGCCAGTGGTTCGATGGCGGGGTCGATGCGATCATCGACGTTCCGACATCCTCGGTGGCGCTCGCCGTGTCGCAGGTGGCGAAAGAGAAGGACAAGATTCTGCTCGATGCCAGCGCGGCCGCGATGGAGGTCACCGCGGATCAGTGCGGCCCCAACACCATCGTCTGGAGTTTCGACACTTACGAGAAGGCGCACTCCACCGGTGGCGCGTTGGTGAAGCAGGGCAAGAAGGTCTGGACCTTCGTCACCGCGGATTACGTGTTCGGCCACTCGCTGGAGGAACAGACCGCCAATGTGGTCAAGGCGATGGGTGGGCAGGTCAAGGGCGCGGCCCGCTACCCGTTTCCGGAGACCACCGACTTCTCGGCGTTCCTCCAGCAGGCAATGGCGAGCGGCGCGCAGGTGCTGGGCCTGGCCAATGCCGGCAGTGATACCGTGAACTGCGTGAAGCAGGCGAACGAGTTCGGCCTGAACAAGCAGATGACGATCGCGCCGCTGATCATGTTCCTGCAGGACGTGCATTCGATCGGCCTTCAAACCGCGCAGGGCCTGATCACCAGCGAAACGTTCTATTGGAACATGAACGATCGCACCCGCGCCTTCACCAAGCGCGTGCTGCCCCG
>JBEKNT010000450.1:0-5345 GCA_049522565.1 Acetobacteraceae bacterium
GCTCGCGGCTGGCGCGACGGGCGCCGACGGTGCCCCAATCGGTGGCGACGTAGTCCACATCGAGGCCGATCTTCGTCAGCATGTCCGCGGTGACGTCGCCTTGCGCCTTGACGATCGGCACGTCGGTGCCGATCACCAGCACCACCTTGGCGCCCTTGTGGCCGGAGTCCTCGATCATCTTGCGCGCCACTGCGATATCGTGGCGCTTCAGGTTGTCGCCGCCGTAATCGGTATAAAGTGGCGTGCCGGGAGTGAAGAAGCTGGCGGATTCCTGCCAGAGATTCTGATCGCTACCCACCACGGCCTGCATGTAGTCCGCCTGACTGGTGGCAATCAGCGCCGCCAGCCGCACCCGTTGGTCGTTGAACGGCGGGTACAGATGATTCATCCGAAGATCGCCGATATTGCCCAGCGGATCGGCGATGTCGATCGTCACGCCGTCGCTGCGGCGGAGCAACGGCACGACGTCGGGAAGCACTGTCTCCCACCAGTCAACCTCGCCGGATTGCATGGCGGCGGCGGCGGTGGCGGCGTCCGGGATGATCTTCCATTCCAGGCGATCGATGTTCACCCGCTTGCCGCCCGACAGCCAGTCGGATTTCTCGGCCCGCGGCACGTAGCCGTCCCAGCGTTCGAACACCGCGGAAGCACCAGGCACCCATTCATCACGCTTGAAGCGGAACGGTCCGGAGCCGATATACTCGTTGATCTGCTTGAACGGATCGGTCTTGGCGATACGCTCCGGCATGATGAACGCGCAGGGCGTGCCGACCTTGCCGAGCGCGTAAAGCAGCTTCGGGAAGGGCTGCTTGAGGCGCAGGCGGAAGCTGCTGTCGTCCACCGCTTCCATGGCGTCGAGCCGGGCCTTGATCATCTGACCCATGTTGTCGCGCACCATCCAGCGCTGCAGGCTGGCGATGCAGTCGGCCGGGCGGACCGGCTCGTTGTCGTGGAACTTCAGGCCGGCGCGCAGCTTGAACGTCCAGGTCAGGCCGTCGTCGGAGGTCTCGGAGGCTTCGCACATCTGCGGCTTCGGCACGAGGTTGCTGTCCACGCCGTACAGCGTATCGAAGAACAGCACAGAAGCGTTGCGGACCACGTAGAGGGTGGTCCAGATCGGGTCCAGGTTGGCCAGGTTGGCCTGGGGGACGAAGCGCAGGACCTTGCTTTCGGCGCTCAGACTTAGCCGCGGCGCCGCCAAGCCGCTGGCGGCCGCCAAGCCGCCAGCGGCTGCGGCCCGCAAGAATCCCCGACGATGCATCGTCTGATCTGCCCCCATTTTCGTGTGTTTGGTCGCTGCCGCTCCCAGACCGGCGCGCCAGCCTGCCTCAGCCGCGCGCGAAAGGCCAGCATTGGTTACCTGGACACTGGTCAGGCGCCGGAGCAGCGGCGGCAATGGCCGCTTCCCCCTCGTCGTCGCGGGGCCTCGCCGCGCAGACGCCCGGATCCGCGGCCGGCGGCGATACCGCGCCGATAATCAGCAGACGTCACGGCATCGGACAGGCAGCGCTGATCGCGGCATAGGCGGCGGAGAAGCCAGTCAGGCTGAAAGTGTCGGTGATCGGCCCGTTATAAGGTGACAGCGATTGGACCATCGCCTGGCTGCCGTTCCGAAAAGCCACCACCGCCGCCGCACCATTGCGGGCAAAGGCATTGCCGCCGGCAGGGTAGAGATCCAGGCCGGCCCGATCGACCTGCATCGTGATCGCGGCATTGCCCGCATCGGTCATGACACCGCCGATCGATACGGCGTCGCGCACGGTCGGCCTTTCGGTCACCGTCAGGACGGCTGCGGCCCGGTTGGCCACCGGCGGCGTCGACGTGACCGCGCGGGTGACGGCGTAGCAGACCGGCTGACCGTTCTCCTGATACACGGCCGCGACCCAATTGCCGTAACTGCCCAGTGTTTGCGGGCCTGCCGCCATAGGAGGCGGGCCGGCGAATCCGGCCGGTGCCTGATACGGGAGGCCCGCCTGGCCGTAGTCGGGCGGCGGCGCGGCATCGCTCTCGGCGAAGGCGGAATAGGCGGCGTCCGCGATCTGGCCGGTATTCGGATCGACCAGAAGAACATCGGGCCCGTAACGAACCCATTCATAGCCCGGCAGCGGCTGGGCGAGCCCATAGTCCGTCCAGTCAGCGATCACATAGGCGCTGATGATGAACGCCAGCGGCAGATACGCGCCGATCCCGTATCGCTGATAGCGCATGCCGCCAGGCCATCGGTAACGGCCGACGCGGAACGGGGCGTAGCTCTGGCCGTGATAGGCAAAGGTCCCGGCGCGAGGGTCCCTCACGGGTGGTCCGCCAAAACGCGACGATCCGGTGACGGTCGGGCCTGGCCTTAGCGGCGATCCGGGGGTCAGCGGCGACGAGCCTGGTGGCGGGGTGGGACGATAGATTTGGGCCGGCGCGGTCTGCACCGGCGGCTGGCGCTGTGGCTCGAACTGCGGCTGGCGCTGCTGCTGCACCTGCGGTTGACGCTGCGGTTCCGGACCTGGGCAGTTCGCCTGGTTCGAGCCAGGCGGGCAAGCCGACCAAGCCGGTGTCCCAACCGCACAACCAAATGCCACCGTCAGCAAGGCGGCGAACCGCCTGCTCGCACGCAACGGTCTCGCTGCGGCAGCCCGCCACACCCTGATCATCGAAACGTCCCCCGCCTGGCGAACCAGCCGGTTCGCTCCGTGCATCATGATCGGGGAGAACCGTACCGGCAAGCACGCGCCGTTCCGGTCAGCGGACAATCGAGCCGGATAACGGCACGATGGCGCCATCGCGTCGCGGGCACGACGCGTACTCGGACCGGTTGAAGCGGATATTCTCGAGGGGTCTCGATCAATCCCGCCAGCTCGGGTCGCGCCGGTCGAGCATCCGCAGCATCGCCGGCCAGTGCAACGCCACCGGCGTCGCGCGGGCGGCCGCACGCTGGCGGCGTTCGACGCTGCGCTGGACAATGTCATCGGACGGCAGCAGCAGGTCGTTACCGCACGCCATGGCGTCAACCTGCGCTGCGCAGGCAGCCTCGAACTGGTGGATCGCGCGGAACGCTCCGGCCGCCGTCGCATCGCACACCAGCAGCCCGTGATTGCGCAGCACCAGGTAGTTGCGGTCGCCCAGATCGGCCACCAGCCGCTCGCGCTCGGCGGTATCGACCGCGGGACCTTCATAGTCGTGGTACGCCACCGGGAAGCAGTTGATCGCCGTCTGCGTCATCGGCAGGAAGCCACACTTCATCGACGACACTGCCATACCGGCGCGGGAGTGGGTGTGGATCACGCAGGCCACGTCGGGCCGCGCGCCATGCACCGCACTGTGGATCACGTAGCCGGCAAAGTTCACACCCACATCCCGGCCGTGCGGGTTGAGCACCTCGTTGCCCTCGACATCGATCGTCACCAGCGAGGACGCGGTGATCTCCTCATACATCCAGCCGTACGGGTTGATCAGGATCTTCTCCCCCTCGCCCGGCACGCGCAGGGTGATGTGGTTGAAGATCAGGTCGATCCAGCCATGCAGCGCCATCAGGCGATACAGCGCGGCGCAGTCCAGCCGCGCCTGCCATTCGGCGGCGGACACCCGGGCGCGGACCGTACTCAGCATCATCGTGTCGGGCATTGCAAACCTCTCCGCTTTGATTATGCGTTCATCGAGACAGTACGAGGCTGGCCCCGGCCGATGACCAGCACGCTGATCGTGCCGAGGGCGGCGACGGCAGCGATTGGCATCAGGGCCAGCGGGAAGCTGCCCGTCTCCGCCTGGATCCAGCCTACCAGGTAGTTGAAGGCGAAGCTGGCCAGGTTGCCGAGTGCGTTGATCTGCGCCAGACCGGCCGCGGCGGACGTCGCGCCGAGCCATTCCGACGACAGTGCCCAGAACGGTCCCTTGCTGGCGTAGGTGCCAGCAGCGATCAACGTCAGCAGCGGAAGCATCGCCCAGAGGCTGCCGATCGCGAAGAACGTGGCGATCATGGCCAACACCATCCAGCCCAGCGGCAGGGCGTTGTGCCATACCCGCTCACCGGTGCGGTCGGAGTTGCGGCCCCACAGAATCATCCAGACCGCGGCAATGCCAAACGGCACGGCGTTCACCAGGCCGGTTTGCCAGTTGGTCAGCCCGAACGACTTGACCAGTTGCGGCATCCATAGCGACAGGGCCGTGGAGGCGCCGGCCGCGCCGGAATACACCAGGGCCATGATCAGCACGTACTTGTTGCTCATGATGCGCCACACGGAAGGATGGGAGACACGCGGCGCGCGCGTGCGCTCATCGTCCAGCTTGCCGATCAACCACCCCTTCTGCTCTTGCGACAGCCAGGCCGCATGCTCTGGCCGGTCGGTGAGCCAGATGAAGGACGCCACCCCAAGCAGAATGGCCGGTGCTGCCTCCAGCAAAAACACCCATTGCCAGCCGCCCAGGCCGAGCACGCCGTTCATGTAGAGGATGGCACCCGAGACCGGCGAGCCGATCAGACCGGCCACCGGGATCGCCACCATGAAGATACCGACCATGATCGCGCGATACCGGGCCGGGTACCAGTAGGTGATGTAGAGGATCACTCCCGGGAAGAACCCGGCCTCCGCAGCACCAAGGATGAAGCGCAGCACCAGGAAGGAGATCGGTCCGCCGATCAGCGCGAACGCCGCCGACACCAAGCCCCAGGTGATCATGATGCGGGCGATCCAGGTGCGGGCGCCGAACCGCTCCAGCGCCAGATTGCTCGGCACTTCCAGGATGAAATAGCCGACGAAGAAGATGCCGGCGCCGAGGCCGAAGGTCTTCGGGTCGATCCCGACCGCCTTGTTCATCTGCAGCGCGGCGAACCCGACATTGACCCGGTCGATGTAGCAGACCAGGTAGGCAGCCAGCAGGAACGGCATCAGCCGCCAGGACACGCGCCGCATGACCACGGCTTCCAGCGCCTGGTCCCTCGTCATCGTCGTCGACATTCAAATTTCCCCCGGTTGCGCGGGATGGCCTCCGCGATGCCGCGTGAGAACGATACGTACCCGGTTCGGGGCAACCAGGCGCGGATCGAGCCGTCGCAGCAGCGATGCAGGATGCTTCCCTCCCGGCCAGCGTGCAAGTGTCGCCCCCCGATGCGGCGCTCGCCTCAGCGATCGTGCGCGACGGCGTGGCGCGCTGTTTTGCGCCGCGCCGAGAGGAGCCCAGGCTCGCGGTGCGCGACCATTACGGGGCGCGATTGCTCGACCCGTTCGTTATGGCAGGGGCGACGTACCGTCTGGCGATACGGTAAAAAACACCCGTCATTGCCAGGAGCGATAGCGACGAAGCAAGAAACAAGCTCCCCCTCCCCTTGAGGGAGGGGGTTGGGGGGAGGGGTTCGTGCC
>JBEKNT010000451.1:0-5326 GCA_049522565.1 Acetobacteraceae bacterium
GGACCCTGGGTCCATGAGCTCCTGGCGATATTGGCCGAACCCGCCGACGAACGGCGTGATCCAAATCCGGCGGCGAACGCCGCCAAGTGCAATGGGTGGCAACAAGTGCTCCGCACTGCACGATCCGAGCAGGGCAAGCCGCACATGCGGCCATCCCTCCGGGACGTGCTTGCACGCCGACCTGGTCAACCGATCGATCTGCAGCGTCTCGAGGTAATCCATGCGGTGGTGGGCGAGCTGCGCCAGAGTCGGTCCAGGCATCTCCCGTCCAGCACCCAATTGGCTCTTCATTCGTGCCACTGCGCCGCGCAAATCCGGGTGGCGCGGCAACCAGTGCAGTTCCAGCATGGGACTGTCTCCGTCTAGGTCACGTGCGGCGGGGCCTGGTCGGCATCAGCGCGATGCGCGGCCAGAGATAGCACTTGGACTCGACCGAAACCAGGGGCCAGCCCTTTGTCGTTGCGATGGCGATCCTGCTCGGCTGGCTGTTCTCGTCCGAGCGCGAGCGTTTCACGCCGGATGCGCTGCCACGGGTACTGCTCGTTTGGTTGCTCCTGATGACGGTAACCACAATTGGCGTTTCGGTGCCCGACGTCGCCTGGACCTATTGCAACCGGGTGATGCGCATCCGGGCTCCGATCCTCCTCAGCGTCGTGCCGCTGACCAATCGCGCGCGCATCCACCCCATCATCCCACGGCGGCATGGGCTTGTACCCGACGACTGCCGCCCCGCATGAGTCGGATCAGCGGATATTCGATCCATCGAGAGGCGAGGACACCCCCCGCGACTCCCCCGACTGCGAGCAAAGGAAAGCTTGCGATAGGCGGCATCAGGCGATCCAGCCCGGTGACCAGCCAAAGGTGCCACAACGTGCCTATGAAGATGAATTGGAACAGGTAGATCGAATAAGAAGCAGACCCGAGCATTCGCAAGAAAGGCGAAACTGTCATGATTGATTTGCGGCCCGCGGTGGCCGTGCCCAGCACGATCATGGCGGCCGGCACGCCATAGAGAATGCGGCTTATGTCGGCCGAGCCGTCCAACAACTGAAGGTCCTCGGCCAGCCCAGTCGCCACGAACAGCAAGACTCCCGAGAGCAACATCAGCCGTGGTGCCGGGATGCTGCCGTTTCTCAGCCTGTAGGCGACCGCCATGCCGAAGAAAAACTCCAGATTGAAGGCGGAGAGGAGCGACCCCGGCAGCGAACTCGCGTTGAATCCGGTCAGTGTCGTGAGCACAATAGCCGCCAGCCACAATACGAAGATCGCAAGCCCGGCGGTTCGGTTAAGGATCAAAATACAAAATAGGGCGTAGAACGTGACCTCATGTCGCAAAGTCCAGGCGATATCGAGGATCAGGTCGCTGTTGGATGGTAGCAGCGATATGGACCACGCCAATTCCGCGAGGGATGGCAACCCCCTCCGACCACCAAATCCCATCGCCACCGTCAGAGCCAATGCGACCCAATAGGTCGGCATGATGCGGGTAAACCGTCGCCTGACGTAATGGCCAAGGCGTGCCGGATTGCCGATGTCACGGTAATGCACGTACAGGATGATGAACCCGCTGATGACGAAGAAGAGATCCACGCCCGCGTGGCCAGCCTCAAACGTGTTTTTCAGTAACGGGAGGCTGTAGTTTTTGTCGAGGTGCCGCGCGGCATGGCAAAAGACCACCATGGTAGCGGCGATCCCTCGACAAGCTTCGATGCCGGTAAGTTTGCCCCCCGTCGTCTCTCCCATTCATTCGACTCCACTCGACGAGACATGCATGACTTGGGGGACGATAGAGGCGTTCGTGGCCACAACGCGGGGTTGCATCACCCCCGATGCCACGCGTCACCGCTTAGCACGATCCGGCTTATTGTTCAAATTATTTGCGGCGCGTGCAGAATCTGCGAATTGCTCGTGGGCGCAGGTCCGGTTGGGGGAGGAGCCGACTGTGAGCAACCCGACCGGGCGGACCTCCACGACCAATACCGGCGGCCCGGGTGGCCGTGGTGGTCGCAGCTACGGGGCCGGTCAGAAATCCGTCTCGCTGACTGGCGCCGAAAGCTGGCTTTCAACCGTGGTTCGATGCTCAGGCCGATCGTAAGGGCAAAACATGGATCTGCCGCGGTGCGGCCGGATTTGCAAAAGTGTTGCGGAGGCAGGGGTTTTCTGCGATTCAGCGGCGTGATCGCATCGCATCCGCCGAACATGCCGAACATAAGGCAAGCCCCCGTGACACGCCGGTTCGGCGCTGCCGCCGTTCCGGCACTTGGCGACGGACTTTTGCGGGGCGCTGCGCCGCTGTCGCGGCTGTCCGCGCCAACCGGGCTATTTCTCGTGGTCCGAGGTGCGGAGCTACGCCATGACCGGGGTTTTCATGCGCGACGTCCTCGTCGCCATGCCCGCCGATTGCGGCGCGGTCTGTGGGGCGCCGCCATGAACCGCGGGGGTGGACATCAGGTTCTGGTGCTACGACGGCCGCCGGTGGCCTTGGGCTCGGTGGGCGGGCTGGGCGGCGCACGCATGGCGAACAGGCCGATATCCGCCGTATCCCCTCGTCCGGCCCGGTCGGTTGTTATCAGCCACCACATCAGCATGCCGATGGCGATGATCGAGACCAGGAAGAGCAGACTATTCATGCACAGCGGCCTTCGACAGCGACAGCCAGAGCAGCAACGAAGCAGGCCGTGCCCGTGGGGTCAAGCCTGAGATGCGCGACATCGTCCTCGTGCTTGCCACCCTGTTCTATTTACCGGCCTCGCTGATGGCGCCAGCGGCCGGGCTGCTGTGCTGGGAATGGTTCTCGATCATGGCCCCGCATCAGGAGGTCTACGGCTTCGCAAGGGGCCAGCCATTCGACTTTGTCATTGCGGCGGCGACCCTGCTCGGCTGGCTGTTCTCCTCCGAGCGCAAGCGTTTCACGCCGGATGCGCTGCCATGGGTCCTGCTCATTTGGTTCCTGTGGATGACGGTAACCACAATTGCCGGTCCGGTGCCGGACATCGCCTGGACCTACTGGGACCGGGTGATGCGTATCCTGGTTCCGGTCTTCCTCAGCTTCGTGCTGCTGACCAATCGCGCGCGCATCCACGGCATGGTCTGGACGCTGGTCATCGCGATCGGCTTTTACGGAGTCAAGAACGGCGGCTACATGCTGGCGGGCGGCAGCGGCGTACTCTACGGCCCGCCCAGCAGCATGATCGCTGACAACAACACGCTCGCCCTCGCCGTGGTGATGGAGCTGCCGCTGGTCTACTACCTCTGGAAGCACACCCGCGTTGCCTGGCTGCGCGCCGGCCTGGTGGCGACCATCCCACTCCAGATCGTGATGGTGATCGGTTCGCATTCGCGCGGCGGCGTGATCGCGCTCGGCATCATGCTGGGCACCTTCTGGCTGCGCACCGACCGAAAGATCCTCTATGGGGTGATCGGCGCGGCGATGGTCGCCGCTGCCTTCGCCATCATGCCGGACGTGATCTGGGAGAGGCTGAACACGCTGCATAACGTGCAGGGTGACGCTTCCTTCAACGAGCGTGTCATGGCCTGGATGGTGGCACTCGACTGCGCCCGGGACTACTTCCCATTCGGCGCCGGCTTCTACACCCCACAAGTGGCAACGATCTGGCATCACTACTTGCCGGATGTGGACTTCCATGCCGCCCACAGCATCTATTTCCAGGTGCTTGGCGAGCATGGCTATATCGGGTTGGCGATCTATGCGTTTGTCCTGGTGTTGCCGCTCTACAATGCCACCATTGTGGTACGGCGCACGCGCAACAACCCGGATATGGCCTGGGCCTACGACCTCGCCGACATGGTCCGCGTCGCTCTGGTGGCCTTCTATGTCGGCGCCGCGGCGCTGAGTCTCGCGTATTTCGACGGCTATCTCGTGTTGGCGGCGTTGACCTCCACCCTGCGCGAGTTGGTCTCGCCGAAGCGCGTGACGGCCGCTGAGCAGCGGCGCATCGCGCTTGCCGCCACGCGCGGCCCTGTCGCAAGCGTTGGAGTGGGCGGGACGCGGGGGCAATGGCCGGGGCGTTACCCCGACCGGCGTCGCCCTTCCGCGTATGGACGTCGATCCGGTCCGTCGACATGATTCGCCAAGCGTGCGCCCGGTCCGCGCGATGCGGCGAAAAGCAAGGTTTTCGCGATGGATAGGGTTCATCCGCGGCCCGATTTCGCCCGACTGAAGGCCCGCAACCATGAGCCACGCAGCGTCGAGCGATTGCTGGCGCATTACCAGCTCGAGTCCGACCTCGCCACGAAGCTGCGGCATGCCTCCAGGGAGGAGCGGCCGGTTCTGTACCAGCAGCTTTACGATACCCTGTTCTCCGCGCTGCCCGACCATCCGCAGAATACCAAGACCCGGGAATCGAGTTCGGACCGGATAACCCAGCAGCTTGGCATGCTGCTGCGTCTGTTGCCCGCACGAGGGACCTATCTGGAAATCGGCTGCGGCGACGCTGCCGTGACATTCGCCATGGCGTCCCATTGCACGACCGCCTACGGCGTTGATGTGACCGACAGGTTGATCGATCGCACCACCGCGCCGCCAAATTTCCACTTCGTGCCCACCAGCGGAGTCGCGATCGATCTGCCGTCAGGATCAGTCGATCTTGCCTACTCCAACCAGTTGACCGAACATCTTCATCCGGATGACGTGACCGAGCAGTTGCGCGAGATTCATCGCGTCCTCCGCCCCGGCGGCGCGTATCTGTGCCGGACGCCCAGCCGACTGACGGGGCCACATGACATCTCGGTCTATTTCGCCTACGAGGCGCAGGGCTTTCACCTGCGTGAATATGACTACCGTGACCTCGCCCGGTTGTTCCAACAGGCCGGTTTCCGCAAGATGCGGGCCATCATGCGTACGCGGGGAAGGCAGGTTCTGCTGCCGGTTGCGTTGATGGCGGGGCTTGAATCCGCGATCTCCAGCATGCCCGACGCACTGCGCCACCGCCTGCTGGACATCTCTCCCGTGCAGCATGCCCTGGGGGTCGAATTGGTAGGGTTCGCGTGATCGGACCGAAGCGAGCGGCGGATGCGCTCCCCGATACGGCCCGGTTCCGCGTTGGCCGCCAGCCGGATGCCGGTGCGGCCAGCCGCCGCCAGATGGCGATACGCCGCGCCGCTCAGGCGACCATGGCAATTGGCGGCGCGTAACGTTCTATCTCCAGCTCGGGCAGCAGGCTGCGCCCCTCGCGCACGTAGCCGCCGTTCCGCGGCACAGGCACGGCGAAATAGTCGAGCAAGGTCGGGAACAGATCCAGGATGGAGACCGGCTGCGGCGCGACGCGGTGCTGGCCGGTCTTGAACCACAAGACGCTGTCCGGAT
>JBEKNT010000452.1:0-5308 GCA_049522565.1 Acetobacteraceae bacterium
AACAGCGTGACCACCACGGCCTGCGCGGAGACCAGCATACCGAACACCGAGTCCGGCGTGATCACCAGCAACACGCAGGCATACAGCCCGCCGGCTGCCGCGGCGATCATGCCGGACACGACCAGCGCGCGCATCTTCCATAGGCGGGAATTGAGGCCGGCGGCCTCGGCGGCAAGCTCGTTCTGCCGGATCGCCAGCAAGGCGAGGCCGAAGCGCGAGTTTTCCACCAGCATGCAGGCAATCGTGCCGGCGATCAGCAGTCCGACCGCCGTCACGGTGTACCAATGCGGATTAGTGAATGCGAGGTACGCCATCGGGTGTTCTCGATGCATCGGCAGCGACATTTCCTGGAAGCCCAGGTATTGCAGCACGTAGAGGATGGCAAGCGGATAGGCGAGCATCGCCAGCGCGAAGTAGTGGCCGCGTAGGCGGAAGGTGGGTAGGCCGATCAGCACCGCCGCCACCGCGGCAACCAGCATTCCCAGCGGGATCCCGAGCCAGGGCGTCAGATTCCAGTAGACCAGCGCGAGCGTCACCGTGTAGGCGCCGATGCCGAAGAACGACGCATGGCCGAACGAAAGTTGGCCGCCATAGCCGGACAGGATGTTCCATGACACGCCGAACACCGCCCAGATCGGCACCATCGTGAGGATAAGCTGGTAATAGCTGTTGCTGACGAACGCCGAGGCGCCGAGATAAGCGGCCGCGATCACGGCCAGCGCGATCAGGTCGTGTCGCAGCCTGATGCTGGCTCCCTGCCTCATGCCGGCCTCCTCACGCGCGTTCCGCCGAGCGGCCGAACAGGCCCTGCGGGCGCAGCATGACGATAAGCAGAAACACCACGAAGATGGCGGCGTTCTGCAATTGCGGCGGCAGCACCAGGGCCGAGCATTGCTGCACGAAACCGACCGTCAGTCCGCCCCAGAAGGCGCCAAGGATGCTGCCCATGCCGCCCAGCACGACGCCGGAATACATGATAATAACGTAGTCGAAACCGACAAACGGGCCGAATGACAGGTACGTGGCCATCAGCCCGCCGGCGATGGCGGTAATGCCGCTGCCGATGCCGAAGGCAATCCGGTACGCGCGGTCGACGTTGATGCCCATATAGGTCGCCGCGGTGGGATTGTCGGCCGCCGCGCGCAATGCCTTGCCCAGCCGCGTGTATTCCAGCAGGAGGTACAGGCCGATCGCGACGGTGATGGCGACACCGCAGGCGATCAGCCGCGCCTTGTTGAGAAACACCGTGGCGTCGCCGTAGATCGGCCCGATCTCGAAGGCGCGCGAGGCCAGCGGCGTGCGCACCGTTTGCGGCGTCGAGCCGAACAGGATCAGGCCGCCATTCTGCAGGATCAGCGAAATGCCCAGCGTGATGACGAGCTGGCCGAAATGGCCTTCGTCCAGCGTGCCGGTGGTGCGCAGGCCCGACACCCGGCTGATGAGGAACTTGTGCAGCAGCGCGCCGCCGATGAACACGATCGGGCCGGCGCATAGCGCGCCGACGAACGGCCCGATATAGGGGCCAAGGAACGCCAGCACGCCGCCTCCGGTGACCAGGTAGAGGCTGGCGAACATGCCCAGCATCAGCAGTTCACCCTGGGCGAAATTGACGATCTTCATGACACCGAAGATCAAGCCGAGGCCAGTGCACATCAGGCCGTAGATGCAGCCGATGGTAATGCCCGCGGCGAGCGCGTTCAGCACGTTCTCGATGAGAACTTCGAAGTCCACCGGTTCCGTTCGCCTCCCTTTATCGTCATGGCCGGGCTTGACCTGGCCATCCACCCCCGCCGCCGGTGCGTGGATCGCCTGGTCAAGCCCGGCCATGACGTGGGGCAGTCATACCTGCTCGGCGCTGTTGCCTCAAGCGATGCGTTTTGCGCTTCGGCCGGCCGGCGTGTTGGCGTATAGCGGCGGGATGGACCAGGCACCCGTGCCGCTGGATGCGTCGCCGGCCTTGCAGCGCTATGTAGAGCTGCTGCGACGATGGAACCGATCGATCAACCTTGTCAGCGCGCGCGATCTGTCGGTGTTGTGGACGCGCCACATCGCGGACAGCCTGCAACTGGGTGCGTTGTGGAGCCGGCGACCGGAACGAGCGATCGATCTGGGCTCGGGCGGCGGGTTTCCGGGGTTGGTGCTGGCGATCCAATTTGGCGTGCATTTCGATCTGGTGGAGCGGGATCAGGGGAAGGCGGCATTCCTGCGCGAAGCCGCGCGCGTGACGGGGGCACCGGTAACCGTGATCGCGTCGAAGATCGAGGATGCGGCGGTGCCACGCGCGCCGCTGGTTACCGCGCGCGGACTGGCGCCGCTGTCCCGGCTGTTGGGCTATGCGGAGAATCTGCTGACGCCGGATGGCGAGTGTCTGTTTTTGAAAAGCCGCGGCGTCGACGCGGAGATTGCCGAGGCGGCCAAGGCGTGGACGATGCATCTGGAGCAGATTCCGAGCAATACCGACAGCAGCGGGGTGATTCTGCGTGTGTCGGGGATTGCGCGCGTGTGACGATCGACTCCAGCCGCGGTCATTGCGAGGAGCGCAGCGGTCCCCGGGCTTGACCCGGGGAAGCGATCCCCTGCCTGACGAGCGGCGGGTCCCCGAGCGGGAGATTGCTGCGTCGCTGTGCTCCTCGCAATGACAGGGGGCGCCCGGCGCTGAATTTCGGCGGGTTCGACAGAGCCGCCTCACCCTGATACCAGCGATCTCGAGCGACGCGGCGCGGAGGTGGACGCAACGGCCATGAACGACCAAGTGACGGAAGACCCGCAAGCAATCCTGGACCGGCTTGAACAGCAGTCGGTTCGGCGCGAGACGGCATGCGGTGATGGCAGCATGGTGTGGCACATCTGGGACGCGTCCGGCGGCACCGCGCCGGTGCTGGTGCTGTTCCACGGCGGTGCCGGATCATGGCGGCACTGGGCGCATAACATTCCCGTGCTGTCGCAGCATTATCGCCTGCTGGTGCCGGATCTGCCGGGCCTCGGCGAATCTGCATCCCCGTCCAATATCGGTACCGCGGAAGCGATCGCCGAGGTGGTGGCTGCCGGCATCGACACGGTACTGGGGCGTGAAACCACCTATGACCTGGCTGGATTTTCCTTCGGCGGCACCATGGCGAGCTGCGTCGCCGCGATCCATGGCGGGCGCGTGCGCTCGCTCACCATCATCGGTTCGGGCGGCGTCGGACCGTCTAACAGCGGGATCGAGCTGCTGAAGGTACGACATCTGACCGGCCAGGATCGGATGGAGGCCCATCGCATCAACCTCAACCGGCTGATGATCGCCGATCCGGCGAAGATCGACGCGCTGGCGCTGGCGATCCAGGACTGGAACACGATGCACTCGCGGGTGAAGACGCCGATCCTGTCGAGCAGTGGCGCGTTGTGGCGTGCGCTCGACAAGGTGCATGTGCCGATCAATGGCATCTGGGGCGACAAGGACGCGCCCGCCAACCCGCGCGCGGCCGAGCGCGTCGCGGTCATGCACGCGCGGCGGCCGGATGCGGATGTGCGCATGATCCCGGGTGCCGGGCATTGGGTGGCGTATGAGGCGCCGGAACAGGTGAATGCCATGCTGCTGGAGATGCTGCGGCGGACCCGGCCATAAGGAGGGAGCGTCATGTCTGATGTCAGCGCGATCGAACGCGGACCGGGCGAGATGATGGGCAACGCCGGCCCGGGCATGCTGTCCGGGCTGCGCGTCATCGAGATCGCCGACGAGCGTGCGGAATATACCGGGCTGCTGTTGTCCGGGCTCGGTGCGGAGGTGGTGAAGATCGAACCGCCGGAAGGCAACGCGACGCGCCGGATCGGGCCGTTCCTGGACGACCAGCCCGGGCTGGAACGTTCGTTATTCTTCTGGAACTACAACCGCGGCAAGCAGTCCGTTGTGCTCGATCTGCGTGAGCTGCCGGCGCGTGAGCGGTTGTTGCGTTTGCTGGAAGGCGCCGACGTGCTGCTGGATTCGTCGTGCGGCGCGTTGAACCAGGTGATCGGTCTGGATCGCACGGCGTTGAACGCGCGCTTTCCGGCCCTGGTAACGGCACGCATGACGCCGTTCGGCGATGATGGGCCGTGGGCGCAGTTCAAAGGCTCGGACCTGATTCATCTGGCGCTCGGCGGGGTGATGATGAACTGCGGCTACGACCCGGATCCGAAGCTGGAATACGACACCCCGCCGATCGCGCCGCAGATCTGGCACGCCTATCATATCGCGGGAGAGCAGTTGGCGACCGGGATCATTGCGGCGCTGATCCATCGGCATCGCACCGGCGAAGGCCAGGACGTTTCGGTTGCGGTGCACGAGGCGGTGTCGAAGAACCCCGAGCTCGACATCATGCATTGGGTGATGCGGCGCGTGCCGTTGTGGCGCCTGACCAATCGGCATGCGGGGGAGACGCCGAACCATTCGCCCAGCATCAGCCACACCAAGGACGGGCGCTGGTTCATGTCGCACGGCATGGGCGCGCGCGACCTGAAGAACCTGGTGCCGCTGCTGTCGAAATACGGCATGCAGGCGGATCTGCAACCGCCGCCGCCGGATGCCGATTTGAAAGCGCGGCAGGTGCCCGGCTCGCAGGCGGGCGACGAGGCGCGGGCGCACATGCTCGACGTGGTGCAGCGGTTCATCCGCGCCTGGACCTATGCCGATATGCCGTGGCGGGAGGCACAGGACGCCGGCTTGTTGTGGGCGCCGCTGCGCAAGCCGCATGAGAATGCGCTCGACGAACATTGGTTGCAGCGCAAGAGCTTTGCCGATGTGCTGCATCCGGAACATGGCCGCAGCTTCCGCTATCCGACAAGCAAGTGGCTTAGCACGGCGACGAGTTGGCAGGTTGGGCGGCGTGCGCCACTGCTGGGCGAGGATACCGAAACGGTGCTGGGTGCCGCGGCGCGGCGCCCGAGCGTGCCGGCGCAGTTGCGCAGTCATGCGAGCCCGCGCGTGTCGGCGCTGCATGGCAAGCCGTTTCCCTTGCAGGGCGTGAAGATACTCGACTTCGCCTGGTTCCTGGCGTCCGCCGGCGGCACGCGGTTCCTCGCTGCGATGGGCGCGGAAAGCTTCAAGGTGGAATGGAAAGACAATCCCGACACACGGTTGGCGGCGATGGCGCCGATCGGCGGACGCGCGGCACGCGATGCCGCGACCGGTCCGCTGCCGGGCGTGAAGGACCATGACATGGGCGGGCAGTTCAACAACAAGAATGCCGGCAAGCGTGGCATCTCGCTGAACATCCGCCATCCCAAGGGCTTGCAGATCGCCAAGGACCTAGTGCGCGTCTGCGACGTCGTGGCCGAGGGGTTTTCGCCA
>JBEKNT010000453.1:0-5293 GCA_049522565.1 Acetobacteraceae bacterium
GGCGGAGAGAGTGGGATTCGAACCCACGGTACACTTGCGCGTACACACGCTTTCCAAGCGTGCGCCTTAAGCCACTCGGCCATCTCTCCCGCACGGGCGGCCGCCTAGATAGCAGCGTCGGCGGTTC
The DNA here is from genome assembly GCA_049522565.1 of Acetobacteraceae bacterium. Lineage (GTDB taxonomy): Bacteria > Pseudomonadota > Alphaproteobacteria > Acetobacterales > Acetobacteraceae > JASHVB01. The sequence goes on from JBEKNT010000453.1 coordinate 128, forward strand.
GGGAAAACCCCGGCGCTCAGCCAGGGAACATCGCCTTCAGCCGCGGCACCAGCTCCTGCGCGTAACGTTCCAGGTGCCGCGACATCTGGTCCGGCCGCAGCCCCGGCGGCACCGCCCAGCAGACGATGTCGGTCAGCCCGTATTCGCGGATGAACGCCGCCATGCGGGCGACGCAATCGTCCAGATCGCCGACGATCCAATTCTGCGGAATCCGCTGCTCGTCGACGATGCCGGCGACGCCGCCATGCCCGCCGGACTCCGCCCGGAACTGCTGGTACAGCGCCATGCGCCGGCGCTCCGCGGCGCGGACCGGCTTGTAGTCGCGCTCCGGATCGTCAGTGATCAGGCAGGGGCGGATGATGCCGACGCGATACGCCGACGGGTCGCGTCCGGCCTCGCGCAGCGCCGCCTGCCAGGGATCCAGCGACCGCTCGCGCGGTCCTTGCGGCAGCAGGTTGGCGTCAAATCGCGCCGCCCGCCTCGCTCCCGCTTCCGCCAGAGCCGCCACCCATAGCGGCGGGCCGCCCGGCTGCACATAGCCGGGCGTGATGCGCACATCCTGGAAGTCGTAGCGCTTGCCGTGGAACGAGAAGCGCTCACCGGTAAAGGCGCGAGTCAACACCTCCAGCCCTTCGTCGGTGTAGGACAGCCGATGCGACACCGGCAGTCCGAAGCCGCGGAACTCGTGCGCGGCGTAACCCAGCCCGACGCCGATCTCCACCCGCCCGCCGCTGATGTTGTCGAGCACGGCGAGGTCCTCGGCCAGGCGGATCGGATGGTTGAACGGCAGCAGGCAGACGTCGCAGGAAAACCGCACATGTCGGGTGCGCGCCGCCATCGCGCCGGCGACCGGAATCCACGACGGCAGGTAGCCGTCATCGACGAAGTGGTGCTCGGTGAACCACACAAGGTCGATCCCGAGCCCATCCAGCCACACCACCTGCTCCATGATGGCGGCATAGAGATCGGGCGTCCGCATCCCGGATTCCGGTGGATTGCGGAAGTCGTAGACGACGCCCATGCGCAGCGGCTGCGGCATGGCTTCCCTCCCCGGTTGGTAGCATTGCACGGCGATGATGTGACCCGTCCCGTGGCCTGGCAAGCATACGAAATCAGAACGTTACCATAGCACTACCTGTCACGGACAATCCGCTGCTCAAGGCAGCGGGGTTCTGAAACTGCGGTCACTATAGGATTCGAATGGTCTGGTCACGAAACGCTACGCATCCATCTTCAGCGCCGCCAGGAAGGCCGACTGCGGGATCTCCACCTTGCCGAACTGGCGCATCCGCTTCTTGCCCTCCTTCTGCTTCTCCAGCAGCTTGCGCTTTCGCGTGATATCCCCCCCGTAGCACTTCGCCGTCACGTCCTTCGACAGCGCGCTGATCGTCTCGCGCGCGATCACCCGTCCGCCGATCGCCGCCTGCACCGCGATCTTGAACAACTGCCGCGGGATCAAATCCTTCAGCTTGCCGCAGATCGCCCGTCCGCGCGCCTCCGCCACGTTGCGATGCGCGATGAACGACAGCGCGTCCACCGGGTCGCCGTTCACCAGGATCGAAATCCGCACCAGGTCGCCCGGCGCATAGCCGTCCATCTGGTAGTCGAAGCTGGCATAACCCCGAGATACCGACTTCAGCCGGTCGTAGAAGTCGAACACCACCTCGTTCAGCGGCAGCCGGTACACCACCATCGCCCGGTTGCCGACATAGGTCAGGTCCACCTGTTCGCCGCGCCGCTCGGTGCACAGGTGCAGCACCACGCCGAGGTAGTCGTCCGGCAGCATGATGGTGGCGCGGATCCACGGCTCCTCGATGTGGTCGATCAGCGAACCGTCCGGCATGTCCACCGGGTTGTGCAGTTCGATCACCTCGCCGTTGGTGCGGTGCACGCGGTACACCACCGATGGCGCGGTGGCGATCAGGTCGAGGTCGAACTCGCGGGTCAGCCGCTCTTGGATGATCTCCAGGTGCAGCAGCCCGAGGAAGCCGCAGCGGAAGCCGAAGCCCAGCGCGGCGGAGGTCTCCGGATCGTAGTGGAAGCTGGCGTCGTTCAGCCGCAGTTTTCCTAGCGACTCGCGCAGCTTCTCGAAATCGTCGGCGTCCACCGGATACAGGCCGCACCACACCACCGGGATCGACGGCTTGAACCCGGGCAGCGCCGCGGCGGCGGGGTTGCGGTCGTCGGTGATGGTGTCGCCCACCGAGCAATCGGCGACGGTCTTGATGGAGGCCGTAATGAACCCGATCTCCCCGGGCCCCAGATCGTCGGTCGGGATCATCTTCGGTGAGAACACCCCGACTTGCTCGACCGAGTGCACCGCGCCGTTCGACATCATGCGGATCTTCTGCGCCCGCTTCAGGCGGCCGTCCTTCACCCGCACCAGGATCACCACGCCGAGATACTGGTCGTACCAGCTATCCACCAGCAGCGCCTTCAGCGGCGCCGCGCCGTCGCCCTTCGGCGGCGGCAGGCGGTGCACCAGCGCCTCCAGCACGCCCTCGATGTTCAGCCCGGTCTTGGCGCTGATCTCGATCGCGTCGGAGGCATCCAGGCCGATCACGTCCTCGATCTGCTGCTTCACCCGCTCCGGTTCGGCGGCCGGCAGGTCGATCTTGTTCAGCACGGGCACGATTTCGTGGTTGGCCTCGATCGCCTGGTAGACGTTGGCCAGCGTCTGCGCCTCCACCCCCTGGCTGGCGTCCACCACGAGGAGAGAACCCTCGCAGGCGGCCAGGCTGCGGCTGACCTCGTAGGCGAAGTCCACGTGGCCGGGCGTATCCATCAGGTTCAGCTCGTACACCTGGCCGTTCTTGGCCTTATAGGTCAGCCGGACGGTCTGCGCCTTGATAGTGATGCCGCGCTCCCGCTCCAGGTCCATGCTGTCGAGCACCTGGTTGGTCATCTCCCGGTCGCTCAGCGCGCCGGTGGTCTGGATCAGCCGGTCGGCCAGGGTGGATTTCCCGTGGTCGATATGGGCGATGATCGCGAAATTGCGGATGTGGTCGATCGGTGTGTCGGTCATTTGCCAGGGGTCAGGGGTCAGGGGCGGCGCTCAGAAGCCCGGGGAGGGGCTGCTGCTGCGGTGCAGTATCAGATAGAGCGTCGGCCGGGCGATGTCATCCACGTAAACCTCTCCCGCTTTGGGGGAGAGGTCGAAAGGCGAAGCGGAGAGGGTGATCGGGCTGCCCGGCCGCGAAAACTGCCTGCCGACCCGATCGGCCGCACCCTCGCCGCTCCCGGTCGGTTCGCCTCGCGACCCAGCCGCGTCGATCCGCTTCGCGACCTTGATCCGCATTGCGGCCCGAGCCCACGGTGCCGGCGAGGTGGACCCGGCGTCCGGACCGCCACACTATTCCGTGTCGCATCCCGCCTGGGGTCGCCGAGTCCCGGCCGAACCTCCGACGGACAAAAACGAGTTGGGAGAGAACCGTGCCCATACGCCTCGCCAGATTGCTTGGCCTCGTGCTGCTGCTGCCATCGCTCGCCGGACCAGCGCGGGCCGAGCCGGCGGTCGTGCTGTCGGGTCACGTCCGCTCCGCCCGGGAAGGCGCGATGGAAGGCGTGCTGGTCAGCGCCCATCGCGAGGGCTCCAACATCACCGTCACCGTGGTCAGCGACGCACAGGGCGGCTACGGCTTTCCCGCGTCACGCCTGGCGCCCGGGCACTACGTGCTGACCATCCGCGCCGTGGGGTACGACCTGGCCGGTCCCGGCGCGGTGGATGTGGCGGCCGAGACCCCGGCGGCCGCCGACCTGACGTTGCGACCCACGACCGACCTGGCCGCCCAGCTCACCAACGCCGAGTGGTTCGACAGCCTGCCCGGCGATCTCGCGCAGAAGCAGTTCCTGCAAAACTGCGTCGGCTGCCACAACCTGCAACGGCCGCTGTATTCCGCGCACACCGCGGCAGAGTTCACCGCCGTGCAGCAGCGCATGGCGGGTTACGCGGCGGCTTCGTCGGTGTTGACGCCACAGCGCTTGCTCGCCGATCGCGTCGCCAACCAGGGCGAATTCGCGCTGGAGAAGCGGCAGGCGGTGATCGAGAAGCAGGCCGCGTATCTCGCCGGCGTCAATCTGAGCAAGGCGCCGGTGTGGGGTTTCCCGTTGAAGACGTTCCACCGTCCGACCGGGCGGGCGACTCGCGTCGTCGTCACCGAATACGATCTGCCGCAGCCGACGCGCATGCCGCACGACGTCATCGTCACTCCCGACGGCACCGTGTGGTACGACAGTTTCGTCGAGCAAATCCTGGGTAAGCTGGATGCGGCAACCGGCAGGATCGTCGAGTACACGGTGCCGACGCTGAAGCCTGATTCGCCGAAGGGCGCGCTGGCGCTGCGGGCCGATGCCGACGGCAATCTGTGGCTTGGGCTGGCCTACCAGGCGGGTGTGGCGCGGTTCGATCCGCGCACGGAGACGTTCCGCACCTGGCCGGTGCCCCCGGCGCTGAACAAGGACTACACGCAGACCACCGAGGTCGAGCCAAGCCACGCCAACGTGGATGGCAAGGTGTGGATCGAGGATTCCGGCACCTATTCGATCTACCGGATGGACATCGCCAGCGGCGCGTACGAGGTGTTCCAGCCGTTCCCGATTCCCAGTCCGAACCTCTACGACATCAGCAGCGATGCCGCGAACAACGTGTTTTTCACCGTGTTCGGCCGCGGCGACGTCGGCCGGGTGGATGCGAAGACCGGCGCCGTGACCACCTGGCCGACGCCAACGCCCAATTCAGCGCCGCGCCGCGGAGCGCTGGACGCAACCGGGCGGTTCTGGTTCGGCGAGTTCCGCGGCAACCGGATCGGCATGTTCGACCCGGCCACGCAGAGCTTCCGCGAATGGACGCCGCCGACGCCGGGGTATTTCCCGTATGACGTGGTGGCCGATCGCAACGGCGACGTGTGGGCCGGCTCGATGATGGCGGACCGGGTGGAGCGGCTCGATCCGCGCTCCGGGACATTCACCGAATATCTGCTGCCGCGCCCGACCAACATGCGACGGTCGTTCGTCGATGACCGGGCGACGCCGGTGTCGTTCTGGGTCGGCAGCAACCACGGCGCATCGATCGTGCGGGTGGAACCGCTGGATTAGGCGTCGGGGCCTACTTCAGCACTGCGAGGCCGGCGAGCCCGGCATGCTGGCTCCTGCGCCTCGGGCCACGCA
>JBEKNT010000454.1:0-5292 GCA_049522565.1 Acetobacteraceae bacterium
CCGTGGGAGGCCCGGCATGATCGCGGTCAACCAGGCCGGGATGCGCTTCACCAACGAAGCGATCTCCTATCATGCCTTCGTCCAGGCGATGTTTCGTGCCGACGATGCAAGCCCGTCGATCCCGACCTGGCTGGTTTGCGACCGCAAGGCGCTCTGGACCTACGGGCTGGGTGCGGTGAAGCCCTTCGCGCTGTCACTGGGCCGCCCACTTGAAAGCGGCTATCTCGTGCGAGGCGACAGCATCGGCGCGCTTGCGGTGCGCCTCGGCGTCGATCCCGCGGCGTTGGGCCGCACCGTCGCGCTCTACAATAAGGATGCGGTGGAGGGGCGGGACATCGCGTTCGGCCGTGGTGGCGATGCCTATCAGCGTCATGTCGGTGACGGCGACCACGCACCCAACCCCTGTGTCGGACCGATTGTGACGCCGCCGTTTTACGCGGTCGCGCTGCGCCCCGGCGATCTGGGCACGTCCGCCGGCCTGGTCACCGACGGCGCGGCGCGCGTTCTCGGCGCCGATGGCGCGCCGATCCGTCACCTCTACGCCTGCGGCAACGACATGAATTCGCTGATGCGCGGCGCCTACCCCGGCCCCGGCATCACTCTGGGTCCGGCGTTGACGTTCGGCTACCTGGCCGCGCGCGACATCGCCGCCAACGCGTAGTGGGCGACGCTGCCCTTATTCGTCGGTCGGCGGCGTGGTGATGACCAGGAACACCAGGTCCCGCAGCCCCGTATTGTAGATCGCATGCTCCACCCCCGGGGGAACATGGATCACGTCATGACAGCGCACCACGCACCGCTCGCCATCCAGCTCCATCAGTCCCTCGCCTTCCAGCACATGATAGATCTGCTCTTGAACCTTATGCCGGTGCGGCGCGACATAGCCTTTCGGCTGATATGACGATATGCGGTGATCGAGCAATCGCGTCTGCGCGGTCTGGGGATTCACCAGCATCTTCGAATGCGCGTCATAATGTGCGGGTGGCGTCTCCCACAGCACTTCGGCGATGTTGCGGATGGTGGCTCCGTGGCGTTCCTGCATGACGACTTCCTTCATTCAGCGCGGGCTTCGGCCGGGGTCACAGGCTTGCCGAATGCCGGTTGCATGGGTGACGTCTCGCCTGCGCGGACGCAATGCCCGGGCAGCCGGCCGCACACCATGCCACGTTCGCATCGCGGCAGAGGCCCGGCATTGCGCCAGATCAAACTTGCGCCTCGCGCTGCGCTGTACGGATCGGGCTCCCTGGCGCGACGCCTTGGGATCGCCTCGGGCAGCGAGAATTGCCAACGCCACCAGCCACCGCTTGCGTGTTTCCGCGCGGGATGACACAGCGTGTTTGCATGCGGCAACGCGCCGTTCGCTGGCGCCGCGATCGCACGGGAGATGCAATGTCCAGCGTTATCGCCCGCCGGCGTGCCGCGATCGGCCTCGCGGCGCTCTGCGCCGCCGCCACGTTGCCGCGCCGCGCCCGCAGCGACATGAACGCCATAGAGGCCGCCGCGCGGCAGGAAGGCAGCCTCACCTGGTACATCGCGCAACTCGATACCGAGACAGCGGAAGCGTTCGGCCGTGCCTTCAGCACCGCGCATCCCGGCATCACGGTCGAGGTGATCCGCACCACCGGGCAGGTGGCTTTTCAGCGGTTGACGATGGACCTCAAGAACGGCACGCCGCATTGCGACGTGTTCAGTGCCACCGATATCGCGCACATGCCGATCCTGCGAGAGCGCAACGCGCTGATGCAATACACGCCGGAAAACTTCGCCGGCATGCGGCCGCAGTTCCAGGCGCAGTCGGAGGTGGGCAGGTACTACCCGACGAATGCCGGGCGTTGGGCGCTGGTGCGCAACCGGGACAAGGTAACGCCTGAGGTGGCACCGAAGGCGTGGACCGACCTGCTGGATCCGCGCTGGAAGGGCCGTGTGTCCGTCGCGCACCCGGCGTTCAGCGGCGGCGCCGGCGTCTGGGCGCTGGCGGTGAAAAAGCTGCATGGCTGGGCATTTTTCGAGGCGCTGGCAAAGAACGATCCCCGCATTGGCCGTTCCACACTCGACACGGTGACGCTGCTCGGCGCCGCGGAATGCCTGGTCGGGCCAACTTGGGCACCCGGCGCATATCGGGCCTTGGACAAGGGTGCCCCGATTGCTTTGGACCAACCGACTGACGGCGTGGTGCTGATGACGTTCCCGTCCGCGATCCCCGCCGGCGCGCCGCATCCCAACGCGGCCAAGCTGTTCCTGAACTGGCTGCTGAGCGAGGATTATTCGCGATTGATCGCGGGCGATGGCAGCGAGCCGATCCATGCCGGCGTGCCGCCCCGGGCCGATGAGCCGCCGCTCGATCAACAGAAGGTGGTGACCCTGACGGTGGAGGAAATCCGCAAGGGCGTGCCGGAATTGGTAGAGCAATGGCGGGACACGTTTGGCGGCTAGCGCGCTCTTGCCTGACCGGACGCGCCCGCCCTCCGGCTCGCCCGTCACATGATAGGGGGACCACGGCGATTCTTCGACCTTGCCGGCAAGTCAGTGGTGCGCTGTTGCGACGCCGACGGAAGGGTCCGCGCGGGACAGGCGTGACAGCAGATACACCAACCCCACCTGGCTGTTGGTGTCCGTCTTCGCCATCACGTCGGCGAGGTGGCGCCGAACGGTGTAGAGGCTGATCCCCAGTGTCATGGCGATGTCGCGCAGGTCGCGGCCGCGCGCGAGCAGGGCCGCAACCGAGGCCTGTGCCCCCGTCAGCCCGAACAATGCCCGCAGCGTCTCGCGATCAGGCCCAATTGCGGCATCGAAATCGACGATCGTCAGCACGACGCGGGACGACGATGGGAACAGGCCGGTGCGCTCCGGGCGGCAGGGAGCAATTTGCACGGCGTAGGGGCGACACCCGGATGGCCGCGGCACTGCGAGGCTGCCACCGGTCGGTGTGTCCTCTCGCGCAGCCTGGCTGATCAGCACGCTGAGTTGGCGGGCCGCCGTGGGGTCGGCGGCGCCGACCGCGCCATAACTGACGCGCAGCCCATCCTGTGCCGAGAGGATGCGTTCGGCAGCGGCGTTGGCGTAGAGCAGGTGGCTGGTGCCGTCGAGCACCACGACCGCAGCGTGGCATGTAGCGAGCGCGGCATCGAACCCCGCCGTCTGGCTGCGAGGAGCCGGCAATCGCTCGGCGAGACCGATGGCTCGGCGGAGATGCGGCATGAATGGCGCGAGCAGAAGGGCATGCTCCGGCAGGAACTCTCCCTTGGCTGGCGGGCGGGTAAGATTGATGATGACCGCCTCGGCACCCTGCCGCCACACCATCAGACCGAGGACAGCGTGAATATCGCGGCGCAGCAGGAAGTCATTGTAGTAGGCCGACTGCATCAAACGCGGCTTCTGGATGACCTGCCAGTCGATCAGGAAGGCGCCGGCGGGCAGCGGAGCAATTGCCTTGGCCAGCGGATTGGCGCGAGCGAAGCGACCGAAATAATCCGAGAACTGTGCCTCCGCGATGCGACCGAACAGGCCGCGCCCCTGGCCGGTCGTGAGATTCTTGCGAATCAGGGCGGTTGCCCCGGCGCCGACCGCGTCGGCCATCCGGTTCATCACCGGCACCCAGAGTTGCTCGTCGAACGCGGCGTCGTAGATGAGCCCGGTCAGCCCAGCCGCGTCCTCTGCGGTTATCACGGTCATGCCCTCGGCATAAAGACGGTGCCGAAACCTGTATAATGCCTCCCAGTTTCAGAAGCAATCCCAAAAATTGCGACAAATCTCGGATTCTCCTGGTGCACTTGCACCATGCGGCCCTGGCTGGCCTGTGCATCATACGCAGATGAGGAGGCGGTTTCGCCTGGTCGGTTGGAGGTAGGGCGAGTGTCATGGGCCCGTGCGGTGTGCGCGGCGCCTGGCGGTTGGAAATTGTGTCTGATGCCGAAATGGCGAACTGTCGGGTGAGAAGGTTGTCTTCTTGCTTGCAGCTCTGTGCGTCTTCCAATCTTTCAGATTTCCCATTATCTATTCTTCATGGCATCGGCAGTCTGGCATGCAAATTAATTGCTGTGCGCCAAAATGATCACATGTAACATTTTCTGCCCGAATTTGTATTGACCTCCCTGTGCCGATCCGTAAAGGTCGCGGCGCCGACTCAGTGACGGGGGAATGTGATGTCACCAGCAGAACGGCTAAGCCGGATCGCCAGGAAGCGACGGTTCGCTCGTGGATCGATGCCGACACCATTCGCGGCATGTCCCCTCGCAGCGGCGCGAAGAGCATGCGGGACGTCGGCGTGAGGGCGTCCCCACGCTCCGCTCGAGGTGGAGGCGACATGCCGCGGTCGCCGGATTCCCTGCTGTTCGGACACGTGGCATCCCGGTGTCCTGCCGTGGCCAAGACGGTGCGCGGCAAGCTTTGTGTCGAAGCATAACCGAGTTTCTTCGAGAGGGTGACCGATATGAGCGACAGCCCAATTTCCGGAACCTGGGGTAGCTCGATCACTGGCACCTGGACGATCGCGGCCGGCACGACCAATACGGTCACTTATACCGGTGCCGTGTTCGGCGCCGGTGGGGGCCAGATTGCCGTTCTGCAAGGGCCGGGCACGCTCGAGAGCAGCGGCAACGCCACCGTCAACCAATATAATGGCGCCGCCACGCAACTGGAACTCGCCGCGGGAATTACCTGGCAGAACTCCGGTGACATCACCCAGAATGGCGGCGTCCAGTTCGGCGCGTCCGCGGGCGACAGCGTAACCCTCGTCAATGAAGCGGGCGCCGTTTACGACCTGAACGGAGGCAACGCCCAGGTCACCACGGGCGGCGCCGGCACCTACAGCTTTGTCAACGACGGCCTGCTGGAAATGACCGGCGGCGGCAACGTCGGGCTCGCGGTGCCCCTGGACAACAGCGGCACCGTTGCATCGACCAACGGCGCTTTGTACCTGTCGGGTCCCGTCACCAACAGCGGCACGCTGGAGTCCAACGGCGGCTTCCTCGAAGTCCAGGGCGGCACGCTGGGCGGAACGATCGAGGCGCTCAGCGCCAATGTCGGGCTGATCGGGACCTATAGCGTCCCCGCCAGCACGATCGACACGGTTACCTTCGAGAGCGCCTATCTCGGTTGGGGCGGTGACGGCGCCGCGGTGTTCGCCGGCCCTGGCACATTGGTCAGCAATGGCTTCGTCTACATCAACCAATACAATAACGCCTCGACGCAGTTGCAGCTTACCGACGGCATCACCTGGGAAAATGCCGGCACGGTGCGGCAGTACGGCGGCCTGGTGTTTGGCGGCTCCACCAGCGATACCGCGACACTCAT
>JBEKNT010000455.1:0-5288 GCA_049522565.1 Acetobacteraceae bacterium
GGCACCTACGTGGCGCAGGTCACCCCGGTGCAGGCGTGGCGGATGGTGACGGTGCGCGCCGTGCTGGAGGGTCTCGCCGCACGGCTGGTGGCGGCGCGGTGTGATCCGGAGGTGCTGGGTGTGCTGGAAGCGCAGCACCAGCGTATCCGTGACCACGCCGATGCCGGGCGCATCAGCGAATGGCGCGATCAGGACTGGCTGTTCCACGAAATGGTTTGCCGCGCCGCCGACAACGAGTTCTTGCTTCGCTCCTGGCAATCGCTCGGCAACCTGATACGGCTGTTCCTGCATCAGCATCAGGCCTTCGAGTTGCAGGCCGAGGACGTGCTGGGCAACCACGAGGATCTGATCGCCGCGCTTCGCGCCGGGGATCCGGACGCGGCGGACTTGACGTTCCGCTCGGTGATTCTGCGCAGCGGCATGCGGCGTCTGGGCCTGCCGCCGCCGCCTGAGTTCGCTTCCCTTCTCAGCGATCTGCCGGCGGCGCTGACACCGCCTCCGCCGCCGACCATCGCGCCGCCTCCACCGGCGGTTTCCCCGCCGCCGCACACCGCATCATCGCCGCCGCCGCAGACGCCGCGGCGACGCACCAGGCAGAGGCAACAAGCATGACCCAACCGAACCCCTGGCGCCTGCGGCGGTCGTTGTTGATCACGCCGGCGCATCGGCGCGAACGCCTGGAAAAAGCGCTGACGTTGGCTGCCGATTCCGTGATCTTCGATCTGGAGGACGGCGTGCCGCCCAGCCGCAAGCCGGAGGCCCGCGCAAGCGCCGCCGCGGTGTTGCGCACAGGTGAATTCGGCCGCCGCGAGCGCGTCGTGCGGCTCAATGCCATCGGCAGCGAGGAGTTCGACCGCGACCTGCAAGCCTTGCCGTGGGACCGCATCGACACGGTGCTGGTGCCCAAGGTGGAACACCCCGATGCGGTGCGCCAGCTTGACCGGCGTCTGCCAGCCGGGGTCTCGATCATCCTCTCGCTGGAGACGCCGCGCGGCGTGCTGAACGCCTTGCCGATCGCTGACGCCTCGCCGCGCATTGCCGGCCTGTTCTTCGGACCGGGCGACTACACGTTGCAGACCGGCGGTGCGCTGACCGCGCCGGCGCTCGCCATGCCGCGTGCCGTGATTGCCGCGGCGGCGGGTGCGGTCGGCGCCCAGGCGATCGACGCGCCTTTCATGGGGCTGAAGGACATGGCCGGCACGCGCGCCGACGCGGAAGTCGCGCGCGAACTGGGATTCTCCGGGAAGATGGTGTTCCACCCGGACCAGATCGCCACGGTCAATGCCGTGTTCACCCCCGACGCGGCCGAGGTCGCCCGCGCCGAACGCTTCGTGCGCGGCTATCGCGCGGCGGCGCATCGCGGCGAAGCCGTCGCCTATGTCGATGGCGAATTCATCGCCATGGACCTTGTGCCGCGCATGGAACGCATCATCGCAACAGCCAGGGAGGCCGCGCAAGCGGAGGCTGCATGAACATCGCCGGACGCCTGGAGCGGTTGCCGCTGTGCCGTTTCCACTATCTCGCCTTCGCCGTGATCGGCCTGGGCATGTTCTTCGACGGCTACGACCTGACCGTCGCCGGCTTCGTCATTCCACCGCTTGTGGGGTTGCACTGGCTCGGACCCGACCGGACGCCGCTGTTCATCTCGCTGCCGTTGTTCGCCGCCGCGATCGGTTCGGTCACCGCCGGCATCCTCGGCGACTGGCTGGGGCGGCGCATGCTCTTCAAAGTGAACGCATTGCTCTACGCACTCGGCAGCCTCGGCTGCGGCGTCGCGGTGAATTTCGAGATGCTGCTGGTGTGCCGGATCATCACCCTGTTCGCCCTCGGCCTACAGACCGTGACCGGCTATGCCTACATGAACGAGCTGACGCCGGCGCTGCATCGGGGCGGGTTCCAATCGGCGGTGTCGTTCCTGGTCAATGGCGGACTGCCGGTCGGCGCCCTGCTGGCATGGGTCTTTGTGCCGAATCTTGCGGTCGATCTCGGCTGGCGGCTGATGTTCCTGTTCTCGGTGTTTCCCGCGATCCTGGTGTTTGCCGGCCAGCGATTGCTGCCGGAATCGCCGCGCTGGCTCGCCTCGGTCGGACGCGAGTCCGAGGCCGACGCGGTGCTGTCGGGGATCGAGGCGGACATCGTGCGCCGCTCCGGCCGTCCTCTGGGTCAACCGGTCGCCACCCCGGAGCCGCGCCACAATCTCGGCTGGAGCACCTTGCTCGAACCCGGCGTACGTGGCCGCTTTCTGCTCGCAGTCCTGTTCAATGTCTGTCACCTGGTGGCGATCTTCGTGCTGGTAAGCTGGCTGCCGTCGATCCTGGTGCTGAAAGGCCTGACCTTCCTGAAAACCTTCAGCTTCACGGCGGTGAGCTTCGCCGGCGGCTTCCTGGGACCGTTGATCGGCATTGTCATCGCCGACCGCTTCGAACGCCGCTGGAGCCTCGCCATTGCCGCGCTGATCGGCGCGATCGCCGGCATTTCCTACGCCATGCAAACGACGGTGTCCGGGCTGATGCTGACCGGGCTGATCCTGGTCAGCGCGATCTTCTATATCTCGTCCGTCGGCTTCGCGACCTATGTGCCGGAAATCCTGCCGACCGGCATCCGTCTGCGCGGGATGGGAACCGCGGTGCTGATTGGCCGCGTTGCCTCGGCGATCAGCCCGTTCGGCGTCGCGTGGGTACTGCGCTCGGGCTACGACCCGTTCATCATCGTCACCGGGGTCGGCATGCTCTACATTGTCCTGGCCTGCGGGATCGCATTCACCGGGCCGCGCACCGCGGGCAAGAGCCTCGAACTGTTGGAGCATACCGGCGGCTGATTGTCGCGCGTGGCGGGCGCCCACTGCCGGGGAGAGCATGTTCAGCCCGACAGGCAGCGCCACCAAGGCTTGTCATCGCGAACCGCGAAGCGCCGCAGCGATCTCCCGCCTGATGAGCGTCGGGCTCTCCAGGCGGGAGATGGCTGTCGCGCTTCGCGGCTCGCAATGGCAGGCGCTTCGGCGCACGCACCGCCGAAGATGCAGCGGCGCAAGACGCGCGGCATCGTGCAGTCAGGCCCTGTGACGGATCTGAATACGGGTCCAGGTCACGGTGTGGCTGCTGGCAAGGTGCGCAGGTAGGCCACCACCGCGTCGAGATCGGCCTTGTCGATGGTCTTGTACCAATCGAACGCCATGAGCAAAGCGAGGCGGCGTCCATCCGGGCGGACGCCGCTGGTGATGGCGGTCTCGACCTGCGCGTTGGTCCAATGGGCCATGCCGTTCGGGTTGGCCGGAGTCAGGTTGGCGCTGACCGTCATGCCGGAGGGGAAGGCCGGCAATTCGCGTCCGCCGGCACCCAGCCGGCGCATGTCCAGTTGGCCACTCGGCAATTGCGGCGTGTGACATTCCAGGCAATGGCCGATCGTGGCGAGGTAGCGCCCATAGGCCAGATGGTTTTGCCGTGACGTATCCGCCACATGCGTGACCCGCGGCCCATAGGCGGCGGGCAGCGGGATCTTGTAGCTCGACTTCTCGACCGGGTGGTGGATCGGCTTCACCGCACGCAGATACGCGACGATCGCCCGTGCGTCGGAGTCCGACATGCGGCTGTAGAAGGGGATCGCCATGGGCGGACCGATCGTCGAGCCGTCCGGCCGCTTGCCGTTGCGGATGGCGTCGATGATCTGCGCATCGGTCCAGTTGCCGATGCCGGTCGCCTTGTCGGGCGTGATGTTGGGCGCCACGGCGTGGAACACCGGCGCATCGATCGCCACGCCACCGGAGAGTTCCTGGTCGGCGAGGGGGTGGCCGTTCGCATCCTTGGGGGTGTGGCAATTGCCGCAGGCGACGATGCCACGCATCAGGTAGGTGCCGCGATCCAGCGCGGTTTCGGCCGCCTGGGCGGGTCTGAGCGCCGCCGCCACAGGCATCGCGAGCACCAGTGCCGCCGCCGTCACCAGCGACCTGACCGCCAAAGTCATGCGAACTCCCCCCGGCAACGGCGCTTATGGCCGCGTGCAAATCGTGCTGCCGGCGAGGTTATCTCGGTGCCGTGTCAGCATCAACCGTGGCGGACGATCCGGGGTCACAGGCGGCATGGCATGGGAGGCGGTCACATCGGGCATCCGAGGCGGTCAGCCTGGTTGCCCCATGCTGCACCGCACCGTCTTGCCGCGCCCCGCCGGGATGGGCTAGGACAGCCCGCCTTCCGGGCCGTCCCGCGCTTCCCGGGCAACGCCCGGCGGGCTGCGCCTGTTTTCAAGGACATTCGGCTCCACGCTCCGGCAAGGACACCCAACATGGCCCGCAACAAGATCGCCCTCATCGGCGCCGGCAATATCGGCGGCACGCTCGCCCACCTGATCGGCCTGAAGGAACTCGGCGACGTCGTCCTGTTCGACGTGTTCGGCGGCGTGGCGGCCGGCAAGGCGCTGGACATCATGCAGTCCGGTCCGGTGGACGGCTTCGATGCGCTGATGACCGGCGGCTCCGACTACGCCGCCATCAAGGGCTCCGACGTGGTGATCGTCACCGCCGGCTTCCCGCGCACCCCCGGCATGTCGCGCGACGACCTGATCGGCAAGAACGCCGCCGTGGTCGCCGAAGTCGCCGCCGGCATCCGCGCCAACTGCCCGGACGCTTTCGTGATCTGCATCACCAACCCGCTCGACGCGATGGTGTGGGTAATGAAGGAGAAGTCCGGCCTGCCCGCCAACCGCGTGGTCGGCATGGCCGGCGTGCTCGACAGTTCGCGCTTCCGCCTGTTCCTGGCACAGGAGTTCGGCGTCTCGGTAGAGGACGTCACCGCCTTCGTGCTCGGTGGCCACGGCGATTCGATGGTGCCGCTGACGCGCTACTCGACGGTCGCCGGCATCCCGGTGCCCGACCTGGTGAAGCTGGGCTGGAGCACCCAGGCGAAGATCGACGCCATCGTCAAGCGCACCGCCGACGGCGGCGGCGAGATCGTCAAGCTGCTGGAGCGGGGCAGTGCGTTCTATGCGCCGGCGGCCTCGGCGATCGCCATGGCGGAGAGCTTCCTGAAGGACAAGAAGCGCGTGCTGCCCGCCGCTGCATACCTGACCGGCCAGTACGGCGTCAGCGACATGTATGTCGGCGTGCCCGTCGTCATCGGCGCCGGCGGGGTCGAGCGGATCGTCGAGATCGAACTGAACGTGACCGAAAAGACTGCGTTCGAAAAATCCTGCGGCACGGTCCGCGAACTCATCGAGGCCGCCAAGAAATTGCTCGGCGGAGCGCCGAGACCCAGGCTCCCCCTCCCCTTGAGGGAGGGGGTTGGGGGGAGGGGTCG
>JBEKNT010000456.1:0-5288 GCA_049522565.1 Acetobacteraceae bacterium
GAGATCGTCGATGTCTCGCTGCCGCACACCAAGTACGGGCTACCCACCTACTACATCGTCGCGCCGGCCGAGGCGTCGTCCAACCTGGCGCGCTATGACGGCGTGCGGTTCGGGCTGCGCGCCGACGGGGCAGATCTGCGCGATCTGTACGAACGCACGCGCGCGGCGGGGTTCGGCGCCGAGGTGCAGCGGCGGGTGCTGATCGGGACTTATGTGCTGTCCGCCGGCTACTACGACGCGTACTATTTGCGGGCACAACGGGTGCGCGCGCTGATCCTGCGGGATTTCACCGAGGTGTTCGCCTCGGTGGATGCGCTGTTGACGCCAACCGCACCCTCGGCAGCGTTCGCGCAGGGCGAGAAGATGGACGATCCGGTGCAGATGTACTTGAACGACGTGTTCACTGTGCCGGCCGATCTCGCGGGCGTGCCGGCGATCTCGGTGCCGGCCGGACTGGATGCGAACGGGCTGCCGCTGGGATTGCAGGTGATCGGCAAGCCGTTCGACGAGGCGACGGTGTTCGCAGTTGGTGCGGCGCTGGAGCGTGCGGCGGGGTTCGACGCGCTGCCGGCATTGCGGGCGGGCAACTGAATGTCATTGCTGGGCGGGCAGCACTGAAGCAATCTCCCGCCTGACGAGCCGCCGTCAATTCGTCACGCAGGAGATAATTAAACGGAAATCCAAACACCCGTGTTGTCGAGTGTCCAGCTGAGCAGCGAGACAGGACGACCTATATTCGAACTCCGGCGGCTTACCGACTACAGTGATGACGCAATACTTTCCGAACTTCGCCGTGTGGCCGAGGCCTTTCCTGACGGCGCCGTAACTCGCACTGTAATGGAGATGTATGACCGAGTCAGTATGAAGAAGATAAGCCAGCGCTTCGGATCGTTAAGGGAAGCTTCTTGAGGCGGCTGGTCTTTCTCATCGTACCACGGGCCAAATAAAAGCCTGTGGAGGGCATGCTGCCACTGGAATGTCCGATGAAACGGTGTTGGCTTCGCTACAAGGCCTTGCAATGCGTCTCGGTACGAACGAATTAACTGGGGACGACATACCCGTAATCCAGAATGCTTCTTACACGTCGACCACATTCTTCCATGGTCGCGCGGTGGCAAGACCCGCGAGGATAATCTTCGAACTCTTTGCGAAATCTGCAATGTAGCTGGCGGGAATCGATTCAGTGATTAGACCACCGCCAGTCGTCGGACAAAATTACGGGGCCTCCCCTCCTGCGCGGCATACATCTATCCTTTAGGTCGTTCGTCAGGTCGCTGTCGAAGCTTCGATCGTCACGCCACTTCGATATCGGTCCGCGGAAAGTCGTTGCCCTTACAGAGCAACGACGTGGCCAACTGGCGCGCACAGGCATAGGCGAAGCAATCACCCATATTGAGCGCGGCCGGATGACGGCCTTTGCCGTAGCGAGCATAGGCCCTCAAGGCCTCCTGGCCTGTTGCCATGTCAATCGGCACGACGGTCGCATTTGCTTCAACCAGCAACCGGTCCACCAGGTGTGTTGCATCGTCCAACGACATATTCGTAGCGCGAGCAACCCCGACCGACGCCTCCCAGATTGCCATGGCGGATGTATGCACGTCTCGAGCCTGACCGAGCCTCGCCGCGAGACTGTCGGCATCGTCCTCTGAAACCAGGATAGCGACGATCGCCGATGCGTCGACGAACATCAAAGGTCGCCGGACAACTCGTCAAAGAACGCCTTGTCGGCCGGTAAACCGCCAGGACGGCTGAGTTCTCGTGCCTTGGCCTGCAAAGGCTTTATTCGCTCGATCAGGGGCGGGCGGCCGGCGACAGCCGCGTACTCATGTTCGACCGCCTCCCGGATGGTTTCGGTGAGCGTCTTGCCCTTGAGCCGAGCCAATCTCCGCACGGCACGGTCGGTTTCGGGGTCCCTGATGTGGACGACCATAGTACACCCATCCATCATGACGGCTTTGCCAATGCGTATATACCACCCGCAGCCCTGGATCGCCAGCGCACCACGAGGTTGCGGTGATCGGCAGCGGCGGATAAGACCGGCGGAAATGGGGCGATAAAAATCGCGCGCCTCATGAAGGACGCATCATGACCTACGCCATCGAAGGCAGCACCGGCACCTGGGAGGTCGTGATCGGCCTGGAAGTCCACGCCCAGGTCATCAGCCGCGCCAAGCTGTTCTCCGGCGCCGCCACCGACTTCGGCGCCGAACCGAACACGCAGGTCAGCTTCATCGACGCCGCCTTCCCCGGCATGCTGCCGGTGATCAACCGCGAGTGCGTGGCGCAGGCGGTGCGCACCGGGCTCGGCCTGAACGCGCACATCCACACGGTCAGCCGGTTCGATCGCAAGAACTACTTCTACGCCGATCTGCCGGCCGGTTATCAGATCAGCCAATACCAGCACCCGATCGTCGGCACCGGCCAGATCGAGATCGAACTGTCCGATGGCAGCACCAAACAGATCGGCGTCACGCGCCTGCACCTGGAACAGGATGCAGGGAAGTCGCTGCACGACCAGCATCCCACCAAGTCGTATATCGACCTGAACCGCTCCGGCGTGGCGCTGATGGAAATCGTGTCCGAGCCGGACATCCGCTCGCCCGAGGAAGCCGGCGCCTACCTGCGCAAGCTGCGCACCGTCATGCGCTATCTCGGCACCTGCGACGGCAACATGGAGGAAGGCTCCATGCGCGCCGACGTCAACGTGTCGGTGCGCAAGCATGGCGAACCATACCGCACCCGCTGCGAGGTGAAGAACGTCAACTCCGTCCGCTTCGTCATGCAGGCAATCGAGGCGGAGGCGAAGCGCCAGGTCGAGGTCTGGGAATCCGGCGACATGGTGCAGCAGGAGACCCGGCTATTCGACAGCGCGCGCGGCGTGACGCGCAGCATGCGCTCGAAGGAGGACGCGCACGACTACCGATACTTCCCCGATCCGGACCTGCTGCCGTTGGTGCTGGACGAAGATTGGATCGCCGCGTTGAAGGCGTCACTCCCCGAATTACCGGATGCCAAACGGGCGCGTTTCATGCGCGAGTACGGCCTGACGACCTACGACGCCGCCGTTCTGGTGGCCGAGCGGGCAACAGCGGATTTCTACGAAACCGTCGCGCGCGGACGCGATGCGAAGATCGCCGCCAACTGGGTAATGGGCGACCTGTTCGCCGCGTTGAACCGTACCGGCAAGACGATCGAGACCTCGCCGGTCTCCGCCACATCGCTCGGTGCCTTGCTCGACCTGATGGCCGACAGCACGATCAACGGTCGCATCGCCAAGGACGTGTTCGAGACGATGGTGGAAACCGGCAAGGACGCGGCAGCGATCGTCGACGAAAAAGGCTTGCGCCAGGTCACCGATACCAGCGCGATCGACGCCGCGGTGGACAAGGTGCTGGCGGCGAACGACGACAAGGTGGCGGACTACAAATCCGGCAAGGACAAGCTGTTCGGCTTCTTCGTCGGCCAGGTGATGCGGGCGATGGGGGGCAAGGGCAACCCGGCGCTGGTGAACCAAGCGCTGAAGCGCAAGCTCACGTAGCATAACGCCCTCGCGCGTACCCGTCGTCGCCGCGAAAGCGGGGATCGTTGCCGCCATGGTCCGCCTCGCGGCCCAAGGCCGCAAGCGGAGCGGGAGAACGCCGCTCGGCTATGCCGCCACTATACGCGCCGGCCACGACACAAATCGCAATTATATGCCGTCGCGCCGATCTTCCCCCCCCAGCGATGACCTGCGACCATTCCGGTCCGCGCATCGCATCGGAGAGGAGATCCTCCTATGCTGACGCACATACGTGCGGCGGTCGCGCCTCGTCGCGCGCCGCCCGCCCCGCCCTCGCAGCCTCCAGAACCCGAGGCCGGCCTGCTCGAGACCCTCGGCGCGATCGAGGACGAGGACCACATTCTCGTCATCGGCCAGGACGGCCCGGATCTGATGTGCGCGCTGCTGCGCGCCGGCGCGACGCAGGTGACCCACCTCCGCTCGCATCAACGGCCGGAAGCCGACAGCGCCAGCCTGGCGATCGTGCCGCACGCCCCATCACTCGATTGGCTGGCCAGCGCGCTCCCGTCACTCCGCCGGGCGCTGATCGCCAATGGCCGCCTGGTAGTTTCCGTCGCTACGCAATCCATCACGCAGAACCTCGTCCGCCGCATGCTGGCGCTGCACGGCTTCACCGCGATCCGCGCACGCAGCGCCGCGGACCGCCTGGTGTTCAGCGCCGAGTTGCCCGCGTTCGGGCTGCGCCGGTGCGCCTGAAAGGAGCGACGACGATGCGCAATTCCATCTCCGGCGTCGGCGGCTCGTTGACCGCGCTCGCCACGCCGTTCCGCGACACGCGCGTTGACTGGGATGCCCTGTCCCGCCTGTCCGAGCGGCAGATCGACCGCGGCACCGCGGCACTCATCGTCTGCGGCAGCACCGGCGAGGCCGCCGCACTGACCCAATCGGAATACGCCCGCGCCGTGCACGCCGTGGCTGAAGTTGCCAAAGGCCGTGTGCCGGTGATCGCCGGCTGCACCGCGCTGTCCACCGCCGCGGCGATCGCCTTGGGCATCGAGGCTACCGCCGCCGGCGCCGACGCCCTGCTCTGCGCCGTGCCGCCCTATGTGAAGCCGTCGCAGGAGGGCATCTTCGCGCATATCCGCGCCATCGGCCACGCGACCGATCTTCCCGTCGTACTCTACGATGTTCCGTCGCGCTCCGGCGTGGCGATCAGCGACGACACGGTGGCGCGGCTGCACGATGCGGAACTCATCGTCGGCCTGAAGGATGCCACCGCCGACCTGTCGCGGCCGACCCGGTTGCGCGCGCGCTGCGGCGACGACTTCATGCAGTGGAGCGGCGATGACGCGACCGCACCGGCCTACCGCGCGATGGGCGGGCTCGGCTGCATCTCGGTCACCGCCAATGTGGCGCCGGCGCTGTGTGCGCTGCTGCACCGGGCCTGGGACAATGGCGACCTGCGCCGCTTCGCCGCGTTGCGCGATCTGCTCGATCCGCTGCATGCGGCGCTGTTCGTCGAGAGCAATCCGATTCCCGTGAAGGCAGCGCTGGCCAACCTTGGCCTGTGCAGCAGCGAGGTTCGGCTGCCGCTGACCCGTGCCGGTTCTGCGACGGGGGAAAAACTGCTGGCGGTGATGGCACCGGTGATGCAGGCCGAAGAGCATGCCGCCCGCCGGCCGGCGCTGGCGCTGGCGAGCTAGCCGTCACCGCTGCGTCATTGCGAGCGAAGCGAAACAATCTCCCGGGACCATCCGCGGGAGATTGCTTCGCCTTCGGCTCGCAATGAC
>JBEKNT010000457.1:0-5283 GCA_049522565.1 Acetobacteraceae bacterium
GACCTCTCCCGCGAAGCGGGAGAGGTATGGGGCGGGGGGTTGCCATGCTGCGTGAGGAACTGGTTTTCGTCGGCACCTGCGACATTGCCGGCCATGTGCGCGGCAAGGGATTTCCCGCCCGCGAGATCGAGGCGCGCCGCCGCAAGGGCATCGGCTGGACGCATTCGAACCTGATGCAGACGGCATTCGGGCCGATCTGGGACACCCCGTTCGGCACCGCCGGCGATCTGATGATCGTGCCCGACGCCAAGGCCGAGGTGCGGGTGGACTTCGCCGACGGCAGCGCGCCGGAGCACTTCTTTCTCGGCGACATTCGCAACACCGACGGCTCGCCCTGGGAGTGCTGTCCGCGCGAGTTCCTGCGCCGCGCCATCGCCGCGCTGAGCCAAGCGGGTGGCCTGCACATGATCGCCGCGTTCGAGCAGGAGTTTGTGTATACCGGGAACGAGGAGCGGCCGGGTGACGCGTACAGCCTGGGGGCATTCCGTCGCCAGGGGCTGTTTGGCGAGACCTTCGTCGCCGCGTTGCGCGCCGCCGGCGTGGCGCCGGACAGTTTCCTCGCCGAATACGGCGCGCGGCAGTTCGAGGTGACGGTGGCGCCGGCGGCGGCGCTGGTGGCCGCCGACCAGGCGGTGATCACCCGTGAGTTGGCGCGCGCCGCGGCGTATCGGCTGGGCCATCGCGCGGTGTTCTCGCCGATGCCGGCGGCGGACGGTGTGGGCAACGGCGTGCACATCCACATGAGCCTGCGCGAGGCGACCGGACGCCCGGTCACCTACGATCCGGCGGGGCCGTTGGGTCTCGGCCTGCCGGCGCAACAATTCTGCGCGGGCGTGCTGCACCATCTGCCGGCGATCGCCGCGATCACCGCGCCGTCGCCGGTTTCGTATTTGCGGCTGACGCCGAACCGCTGGGCGCCGACGATGGTGGATATCGTGCGGCAGGATCGCGGCGCTGCGCTGCGCGTCTGCCCGGTGTTCGCAACGACGGAGCCGGAGGAGATCGCGCGGCAGTTCAATGTCGAGTTCCGCGTGTGCGACGGGGCGGCCAGTCCGTACCTGGCGCTCGGTGCGGTGCTGTTCGCCGGGGCTGACGGGCTGCGGCGCAAGCTGGCATTGCCGGGGGCGCAGGGGACGCCGCCGTCGTTGCCGCGCTCGCTGGGCGAGGCGTTGAAGGCGATGGAGGCGAGCGACGCCGTGCGCGGCTGGTTCGGGCCGGTGTTCCTGGAGGCCTATCTGCGTCACAAGCGTTCGGAACTCGCCTACACGGAGGAGTTCGCGGTGACGGAGCTGTGCCACCGCTATGCGGAGATTTACTGAGGACGCGACTGCGCGCACGCATGCCCAGAGCCATGCGCGTGGGCGAACTTGATGGGCATCATTCTCGTTTTGCGACAGTCCTGACTCTGCCAGAAACTCTTCCTTCAGCATTTCGCCGGGCGTTACCGGTGCGACCTCATCGTGCGGCATGGCTGCACCCCATCAGTGGTAATCCACGATCTGCACATCGAACACATTGCCGTCGCGCCACTGGAAGACGACCGGCCATTGGTCGCTGACGCGGCCCGTTCAATCGCCTGGCCGCGGCGGTCGTGCGCGTGGCAAGCGCGCAGGATTTTAACACGGAGTTAGTCAGCGGCCGCAGCCGCCGCCCCCATGGCTGGAATTGGCACGCATTGGATCACCGGTACGGGCGCTCAGGGCTATTTCCATGGTAGGAAGGACCGAGGGCCACGGAGAGAGAGATTTATTAACCTTCCCATAATAGTTGCCTTCAAAGCGGTGATCAGATTGCGCTTTGAGTGACCCCTTGCGGTATGAAGAGATTTTCTGAAAAACAGATCTCATAGATTATGGCGCGGAATTGGGCGTGCCCGTTGAGTCGAGACACCGCCGCACTATTCCGGCTGGCCGCGGCTGACAAAAGCAAGATTTTGAAACACAGATTTCACGGATTAAGGCACAGAATATATTACTTTGATCCGTGCCTTAATCTGTGAAATCTGTGAAATCTGTGTTTCAAAGCCTTGCTTTACCGCCAACCGCTCCGGCCGTGCATTGGCGGGTCATTTCGATGGTATGTGAGCGCGATGGGTCCGATGGCAACTATTTCAGGAACCCTAATAACGGCTTCGTGCGAAGCGCAATTCCATTCTTCTCCGTGGCCCTCCGTGGCCCTCATTCTTCCTGCGTGTTAAAATCTTGCCGAATTGCCCGCACGCACCTGCCCGTCGTCATGTCCGCGCGTTGCTGCGGCCGGTCCGGGCGATCGCTCCGGCTTCCCCCCGCCCGCCAACCTGCTACGCTCCTCCCCAAGCGGAAGGGCCGCCGCGGGCGGCCCGCGAACGGGAGGGGCTACCAATGGCGTATGACCTGTTGATCCGTAATGGCCGCATCGTCGATGGCTCGGGGATGCCGGCATTCCGCGGCGATCTCGCCGTCAAGGATGGCAAGATCGTCGAAATCGGCAAAATCGACGGCGCGGCGGAGCGCACCATCGATGCCGATGGTCTCGCGGTATCGCCCGGCTTCATCGACAACCACTGCCACTATGATGCGCAGGTCACCTGGGATCCGCTGTGCACCTTCTCGCCGCAGCACGGTGCCACCACCGTCATCTTCGGCAATTGCTCCTTGTCGCTGGCCCCGGTGCGCCGCGGCAATGAAGAGCGCATGGCCGAGTTCCTGTCCTACGTCGAAGCGATTCCGATGGAGGTGCTGCGCACCGTCGATGTGAACTGGGAGACGTTCCCGCAATACATGGACCGGCTCGACCACGGCCTCGGCGTCAATGCCGGCACGCTGATCGGCCACACCGCGGTGCGCTACTACGCGATGGGCGAGGACTGCCAGAAGCGCACGGCGACCGACGACGAGATCAAGACGATGCAGCAGCTTGTGCGCGACGGCATGCAGGCCGGCGCGATCGGCTTCTCCGGTTCGCGGCAGAAGGGGCACTACGA
This sequence comes from Acetobacteraceae bacterium, assembly GCA_049522565.1. GTDB lineage: Bacteria > Pseudomonadota > Alphaproteobacteria > Acetobacterales > Acetobacteraceae > JASHVB01. The sequence continues at coordinate 2,963 of JBEKNT010000457.1, forward strand.
TCCGCAGGGCGTGCCCATTCCGGCGTTGTGGGCCGACGAGCGCGAGATCTTCGCGCTCGGCGACGTGCTGCGCGAGCTTGGCACGGGCACCTTGCAGATGGGCGGCGGCGTCGATCCGGAACTCAGCGACGGGCTGATGGCGCGGCTGGCGGAAGCCACCGGGCGGCCGGTGATCTACAACAGCCTCAGCCAGACCGTGCGCAATCCCGACAAGTGGAAGCAGCACATCGCGCGTGTCGAGGAAACCGCGAAGGCCGGCATCCGCGCCTATCCGATGTGCAGCCCGAACCGGGTGACGCAGGACTTCACCATGCACAACTGCCAGGTGTTCCGCGGCCTGCCGACCTGGCACCCGATCCTGCTGATGTCGGATGCGGAGAAGCTGCGCGCCTACGCCGATCCGCAGGTGCGCGACAAGCTGCACGCCGAGGCGGTGGAACGCTCGGTGCCGATCCAGGCCGTCGGGTTCTCCAAGACCTGGTGGGACTATATGTGGGTCAACGAGCCGGTGCTGGAGAAGAACAAGCCGCTACAGTTCAAGAGCATCGGCGAGATCGCGCAAATGCAGGGCAAGCGCGTGATCGACGCGTTCCTCGACCTGGTCGTCGAGGAGAATCTCGACACCCGCTTCCTGCAAGCCGAGAACAACGTCGATGACGAGGCGCTGCGCAAGATCCTGACCTATCCGAATGCGTTCATCGGGTTGGGCGACGGTGGCGCGCATGTGCAGTTCCACGGCGGCTATGGCTACACCACGCGTTTGCTCGGCGAGTGGGTGCGCGAGAAGCAGGCGATGACCTTGGAACAGGCGGTGAAGCGGCTGACGTTCGAGTCCGCCTCGCTGTTCGGGATCAACGATCGCGGCTTGCTGCGCGAGGGTCTGGCGGCGGACATCGTGATCTTCGATCCCGACACCGTGAAGCCGGGGCCGGAGAGCGTGGTGCACGACTTCCCCGCCGGCGGCTGGCGGATCAAGGAGCCGGCGGTCGGCATTCACATGACGATCGTGAACGGCCAGGTGCTGCTGGAGGATGGCAAGCACACCGGCGCGTTGCCCGGCCGCGTGCTGCGCAACGGCTGGTACCACGCGCATCACTGACCCCCCCTCCCGCGCTACGCCTGGCGCAGTGCGGGAGGCGTGGTCTTGTCGCTGCTGCGGTGTTTAGGGTTCGCCGAGTAATAAACGCATCGGCACGCGGCGCAGCATCGTCCGTCCCGTCATGGCGGGAGACGGCCCCACGGGCGTTACATGCGGGCGTTCGGGCGCCGGAACCGGCCACACCGCGTCATGGTGCGCCCCCGGGTCAAGCGCCCGGGGGCAGGCTCCGGCCCGCCATCCACGACTTTGCGGCTCGCATAAAGGCAAGTCGTGGATGGTCCGCCTGCGCGGACCATGACGAATTGAGCACGGTCCGCACGTCAACTGACGCGATGATGCCTCGGCGAGCCCTTGGTCCAGGGGCTGTGCACAGCCGCTTCGGTGGCACGGAACGGGACTGATCCGCTCGCTCCATGGCGCGGCGCGAAACCCGGCGACGCTCTCTGTCCACCTGCGAAATGCTTGAGCAATGCTGGTTTTGCATTGCACCGCATGAGCCACCCCGCGTTGACGCCCCTCCCGCTCGCGCCTAGGTTGTGGCCCTCTCTTGCAAAGCGGGGAAACAGCCAGATGGCCAACAAACTCAAGGCGCGCATTGCTGCCGGCAAGGCCAACGTCAATGCGTGGCTCGCCATTCCGTCCGGCTTCTCGGCCGAGGTCATGGCGCAGTGCGGCTGGGACAGCGTCACCGTCGACATCCAGCACGGCGTGCAGGATTACCAGTCGATGGTGCAGTGTTTCCAGGCGATGCAGGCGCATCCGGTCACCCCGCTGGTGCGCGTGCCGTGGAACGAACCCGGCATCATCGGCAAGTGCCTCGACGGCGGCGCCATGGGCATCATCTGCCCGATGGTGAACAACGCGGCGGAAGCCAAGCAGTTGGCCGACGCCTGTCTGTATCCGCCGAAGGGCAAGCGCAGCAACGGCCCGATCCGCGCGGCCATGTATGGCGAGGCGTCCAGCTACCAGACCACCGCCAACGACGAGATCCTGGTCATCGCGATGATCGAGACCCAGGCGGGGATCGACAATATCGACGAGATCCTGTCGGTACCTGGCATCAGCGGCATCTATATCGGCCCGTCGGACATGGGATTTTCGCTCGGCCTGATCCCGATCCTCGATCGCGAGGAGCCGCTGATCCTCGGCATCTACGAAAAGCTGCTGGCAAGCTGCAAGAAGCATGGCAAGTTCGCCGGCATTCACAACGGCACGGCGGCCT
>JBEKNT010000458.1:0-6085 GCA_049522565.1 Acetobacteraceae bacterium
ACGAACCCCTCCCCCCAACCCCCTCCCACGAGTGGAGGGGGAGACATAGACAGACACAGCACACACGCATTCGTAAGGAGATACCGATCGATGGGACTGAAGATTCGCCTCGCCCGCGCGGGCGCCAAGAAGCGGCCGTACTACCACATCGTGGTGGCCGACAGCCGTAGCCCGCGTGACGGCCGCTTCATCGAGAAGCTGGGCAGCTACAACCCGATGCTGCCGGCCGAGCATACCGACCGCCTGCGGCTGTTCGATGCGCGCATCCAGCACTGGATGGGCCAGGGCGCGCTGCCGACCGACCGGGTGGCTCGGTTCCTCGGCAAGGCCGGGCTGGCACCGATGCCGGCGATGCGCGAGCAACCGGTGAAGTCGGCGCCGAAAAAGAAGGCGCAGGAGCGCGCCAAGGCCGCTGCTCCGGCGTGATCGGGCCGTGCCGCAGCAACGCATCCTGCTGGGCGTGATCGGCCGGCCGCACGGCGTGCGCGGCCTGGTGCGGGTGACCAGTCACACCGCCGATCCTGCCGCCCTGACCGCCTACGGACCGCTGTCCGACGACAAGGGACGGCGCTTCGTGCTGCGCTGGCGCGGCGCGGGCGTGGCCGAGGTCGAAGCGCAGGTTGGCGGGACGGCGGTCAAGGTCGCCGACCGAACGGCTGCGGAGAAGCTGACCAACACGCGCCTGTATATCGAGCGCGCCCAACTGCCGGAGCCGGAGCCGGACGAGTTCTATCTCGCCGACCTGCTGGGGCTGACCGCGGTGGACGCAGGCGGCCGTGTGCTGGGCACGGTCGGCACGGTGCACGACTACGGCGCCGGCTCGAGCCTGGAGATCGTCCAGGACGGCGCGCCGCCGCTACTGGTGCCGTTCACCCGGGCGGCAGTGCCGGAGGTTGATCTGCCGGGCGGACGGGTCACGGTAGACGTGCCGGCGCCTGTGCACCTCGCGCACGAAGGGGACTTGGGCCGCGAAGCGGACCAAGGCGGTCGGGTCGCGCAGCGAACCAACCGCAGCGACGAGGGTGAGGGTGATCGGGTCGGCGCGCCGCATGCAGGCGGTGCGGGGCGACCCGATCACCCTCACCCTCGCCGTTCACACGCCTCGCCTCAGTCCGCGTCGCGGCTCGACCTCCCCGCAGGCGGGAGAGGCGTACTGCGATGACCTGGCGGGCTTCCGTGCTGACGCTGTTCCCCGAGATGTTCCCGGGTCCCCTCGCCGGCGCGCTCGCCGGCCGGGCGCTGTCGCGCGGCATCTGGTCGCTCCACCCGGTCGCCATCCGCGACTTCGCCACGGACCGCCACCGCTCGGTGGACGACACCCCGTTCGGCGGTGGCCCCGGCATGGTGATGCGCCCCGACGTGGTCGACGCGGCGCTCACCTCCGTGGCCGACGACCGTCCGCGGGTGTTCCTCACACCGCGCGGCCGCCACTTCACCCAGGCCGATGCGCAGCGCTACGCCGCCGCCCCCGGCCTGATCCTGCTGTGCGGCCGCTACGAGGGCGTCGACCAGCGCGTGATCGACGCCCGCGGCATGGAAGAAGTCTCGATCGGCGACTACGTGCTGTCCGGCGGCGAACTCGCCGCCCTGACCATCGTCGACGCCACGGTGCGCTTGCTCCCCGGCGTGATGGGCGCCGCCGACAGCGTCGTTGAGGAAAGCTTCGCCCAGCACTTGCTGGAATACCCCCACTACACCCGCCCGGCCGAGTGGCAGGGCCGCCGCGTGCCGGACGTGCTGCTGTCCGGCCACCACGCGGCGGTCGCGGCCTGGCGCCGGGCGGAAGCCGAACGGATCACCCGCGAGCGCCGGCCCGACCTGTGGGCGGCCTATCGTGCCACCGACCGCGCCGCCCCGGTTGCCAGCCCGGCCACGGCGCCCTAAGCACAGCCCGAGAAGGACCAGACCGATGAACATCGTTCAGCAATATGAAGCCGGCGAGATCAACCGCCTCACCGAGGGCCGCATCGTGCCCGAGTTCCAGGCGGGCGACACCGTGCGCGTCGCGGTGAAAGTGGTGGAAGGCGAGCGCACCCGCACCCAGGCGTTCGAGGGCGTCTGCATCGCCCGCTCGAACAAGGGGCTGAACAGCAACTTCACCGTGCGCAAGATCAGCTACGGCGAGGGCGTGGAGCGCGTGTTCCCGCTGTATTCGCCGCTGATCGCCGAGATCGCCGTGGTGCGCCGCGGCGACGTGCGCCGCGCCAAGCTGTATTACCTGCGCGGCCGCTCCGGCAAGTCGGCGCGCATCGCGGAACGGGCGCGCGCGGTCCCCGGCGCAGCCACCGCCGCGGAGGCCCCGGGCAGCGAGACCGCCGCGGCGGAATAGCCGGCAATTTGGTCATCGACTCCCCTCCCCTTGTGGCAGGGGGTGGGGGAGGGGTGCGTACATCCGCCGTCCTTCGTTGTACGCACCCCTCCCCCCTCCCACAAGGGGAGGGGGCGGCCGGTTCCGAACGTCTTCCACCACCACCCATCGCTCCAACGTAACGATCCCGCCGGTCGCCGCCACCGGCGGGCAACGGGATTGTTGGCCGCACGCTGCTTGATCTAGGTCAACGACAATTTCTCCCCTCCGAGATACGAGAACGCATTCGGTTGCGGAACCGCCGCCCCATGGCGGCTGCGCGCGATTGAAAATCCGGAGAGGGAACCATGGTGCAAGTTCAACGAGCCGCAGCCTCCGTGCTGGCCGTCCTCGCGGCGCTGTACATGCTGCCTGCCGCCGCCGCCGACCCCCCTGTTGTCCCGACCGGGCCTACAACCATCGAGATCTGGTGGCACGAGTACGGCCCCTTCACGACCTACGTGAAGCAAGAGATCGAGGCCTACAAGAAGCTGCATCCCAACATCACGATCAATGCCACCGTCACGTCCTCGGCCGACATCAATCAGAAGATCAGCGTCGCCCTTGCCACCGGCACGGGTCCCGACATCATGGACAACGACGCATCGTTCTATTCGCTCTACTACAGCAAGGGCGTGCTGGAGCCGTTGAACCTCGCGGTGTTTGGCGCCGAGACCTACGCAGACGTCATAGCACGATATACCCCTGGCGGCCTCGATGCCGCGACGTTCAACGGCAAGGTCTATGCCCTGCCCTACCAGGGCAACTCGATGAGCCTGTTCATCAACAACAAGGAGTTCCGCGCGGCCGGACTCGATCCGAAAAAGGATGCGCCGAAAACCTGGCAGGACGTCATCGCCCTGGGACCCAAGCTGAAGATTGTCCAGGGCACCCGCACAGTGCAGAAGGCATTCGACTTTCCGTATCATAGCAACCGCTGGGAGGTGCAGGATTTCCAGCCCCTCACCGAGCAATTCGGCGGCAAGCTGCTGAGCGACGACGGCAAGACCGCCTACCTCAACAGTCCGGCCGCGGTGCAGGCGTTGACCCTGTGGCTTGAGGTCACCAAGGCGGGTGGCGACCCCAGGACGACGATGAACACCCCCAGCAATCCGAACCAGGACTTCGTCGACGGCCGCACGGCGATGTACATCACCGGCCCGTGGGCGACCCCGCAGGTCCAGCAGTCGCCCATTGGCAACGACTTCACCGTCGTGTCGCTGCCGCAGGTCGATCCGGCGCATCCGCACACCCTGGTGTATGGCTGGATGTGGGGCGTGAACAACGCCAAGCCCGCGGCCGAGAAGGCGGCCGCGTGGGACTTCATCCGGTTCATGCTTGCGAAGCCGGATGAGTGGCTGGGCAAGGTCGGTTTCGTACAGCCGGTCAAAGGCGTGGACCAAAGCGACGTGGCCAAGCAGTTCCCGTACTTTGCCGTCCACATGCAGGATGTCTCGACCGGGTCCTGGTATCTGCGCTCCGAATACACCAACGAGATCACCCAGGCGCTTGGGCGCGCCATCGAGCGGGTGGTGTATGACGGTGCCGATCCCAAGGCGTCGCTCGATCAGGCGCAGGCCGAGGCCGAGCGGGTCCTTAACAAGTAGCGGACCAGAACGGGAGGCGAGAGTTCGTGCGCTCCGCCTCCCGTCCGACTGTACGGCGCAACCGTGCAAGCCGCGACCGGCGCTCTCGCACGACACCCCTAACATGACGACATGCCGCAGGAGCCCCACGTGTCTTCGGCCGTTCACGCAGAACCCATGATGCTGAAGCGACGTTTGCACATGGGAACGGCCGCGAAGCAGGCCGCGTTCGGCTATGCTATTCTGCTCCCGACGCTGGCGATACTGTTCATCTTCCGCTTCCTGCCGATGCTCGAGGCGTTTGTGATCGCCTTCAGCAAATTCGATTTGATCCACCCCGCGCACTTTGTCGGGTTCGCCAACTTCGTGGACCTTGTCCGTGATCCGCTGTTCCGGAACTCCGCACGGATCTCGTTGATCTATGTGGTGTTCAGCGTACTGCCGGTGTGGCCGTTGTCGCTGGGGCTGGCGGTCCTGTTCAACCGCAGCCTGTTCCTGAAGAACGTGCTGCGGTCGGCGGTGTTCATGCCGGTGGTGATGCCGGCCGTGGTGATGGCCGTCGTCTGGACCTTCATGTACCAGCAGGACGGCGTGATCAACACGGCGCTTGGCTGGTTCGGCATCGATCCCATTCCGTGGCTGCGCAGCAGTTCGACCGCGTTGCCGGCGGTCATCCTGATCGGCATCTGGCGAGCCACGCCGTATTACATGGTGATCTTCCTGGCCGGCCTCCAGGCGATCCCCACCGAATACTACGAAGCCGCGGAAATCGACGGTGCCAGCCGCTGGTCGATGTTCCGGGACATCACCCTGCCCTTGCTCAAACCCACCACGCTGCTGGTCATGGTGATGACCGTGATCGTCGCGATGAAGGTGTTTGCCGTGCCGATGATCATGACCGGTGGCGGCCCGTCGGATTCCACGCGGGTGCTGCCGCTGTTCATCTACCAGACCGCGTTCGAGTTCTTCGACATGGGCCGTGCCGCGGCCATGAGCGTCTTCCTGTTCGTCGCGGTGATGCTGTTCTCGGTCGCACAGATCCGCATCTTCACGCAAGCCGAGGACTGAGATGCGGAACCTGGCCGCACAGGTCGCGACGCCACCGACGCACCGGAACAAGCCGGCGGAAAGCTTGCTTCGCCAGGCAGGTCGCCATCGCGGGAGCATCCTGGCTTTTGTGCTAGTGCTCGGGGCGGTGGCGATCTCGGTGCTGCCCTATCTCTGGATGGTCTCGTCGTCGCTCCGGACGATGACCAACATGTTCAGCATTCCGATCCAGTGGATTCCGCATCCGGTCAACTGGCAGTCCTATGTGCTGGCGTGGCACGCGCAGGACTTGCGGCTTTGTCGCCGTGGCCATCACACTGGGCAATCTGCTGTTGTGCTCGCTCGCCGGCTACAGCCTGGCGAAGTTCCGCTATTTCGGCCGTGGCCTGCTGTTCATCCTGATCCTGAGCACCATGATGCTGCCGCTGGAAGTCACCATGGTGCCGCTGTTCCTGATCATCAAACGCCTGGACTGGGTCAACAGCTACCAGGGCCTGATCGTACCGTTCCTGGTTGACGGTTTCGGCGTCTTCCTGATGCGCCAGTTCATGCTCGGGATTCCCAAGGACCTGATCGATTCGGCGCGGATCGACGGTGCCTCGGAATTTCGCATTTTCTGGCAGATCGTGCTGCCGTTGTGCAAACCGGCCCTTGTCGCGTTGGGCGTGTTCACGTTCCGCGAAGCCTGGGACATGTATATCTGGCCACTGATCATCGTCAGCAAGGATTCGCTGCGCACCCTGCCGCTGGCGATTTCGCTGTTCATGAGCAGTTACGGCACCGCCTGGGACCAACTGATGGCCATCGCCGTGCTGGGGACACTGCCGATGATCCTGCTGTTCTTCTTCCTGCAGCGTGCCTTCATCCAGGGCATCGCCGTCACCGGCCTGAAGGAGTGAAGAGCATGTCGGACATGATGCGCGCCGTGGTGATTGCCCGTTATCGCGGGGCGCTGGAAGTCATGCATCGCCCGGTTCCGCAGCCCGGCCCCGGCGAGGTGCTTGTGCAGGTGCACGCCAGCGGCCTGTGCAGTACCGACCTGCATCTGCTATCGGGCCGTCAATCGCTTGGCGACCTGCCGCGGATCGTCGGCCACGAACTCGCC
>JBEKNT010000459.1:0-5908 GCA_049522565.1 Acetobacteraceae bacterium
TCATGCTTTGGCGGACACCGCCATCGGCTTGGAGAACTGTTCGAGTATCGCGACGCCGCTGCTGGTGCCGATGCGGGTTGCGCCGGCATCCAGCACGGCGGCAACCAGCGGCCAGGACGACACGCCGCCGGCGGCCTTGATGCCGGTGTCCGGCCGCAGCACGGACCGCAGCAGCCGCACGTCGTCGGCCGTCGTGCCGCGGATATTAAGCCCCTTGAACCCGGTCGAGGTCTTGACGATGTGCGCGCCGCCGCGCTCCGCCGCCAGCGCCGCGCCGACCGCCTGTTCGGGCGTCAGCAACGGCATCTCGATGATGGTCTTGAGCAATACGCCGTCCGGCAGCACGGCGCGCACCGCACCGACTTCGCGCTCAATGGCGCCGGTGTCGCCCATCCGGGCGGCGGCAACGTCGATCACCAGATCGATCTCGTCGGCGCCGCGCTCCACCGCATCGCGCGTTTCGGCGCGTTTGACGTTTGCCATGTCGGCACCGAGCGGGAAGCTGATCACCGTGGCAACCTTGGTGCGGCTGCCGGCAACCGCGCGGCGCGTGAGCGCGACCATGTTCGGCAGGATGCAGACGCAGCCGAACCGGTGCTGCACGGCGGTGGCGACGAACGCCTCCATCTCGGCGCGGGTCACGCCCAGGCCGAGCTGGGTCTGATCGATCACCGCGGCCAGCTCATCGCGAGTCTTCGGCATCATGGCACTCGTCTCCTGCTCAGCTCTCGACACCCATCACGGCGAAGGGCGAACTGGTGGCGATGCGGTCGGCTCCCGCCTCGATCATCGCCAGCGCGTCCTGGTGCGTGCGCACCCCACCCGACGCCATGACGCGTTGCCGAAGCCGGGGTTGGTCTTGAGGAACGTGAAGCCGGCATCGAGGATCAACTCGGCGGCGCGCAAGGCATCGTCCTCGCTTAGAAGCGCCGAGTAATAGATGGCCTTCACGGTGCGGCCACCCGCCAGGCTGCGCATCGCCCGGAGTTCGTCGGACACCTTGAGGAAATCGCCGGAGCGGAACGCGGACAGGTCCATCGCGATGTCCAGTTCGTCCGCCCCATCCGACAACGCCTGCGCCATCTGGATCAGCTTGGCCTCGGTCGTCATGGCGCCGAGCGGATAGGAAATCACCGTCACCACGGGCTGCTTGCGCGGATGGAAGTACTCCGCCGCGGATCGAACGTAGTGCGGTTCGACCTCGACGGCTGCCCATCGATAGGGCGCCACCTTGTCCAGGAATGCGTTGACTTCAGCAAGTGTCGCTGCCGGTCTGCCACCAAGCGATGGATCGATCACGGCGGCGAGTTGGGACGCGGAAAGGTCAGTCATACTGACATGCTCCTTGCCGACGGGATTTGCGGCCGGGCCAAGTCGGTGCCCTCGCGCGCGTCGTTACAGGCGGGTTCCTCGGGGTTGTCATTGACCTGGATCAAACCGGTCACACCGGCGAAGCGGGTCAGGAATTGTAACAAACCGCTGTAATGATTGACCCGCCGGTGGAACCTACCCCGTCGTGCCTGCCACCGGGTCAAGCGCCCGGTGGCAGACTCCCGTCGGCATCCACGATTTTGCAGCCTGAATCATGGAAAGTCCTGGATGGCGAGCCTGCGCCCGCTGTGAGGGGTGGGACAGCGCCGGTCGATCAGTCCCGCGGCAAAAGCTGAACGCCGTCCGACGGCAGGTTGATCGTCACCGCGGATCCCGGCGCGAAACGCTCACTCTCGGGTGGATTGAATCGAACAATGTGCAAGCTTTGCGAAGCAACACGCACGACATATTCCACCTTGTCGCCAAGATAGGTCACGGTCACGACGGTCGCCGTCAATCCCCCGCCGGCCGGCCCGATGCCGATCGCTTCAGGCCGTACCATCGCCTTGACGGCATTGCCCGGTTCGAGTGCGGTTGACGCCTTGATCGACAGCCGTTGGCCTTCGATATCGAGCACCAACCGATCACCATCCCGCTCGACAAACACTGCATCGAGCAGATTCGTGCGGCCAAGGAAGCCCGCGACAAAGCTGGAAATCGGCCGGCGGTAGAGTTCCTCGGCCGTGTCGCATTGCACGATGCGGCCTTGATCCATCACGGCGATCCGGTCGGAGATCGCCATCGCCTCCTCCTGGTCGTGGGTGACATACACCGTGGTGATGCCGAGCACCCGCTGCAGCGCGCGGATCTCGCCACGCATCTGCACGCGCAGCTTGGCATCGAGATTGGACAATGGCTCGTCCAACAGCAGCACGCGCGGCTGGATGACGATCGCGCGAGCGAGCGCCACACGCTGCTGCTGCCCGCCCGACAACTCGTTCGGCAGGCGCGGCCCGAAGCCGGCGAGATCGACCAGATGCAGCACCTTCTCCACGTTGCGCGCGATCTCGGCGGCGGATTGCCGGCGCACACGCAGTCCGTAGGCGACGTTCTCCTGCACGGTCAAATGCGGGAACAAGGCGTAGTTTTGAAATACAAAACCGATGTCACGCTTGTTGGCCGGAACGTTGGTGACGTCCTGGTTGTCGATGAACACGGTCCCGGTTGAGGGAACCTGGAATCCGGCGATGATGCGCAACACGGTCGTCTTGCCGCAGCCGGATGGCCCGAGCAGGGTCAGCAACTCGCCCGAGTGCACGTCGAGATCGACATCGCGCACCGCAACGATCGTGCCGCGCACCGGATGGTTGAATTCCGCGGAAATGTGTTGCAGCCGCACATCGACCATCACTCGTGCTCCACGGTCATCAGCCGTGCCGAACTTCCGCTGAGCACCCGCAACAGCAGGTCCAGGCCTTTTGTCACCAGCATCACGACGACGATGACGAACATCGAGAATGCCGCCGCCGGCCCGAGCGAGAGCTCCGTCATGTTTTCCAGGATGCGCACGGTGATCAGTGTCCAGTGGATCGAGACCAGAAAAATCGTCGCGCTGATCGCCGTCATCGAGCGGATGAACACGATGCTGAGTCCGGCAAAGAAGGCCGGCAGGACCAGTGGCAACAACACGCGGCGGAAGGTCGTCGCGGTACCGGCGCCGAGGCTGGTCGAAGCCTCCTCGATGCTGCGATCGATCTGTGCCAGCAGGGCGATGGTGGTGCGGATGCCCGCCGGGCTGTAGCGGAACACGTAGCACGCGATGATGATGGTTGCCGTGCCGGTCAGCAGGAATGGCGGCGTGTTGAACGCGATCAGATAGCCGATGCCGACCACCGTACCGGGCAACGCGTAGTTGATCATGCTGACCAGTTCCAGCGCCTGCCCGCCACGCACGCGGCCGACCAGGCTGCCGACCAGCACGCCGTACAGCCCGCCGAGCGGCATGCCGATACCGGCGATGATCAGCGTATCGCGGATCGCCGGCAGACCCTCGGTGAACACGACTCGGTAGTTGTCCAGCGTCAGCGTCCCGTTGGCGCCGAAGGCACGCACCGCCGAAGCGTAGGCCAGCAGCCCATAGAGATAGAAGATCAGCAGCACGACGAGCATGCAGCCGATTACCAGGACCCAGCGCAATCCCGGCGTGACGGTGTCGCCGGTGAGGGCACGCGCTCCCTTGCCGCCCAGCGTGACGTAGCTGCGCCGCGCGACCATCCAGCGTTGTAGCAGGAACACGCACAGGGCTGGTACCAGCAGCAGCAGCGACAGCACGGAGCCGCCCTTCAAATCGAACATGCCGGTGATTTGCAGATAGGCCTCGGTCGGCAGCACAGGCAGATCGTTGCCGGCCAGGATCAGCGGCGTGGCGAAATCGGCCAGCGATGCGGCGAACAGCAGCAGGAACGAATTCGCCAGACCGGGCATGGTGAGTTTCAATGTCACCGTGCGGAACGCGCGCCAGCGGCTGCTGCCGAGGCTGAACGCCATCTCCTCCAGGTTGCCGCCGATCGCGACGAGCATCGGCCGCAGCGCCAGGTAGGCCAGCGGAAAATAGGTCAGCGCCTCGGCGATCAGCGTGCTGCGCAGTCCGTAGACCTGGGCGTTGGTCATACCCAGCACGTTGTATGTGATGAACCCGCGCGGGCCGAACGAAAAGACGAACGCGATCGATGTCGTGAAGGGCGGCGAGATCAGCGGCAGCAACGTCGCGGTGTCGAGCAAGCGCTCCATCGTCCGGCCGATCTGCGCGCGGACAACGGTGAAGGCGAACAGGAAGCCGAGCGCGGTGCCCAGCAGGCCGACCAGCGTCGCCAGCATCAGGCTGTTGAGAAAGGCGCGCACCGTATTGGCGTGACGCAGCGCGGCGATCGCGGGAGCCAGGTCGAACGTTCCGTTCTCGGTCGCGGCGCGCAGCCCGAGCATCACCAGCGGGTACACCACGAACAGCGCCAAGAGCAGCCAGATCAGGGCGAGCACCGCGGTCCGCAGTGGATCGGCGACCCGGATCGATAGGGAACTCACGTCGCGGCGCGCTCCGTCATGGCCGGCCCCCGGGTCAGGTGCCCGGGGGCATGGCTTGTCCCATACCAGTCAGAATAAGCGGCGTGGGGAAATAAGTTCTCCCCCTCCCCTTGAGGGAGGGGGTCGGGGGGAGGGGGAGAATCGTTCGTGCGCTGGACACAAGCCCACCGCGGCATCAGGCGTTCAGCACCTCGGCGACCCAGCGGTTGACGATCCGCTCGCGGTTGGCACCGGCCCAGGTGTCGTCGATGGTCAGGATCTTGACGTTTTTCAGCATCTCGGCCATCGAAGGATCCGGTTGTACCTGCGGATTCGCCGGCAGGAAGTCGATCTTGTCCTTGACGTAGAGCGACTGCATGTCCGGACTGGTCGCCCAGTCGATCAGCTTCTTGGCCGGATCCGGATTATGCGCCCCCTGCAACAGCGCGATGCATTCCGCAGCCGATCCGATTCCCTCGCGCGGGAAGCTGATCTGCACGTCATAGCCCTGCCGGCGCGTGAAGAGCGCATCGACGATGAAGAAGATGCCGCCGCCAGCCTGGCCGAGCCCGATCGGCAGCGTGCCGCCGCCGCCGCTCTTGGTATAAAGCTGCACGTTCTGCCGCAGTTTCTTCATGTAGGCGAAGGCGGCGTTCTCGTCGCCGTTATGCGCCTGGATGATCGAGAAGATGCGGGTGACCGCGGTGCCGGAGGTGCGGGCATCGGCCATTTGCAGCATGTTCTTGTAGGCCGGATTCAGCAGGTCGTCCCAGGATGCCGGCGGCTGGAGGTTGTTCTGCTTGAGGAACGCCGTGTTGGTCATGAACACCAGCGGGTCATCGGCGATCGCGGTCCAATAGCCGTGCGGGTCCTTGAAGCGACTGGGCAACGCCGCGGCGGCCGGTGGCGTGTACGGGGCAAACACGCCTTGACCCACCCCGGCGGTGAAGGTCTCGATCGGGCCGCCGAACAGCAGATCAACCTGCGGGTTGGCCTTTTCGGCAACCACCCGGGCGAGCGCCTCGCCGGACGAGAAGCGGATGAAATTCACCTCGATGCCGGTTGCGGCCTGGAACGCGGCGAAAACCGGCCGGGCATAGTTCTCCGGCCAGATCGAATAAGCGTTGACGGTCGCCGCCGCCGCGGCGCGACGAATGAATGGCGTGGCCAGCGCGGCACCGAGTACAAGGCGCCTGCTGATGGAGGGACCGGCGTGAGACATGGCTGACGTTCCCGTAACGTGGTTATAGCTTATTAACAAGGCGTGATAGCCTGCACGTGGTATCACGGCAAGCGGTCGAGACGTGCCGGGATGTCCGGCACGTTCGGGACCATGTGACTGGCCATCGCATCGGGCCAGTCAAGCACCTGCGATGCCCTGATGATGGCCTCCTTTCACGCCTCGGCGACACTGCTCATGCTTTGGCGGACACCGCCATCGGCTTGGAGAACTGTTCGAGTATCGCGACGCCGCTGCTGGTGCCGATGCGGGTTGCGCCGGCATCCAGCACGGCGGCAACCAGCGGCCAGGACGACA
>JBEKNT010000460.1:0-5240 GCA_049522565.1 Acetobacteraceae bacterium
ATCTTCCCCACACACCACTGCCCGCCTCTAAAACACCGGCAGTTCGGGCAGCGGGACGCCCAGCCATTTCTGGCAGATCGCGTCCAGCTCGCCATTGTTCTTGATGAAGTAGATGAAGGTGTTGACCCACTGATGCAGATCGCTCTGGCCGCGGCGCAGCGTGATGCCGTTCGGCTGGTGGCGCAGCACGAACTTGGTCTCGTAGCCGGCGTCCGGGTTCATCGTCTGGATCTGCTTGCCGGTGATGGTGTTCACTCCGATCGCATCGATCTGGTTGGACAGCAGCGCCTGCGCCGTCGTTGCGTCGTCGTCGAAGCGCATGATCCGCGTACCCTGCGGCGCGGCGGCGCTGATCGCGGTATCCTGCGTGCTGGCCCGTGCGACGCCGACCTTCAGCGGCTTGAGGTCCGCCGCGTTGGCGATCGTGCGAGTCTTCGGCGCCATCAGCACGATGTCGATGCTGCTGTAGGGGATCGCGAACTGCACCTGGCGCGCGCGCTCCGGCGTGATGCCGAACGTCGCCACCAGCACGTCCACCTTGTTGGTGAGCAGATAGGGAATGCGGTTCGGGCCGGTGACCGGCACCAGCTCCAGGTCCACGCCGAGGTATTTCGCCATCAGCCGGGCGACATCGACGTCGTAGCCTTCATATTCGTTCTTGGCATTCACCACGCCGAACGGCGGCAGATCCACCAGGATCCCCACCTGCAATTTCTTCTTGCCGAGGATATCGTCGACGCTCTGTGCCGCCGCCGGTTGGCTGGCGCCGAGCGCGGCGAGCGCCAAACCGGTAAGGCCGAGCGCGGCGAGCGGCCGGCGGGCGAAACCTGGCGAAGATCCTGATGACATCGAGCGTCTCCCTGCGGCCGAAAAACCTGTCCTGCACGCGCGGTTCGGCTGCTTTGCCCGCTTGTGCGATGGGGATGCAGCGTTCAGCGCGACACGGTGCCGAACCGCTGTTCGAGGCGCTGGCTGAGCAACGACAGCGGCCAGCACAGGACGAAGTAGATCGCGGCGACGATGCCGAACACCAGGAACGGCCGGAACGTCACGTTGTTGATGATCTGCCCGGCGCGGGTGACCTCGACGAACCCGATGATCGAGGCGAGCGACGTGCTCTTGAGCAGCAGCACCAGGAAGCCGACGGTGGGGGCGATGGCGAGCTTGCCGGCCTGCGGCAGGATCACGTAGCGCATGCGCGGCAAATGCCGCATGCCGAGCGCCGTCGCGGCTTCCCACTGGCCGTTCGGGATCGCCTGGATGCAGCCGCGCCAGATCTCGCCGAGAAACGCCGCTCCGTTCAGCGTCAGCGCGATGGCCGCCGAGGTTATCGGGGCGACATTGGCGCCGAACAGATTGGCGCCGAAGAAGACGAGAAAAAGCTGCATCAGCAGCGGCGTCCCCTGGAACAACTGGATGTAGCCGGCGGCGGTGCGGCGCAGCCAGGTCGGTGGCGCGGTGCGGGCCAGCGCGATCAGCAGCCCGACGATGCCGCCGCCGGTGAATGCCAGCAGCGACAGCAGCAGCGTCCAGCGCACCGCCGCGATGATGAACAGCGCCTCATCGATGCCGAATGCGCGCATTGCGAGCCGCCCGTCTCAGCGCTGGCCGGGGCGTGCGAACACCGCCCGATGGATGCCGCCGAACGCAGCGGAGAACAGCATCGACAACGCCAGGTAGATGCCGGTGACGACGATGTAGATCTCGAAACTGCGGAAGGTGCGCGATTGCAGGTCGTTGGCGGTGGCCGTCAGTTCCTGCGCGGAAATCGTCGACACCACGCTCGAATTGAGCATCAGCAGGATGAACTGGCTGGACAGCGCCGGATAGACGGTGCTGATCGCGGGGAACAGCACGACGTAGCGGAATACCTGCAACGGGCGCAGGCCGAGCGCCAGGCCGGCCTCGATCTGGCCACGGCCGATGCTTTCGATGCCGGCGCGGACGATCTCGGTGGCGTAGGCGCCGACATTCACCACCATGGCGAGCAAGGCGGCCTGGTTCGATGTCAGCATGATTCCGGCACGCGGCAGACCGAAGAAGATGATGAAGATCTGCACCAGGAATGGCGTGTTGCGGATCACCTCGACATAGGCATCCACCACCCAGCGGACCGGCTTCGGCCCCATGGTCTTGCCCAGCGCGCCCAACACGGCGACCAGCAGCCCGAGCACCATCGACACAGCGGAGAGCTGGATGGTGAGCCAGCATCCCCACAGCAGGTCGGGCCATGCCGCCCACACGTCGCCGAACTGGAAGACGTAGTTCACATTCCGCCTCTCTCTACACCTCGCCCGCGACGCGGGAGAGGTCGCCGCGAAGCGGCGGGTGAGGGTGCCATGGTGCGCAGGATCGAGAATGCCGCGTGCCGACCCGATCACCCTCGTCGCTGCGCGCCGCGACCTATCCCGCGCAGCGGAAAGAGGTTTACGGCGCGGTGCAAGGTCGTCGAACAGACCAAATTGTCATTGACGCAGATCAACCGGTTGGACGCCGTCGTGGCGGCCTGATGCGGTCACGGCTGTAACGGGCCGACCTGCGGCTTGCCTCCGCGTGACCCTTACCCGCCGGTTCGCTTCACCCTCTCCCGCAAGCGGCTGAGAGTCTTGCCGTGTCCCTGCTACCCCAGCCGTGCCGCCAGGAAGGCGATAAAGCTACGCACGTTCGGCAAGGCCCCCCGATAGGCGGTGCACACGGCGTCGAGGTTCCATGCGGGGAGCGTGTAGCCGGGCAGCAGTTGGACCAGCTTCCCCGTCGCCAAGTCGTCGTGCACCAGGAATTCCGGTGCCAACAGCACGCCGGCTCCGGCGTGGGCCGCTGCGCGGCGCAGCATACCGTTATCGGTCTTCAGCAGGCCGCTCACCCGCACCTCGGCATCCCCGTCAGGGCCGGTGAAGCGCCAAACGTCGCCGGGGTGGCGGCTGTCGGTGAGGCAAAGATGCTGGGCGAGGTCGGCTGGCACCTCCGGCGTGCCGTACGCAACCAGATAGCCGGGCGCGGCGCAGATGACGAAACGCAGCGGTTGAAAGCGGTGCACGATCAGCCCGCCATCGTCGCCGGGGCTTGCACCGAAGCGAATCGCCAGGTCGAAGCCCTCCTCGATGATGTCGACCGGCCGGTCGCAGAGGTTGACGGTCAGCAGCAGGTCCGTGTGTCCCGCCATGAACTCGACGATGAGGAGTGCGAGGCGGGTAGTGCCAAACCCGACCGGTGCCGTGATGCGCAGGTTGCCACGCAGATTGACCGCGGTCCGGCCAATCTGCCGCGCCGTCTCCAGGTCCTCCAGGATCCGCGTGCACTGAGCGAAGAAGTTCTCGCCGGTTTCGGTCAGTCCGACCCGCCGCGTCGTGCGGTGCAGCAACCGCGTGCCCAGCCAGTCCTCCAGCGTTTGCACATGCTTGCTGGCGGTGGCCTGCGATATGCCGAGTTCCCGCGCCGCGCTCGAGAAACTGCGTGCCGCCGCCACCCGGGCGAACACCGTCATGCTGGTCAGCCGGTCCACCGATCCTGTTCTCCGTTAGCGACCGTATCGACAATTGGACGTTTATGCGCGGCGTCAAGGGGTAATGCCGCCCGTCTGACGTGTATTAATTGGTCTTCCACTGTAATCCAAGCGAGAAGACACCCCAGACGATTCGCGCCTCGGTTTTATTTATGAGAATGACCGCTCTGATCCGGGCAATGTGACAGAGCGCCCGTCGCCGGGCCGCCGCACGCCGCCGGTCGCACGCCTGTCCCGCGACTGGCGCCAAGGTGGGCGGAGCGGCGGTGATGGATTGCCGGCTACGACCGGTTGGCGGTGGTGTGCGTGTGGCCCGCCGCGAGCTCGTCCAGGATCGGGCACTCCGGCCGTGCGTCGCCGTGGCAGCGTGACGCGAGGTCGGCCAGCGCCGCGCGCACCGTCTGGAGCTCTACAAGCTTTCGGTCGATCCGCCCGACATGCTGCAAGGCGATGGCCTTCACGTCGGCACTGGCGCGCTCGCGGTCACGATACAGCGCGACGAGCTGCTTCAGGTCCTGCACCGAGAACCCCAGCCGCCGGGCGCGACCGATGAACCGCAGCATTTCCACGTCCGCATCCGTATAGCTGCGGTACATATTCGCGCCACGCGACGCCGCGCCGATCAGTCCGATCTGCTCATAATAGCGGATGGTCTTCGCCGGCACGCCGGACCGTTCGGCCGCTTCGCCAATGGTCACGCTCATGGTTGACCCCCCGGGCGCCAGCGGCGCAGCAGCAATGCGTTGGACACCACGCTGACCGAGGAGAATGCCATCGCCGCCCCGGCGATCACCGGTGACAGCAGCCCGAACCCGGCGAGCGGAATGCCGACGACGTTGTAGGCGAACGCCCAGAACAGGTTCTGCCGGATCTTCCTGTCCGTCGCCCGGCTGATGGCGATGGCGTCGGCGATCAGCATCGGATCGCCGCGCATCAGCGTAATACCGGCGGCCTGGATCGCGACATCCGCGCCACCTCCCATGGCGATGCCCAGATCGGCCTGCGCCAGCGCCGGCGCGTCGTTCACGCCGTCGCCGACCATCGCGACGCAGTGGCCGTTCTGCTGCAACCGGACGATTTCGACGGCTTTTCCAGCGGGCAGCACCTCGGCGCGCACCTCGGCGATGCCGAGCGCCGTCGCCACCGCCGCAGCGGTGCGCTGGTTGTCGCCGGTCAGCAGCACGGTGGCGATGCCCAGCGCCCGCAGCCGGCGTAGCGCGGCGGCGGCGGTGGGCCGTACCGGGTCGATGACTGCGATGGCGCCGAGCATCAGGGGGCGCGGTTCCAGGGCGGCCACGAACATGACGGTGCGGCCTTGCGCTTCCAGCGCGGCGGCGGCCTCCTCCAGCGTCAGCGTGACGTCGTGCTGCCGCATCAGGGTGCGATTGCCGATGGCGATGCGCCGCCCGCTGACCGTTGCGATCAGGCCAAGGCCGGCTTGGCTCTGGAAGTCGCCGAGTGGCGGTAGCGGCAGGCCGGCCGCGCGGGCCAGGATGGCACGGGCCAGCGGATGCTCGCTGCCGGTCTGTGCCGCGGCGGCGATGGCGAGGAGGTTTGTCTGATCCGGCGTGGCAGTCCCGTCATGCGTGGCACTCTCGGCAGACGTGGCACCCCCATCATGTCGGACCGCTCCGTCATGCACGCTGCTCTCGTCATGCGCGCCGTTCCCACCGTCTTGGCGGGCGAAGGTCCGCCATCCACGACTTTGTGCGGTGCCACGCAGGAAAGTCGTGGATGG
>JBEKNT010000461.1:0-5237 GCA_049522565.1 Acetobacteraceae bacterium
CTCGCAATGACAGCTCGGGACGGCGCCGATAAGAGTCATGGAGATCGCATGCCACTTCGAGTTCACAATCTATATTGCGATGCCAACGGCGAATCGCACTGGCGCGACATCCAGATCGAATGGGCCGAGGAAAGCGAGGCGGGAAAGATGTCGGCGCGCCAGGCGGCGACCGGCATCATCTTCCGCCAGACCCGGGCGGAGCATGATCGTCCCTGGCATCCGGCGCCGCGGCGGCAATACATCATCAACCTCGACGCCGGCGTGCAGCTTACCGCGAGCGACGGCGAGGCGCGGGTGATCGGCGCCGGCGAGGTGATCCTGGTCGAGGACACCACCGGCAAGGGGCACCTGTCGAAGTCGGTGAACAACCAGATGCGGCACTCGATCTTCGTGCCGATCGAATAGGAGGAAACCAGCGATGCGGATTCATAACATCTATGTGGACGACGCGGGCGAGACGCATTGGCGCGACATCGAGGTGGAGTGGGTGGAGGAGCGCAACGGCAGCAAGCTGTCGAAGCGCCTGCCGGCGACCGGCATCATCTTCCGCGAGACGTCGGGGGATTACGACCTGAGCTGGCACCCGGCGCCGCGGCGGCAATACATCATCAATCTCGACGGCGGCGTGCAGATCACCGCCAGCGACGGCGAGGCGCGGCAGATCGGCGCCGGCGAGGTGATCCTGGTGGAGGACGTGCGCGGCAAGGGGCATCTGTCGAAGTCGATCGGCGGCCAGATGCGGCATTCGATCTTCGTGCCGGTGGAGTGATAGCAGGCGGGCAGCGCTGGCGGGCAGCCTCGGCTGCGCGCGAAGGACGCCACTGGCCACATCATGCCGCGCCACCGCCCGTCGGGTGCAGCCTGCCGCTTTGAAAGCGAGGCCGGGGCCTACACGTTGCGCAGGTTGGTCTCCAGGCCAAGCATGTGCTGCCCGACCGTTTCGAAATGCGCCCGCCGCCCCTGAAGCTGCTGCGATACGCTGTTGACGTCGCGCAGCCGCCGCTCGAACGGCTGGTCGTCGAAGATCGCGGTCGAGCCGGCCTCGTGGTAGATCGTGGTGACCACGTCGCGCGCCTCGTGGATCGCGTAGGTGGTCGCCTGGCGGATGGTGATACGCTGTTCGACCGTCAATTCCCCGGTGCGGCCGACCTCCGCATAGGTCTGTTCCAGTAGCCGCAGCAACCAGGCGCGAGCCGCTTTCAACCTGGCATCCGCATGGCCGATGATGTGCTGGATCGCATTGTTGTCGCGCAGCAGCGTCGGCGATTGCGCTGGCGCCTTGGTGCCGGCCATAACAACAAACGTGTCGAGCGTCTGCCGTGCGATGCCCAGCGCAACGCAGGCGAACCCCGACGCGTAGAGCTGCATCATGTGGAAGCGATACAAAGTGCCGGGCTCCCGGCGCTCACCCGCATAGTCGCGGGTGATGACATGCGCGTCGTCCACGAACAGGTCGGTCACCGAGTAGGTATCGCTGCCGGTGCCGCGCAGGCCCAGCACGAACCAGATGTCGTCGATCTTCGCCCGTTCGCGCCGGAACAGCGCGGTGCGTTCCCACGGCTTGCCGTTGGGGCCGCGCATCGGCGTCCCGTCCTGCTCCACACACAGGCAATGCGCGCCGAGCCACGTCGCATGGCGGCTGCCGCTGGCGAACGACCATTGGCCGGTGACGCGCCAACCGCCCTCGGTGCGCACCGCCCGGCCGTTCGGACCGTAGCCCCAGGCGAGCACGTCGCGCGCACCGCCGAACGCCTCGCGCGCCGCGTCCAGACCCATATAGGCGGCGGACATCATGCTCACCGAGCCCTGGTTCATGCACCAGGCGGCGCTGGCGTCGCCCATGGCGATCGCCTCGACGCATTGCACGTAGGTGGCCGGCTCCAGCTCCGCGCCGCCGCAGGACCGCGGCACCAGCAGGCGGAACATCCCGGCCGCGAACATCGCATCCAGCACGTCCGGCGGCAGCTCGCGCGCCGCGTCGATGCGGGGCGCGGCTTGTTGCAGCAGCGGGATCAGGGCGCGGGCGCGGGCGACGGGATCGTCCGTCGCGTCGGCTTCCCCTGGGTGCTGCATGTCCATCTTCGGTTTCCTCCGGCGTGTAATGCGCCCAAGTTACAACCAGGCGAACGCCGGGCGCAAAACCGCTCGTGCCGCCGCCGTGTCGAGTGGGCTGGCTCCAGGGAGGTCGGCATGACGACGCAGCAGGATTTGGTTGAGGAAATCGAGCAGGAGGCGAGCGAAACGGCAGGCTGGACCGGGCGTGACCGGTTCGATCCGCGCGTGCTGGAGGCGTTGCGCAAGGTGCGCCGCGAGGCTTTCGTGCCGCAGGCGTTGGTGTCCCATGCCTATGTCAACGCGCCCTTGCCGATCGGCTGCGGCCAGACCATTTCGCAGCCGTTTATTGTCGCGCTGATGACCGACTTGCTGGACCTGCGCCCGGAGGACCACGTGCTGGAGGTGGGCACCGGCTCCGGTTACCAGGCGGCGGTTCTGGCGGAGCTCGCCGACACCGTGTGCTCCATCGAGGTCATCCCGGAACTTGCGACACACGCGGCGACGGTGCTGGCGGCGGAGGGTTACGGCAGGGTGGCGTTGCGCACCGGCGACGGAGCGCAGGGCTGGCCTGACCGCGCGCCGTTCGACGCGATCATCGTTACTGCGGCGGCGCGCGAGGTGCCGCCGGCTTTGGTGGCGCAATTGCGGCCAGGCGGGCGGTTGGTGATCCCGGTGGGCGAAGCGTATGGCGAGCAGGAATTGCGGCTGCTGTGCAAGGATGCGGCGGGAGACGTCACCTCGCGATCGGTGCTGTCGGTCGCATTCGTGCCGCTAACCTAAAACCTCTCCCGCGAGAGCGGGAGACGTCGACGGTCCGAAGCACCGAGCGTGATCGGGTCGCCCCGAAGCACCTTCACGTGTGGTGCCAGCCCGACCACCCTCGCCGCCCGAGGTCTCGACCTCTCCCACATCGTGGGCAAGGTTGACGTACCAACCGGGCTCCGACCATACTGATCGGTATATCGCTGCGGACAATGCCGGAGGATATCCATGAAGCTGATGTGGTTCCACCTGATGCCGTATACCGAGTTGCCGGACGATTTCCGCGACGCGAATCCGTCGGTGTGGGTGGACATCCACTCGTCGCTGTTCGATCCCAAGCGCGCGCATCACATGTACAACGACTTCATGGACGAGCTGGAATACGCGGCAACCTGCGGCTTCGACGCGGTGTGCGTCAACGAGCACCACTCCAACGGCTACGGCCTGATGCCGTCGCCCAACCTGATCGCGTCGTCGCTCGCGCGCCGCACCACGGACACGGCGATCTGTGTCATGGGCAATTCGCTGGCGTTGTACAATCCGCCGACCCGCGTGGCGGAAGAGTTCGCCATGATCGACGTGATCTCCGGCGGCCGGCTGATTGCCGGCTTCCCGGTCGGCACACCGATGGACACCTGCTACGCCTACGGCACCAACCCGAGCCAGCTTCGTCAGCGCTACCACGAAGCGCACGACCTCGTGTTGCGTGCGTGGACGGAGCAGGACACGTTCGCGTTCAACGGGCGGTTCAACCAGCAGCGCTATGTGAATATCTGGCCGCGTCCGGTCCAGCGACCGCACCCTCCGATCTGGATTCCCGGTGGTGGCTCGGTCGAAACCTGGCGCTGGTGCGCCGAGATGGACTACGTTTACTGCTACTTGTCCTACTACGGCTACAAGGCCGGCCGCGCGACGATGGACGGGTTCTGGGAAGAGATGAAGCGGCTCGGCAAGCCACCCAATCCCTACCACGCCGGCTTCCTGCAATTCGTCGGCGTGGGCGAATCCCGTCAGCACGCCTTCGATCTTTACGGCGAGGCGGCGGAGTATTTCTATGGTCGCTGCCTGCATGTCGATGCGCGCTGGGCCACACCGCCCGGTTACACCAGCGAAGGCAGCCAGCGCGCCGGCATCGAATCGCAGATCAAGCAGGCGGCCGATGCGAACGTGCGCGGCAAATCCACCGGCGAGCGCTTCGCCTCGGTGGCGCGCGAAATGGACGCGATCGTCGACAAGGGCTACGTCATCATCGGCTCGGCCGACGAGGTGGCGGAGCAATTGCGCGAGGTCGCGGTGAACCTGAATGTCGGCCACCTGATGCTGCTCTTGCAGTTCGGCAACATGAAGAAGGACCTGTGCCGCTATAACACGCAAATGTTCGCACAGAACGTGATGCCGAAGATGAAGGACCTGTTCTCCGAATGGGAGGACCGCTGGTGGCCGCAGCCGATGGCGGCCGCGCAACGTGCGGCGGTGCCGGCCTACATGCCGAAGCTGGCGGCGGAATAATCGTTTCTGCAACGGAGTATGTCGTGAGCGAACCAGAGACGTTGACCGTCGATGTCAACGGCTTTTCCACCCGCATCTGGCGCAAGGGCAGCGGCCCGAAGCTCGGCTTCCTGGCTGGGTTCGGCGGATTGCCGCGCTGGATGCCGTTCCTCGACGAGCTTGCCAGGAGCCGCACGGTGATCGTGCCGTCGCTGCCCGGTTTCCCCGGCGGCGATCGCGGCCACACCGTGCTGGACACGCATCTCGACTGGTTGCTCGCGGTGCACGGGCTGCTGGAGAAGGCGGAGCTGAACGGCGCCGACCTGGCGGGCAGTTCGGTCGGCGCCTCGCTGGTAGCGGAGATGGCGGCGCTATGGCCGCAATCGGTGCGGCGCCTGGCGTTGATCGCGCCATTCGGGCTGTTCGATGAAGCGGATCCACCGACCGATCCGTGGGCTCAGCGCGGCGATGCGGTGCCCGGGCTGATGTGCGCCGATCCGGCGATCTGGACCGCGATGAAGACGGCACCCGAGGGGGCGAACTCGATCGAATGGCCGATCGAGCAGGTGCGCGCGAATGAAGCGGCGGCGCGAATTTTCTGGCCGTTGGGGAATACCAAAATCGAGAAGCGGCTGGGATTGATCACAGCGCCGACATTGCTGCTGTGGGGCGCGCAGGACCGCATCATGCCGCGCAGCTATGCCGAGCGATTCGCCAAGGGGATCGCCGGAAAGACCGAGATACGCGTGATCGAAGGTGCCGGACACCTTGCCGAACTCGACAAGCCGGCGGACGTGGCGCAGGCGATCCTGGCGTTCATGCAGTAGCGCATGTTTTTTCCTCTCCCGCGCTTTGCGCGGGAGAGGGTAGGGTGAGGGTGATGCGTGCGCCCCGCATCACCCTCCCCTGACCCCTCCCGCAAGCGCCGGAGG
>JBEKNT010000462.1:0-5209 GCA_049522565.1 Acetobacteraceae bacterium
AGGGGTGCTGACATCCGCCGGCCACGGGGGTAAGCACTCCTCCCCCCAACCTTGGTCCGCTTCGCGGCCCAAGCCCTCAAGGGGAGGGGGAGTCTCTCCACCCCATCCCCCTCAGCTTTCATAGTGCGTGCCTCGCTCCAGCGTGCGCAGCGACACCATCGACAGCGCGAACAGGAAGGCCACGCTGACCACCGTTGCCGCCGATGCCAGGCCGATGTCGTAGTTCTGATGCGCCTGCTGGTAGATGTAGAACAGCACCAGGGCGGTGGAGTCGGAGGGGCCTCCCTGCGTCATGACGATGACATGGTCCACCTGGGTCAGCACGTTGAGGACGGCGATGACCAATACGAAGCCGATCGTCGGCATGAGCAGGGGCAACGTGATGCGGAGGAAGCGCTGCCACGCGCCGGCGCCATCGATCTTCGCGGCGTCGATGAAGTCCTGCGGGATGCCGGACAGGCCGGCGAGGAAGAACAGCATGTAGTAGCCGGTGTTCTTCCACACTGTGATGGCGATGATCGAGCCGAGCGCCAGGGAGGGATTGCCCAGCCAGTTGGTTTCCCCGACGCCGAGTTTCCCCAGGTAGTAGTCGAGCAAGCCGGCGCCGGGCAGGAAGATGAAGATGAACAGCGCGGCGGCGGCGACCAGCGGGATCAGCAGCGGCAGGGCGATCAGCGTGCGTAGGATGGTGCTGACGCGGGTGGACTCGCGCAGGCCGAGAGCGAAGGCCAGTGCCAGGGTCAGGCTGGGGACGATCGTGCCGGCGGCATAGAGGACGTTGTTGGTGACGGCG
This sequence comes from Acetobacteraceae bacterium, assembly GCA_049522565.1. Classification (GTDB taxonomy): domain Bacteria; phylum Pseudomonadota; class Alphaproteobacteria; order Acetobacterales; family Acetobacteraceae; genus JASHVB01. The sequence goes on from JBEKNT010000462.1 coordinate 794, forward strand.
TGGGCGAAGTGCGGGTCGGCGAACAGGCGGGCGTAGTTGCCGATGCCGGGGTGGGCCGCGCCGCCGAAACTGCGGACGGTGAGGGAGGACAGCAGGACCTGGAGCACCGGCCAGTAGGTGAAGGCGAGCAGGAACACGGCCGATGGCGCGAGCAGGGCGGCGGCGAGCAGGGCCGGGCGCACCCGGGCACGGCGTCGCGCGGCGATGGCGGGGCGCGCGATGGCGCCGAAGGTTGTCGTGCTGCTGCTCACTGGGGGCACTGGGTTGTCCGGGCGGGGTGATAGGCGGGGGATGGTGACGGGCGTGTGACAGCGCGGCAACAGTGGGATGACAGATGGGGGGGCGCGTTGGCGTTGCGCAATGCAGCGGACGATGTCACGGAGCGTGGGCAGCCAGGTGCCTGGTTTTTGGACAAAGGTCACCGGGGCCCACGGAGGCAGCCGCAGCCGTCAGACGTTCTTGAAGATGGTCTGAAGCATCGTCTTCAAGGACGCTACCTCGGTTCGCAGATCGTGCATTTCCGCGATCAACTCGACGATGTTGTCTTGAGTGGTCGATTCTGGAACGAAATCTTGATCCTGATCCGTGGTGTTTCCCGGGTTCCCCCCCCCGCCGCAGCGCCAGGGCCCCGCAGACCCTCGCTACCCCGCCAGCAGGGCCTGCGCGCAGGCGTCCAGGATCGAGTCCGCGTCGATGTCGTACTCCCGGTAGAGGTCCGGGATGTCGCCGCTCTGGCCGAACCGGTCCGGCCCCAGCGGCACCACGCGCTGCCCGCGCACCGCGCCGAGCCAGGCATGCGTCGCCGGATGCCCGTCCAGCACCGTCACCAGCGCTGCCCCGCGCGCCAGCGGCGCCAGCACATGCTCCACATGCGCCACCGCCCCAGGGTCGCCGCGACGCCGCGCCCGCATCGCCGCCAGCCACCCCGCATGCAGCCGGTCGGGCGAGGTGATCGCCAGCAGCCCTGCCCCCGGCTCTTCCGCGGCCACCTCGGCGAACGCGGCAAGAGCCTCCGGCGCCACCGGCCCCTGGTAGGCCAGAGCGATCCGCGCGCCCTCGGCCGGCGGCACCACCCAATGCGCCCCGGCGATCACCGCCGCCCCATCCAGCTCCCGCGCGGGCTGGTCGATCGCCCGCGTGGACAGCCGCAGCCACACCGAGGACCCCTCCGGCCGCTGCATGAACGAAAAAGCGTGCCGCAGCAGGATCGCCAACTCATCCACATGGGCGGGTTCGAAGGCCGCCAGCCGGTCGGCGGCCATGCCGATCAGCGGCGTGTTGACCGACTGGTGCTGGCCGCCTTCCGGTGCCAATGTCAGTCCAGAAGGCGTTGAAACTAAAATAAACCTGGCGTCCTGATAGCAGGCGTAGATGAGCGCGTCCAAGCCGCGGTTGACGAACGGATCGTACACCGTGCCGATCGGCAACACCCGGGCCCCGGTCATCCCCGGCGCCAGCCCCGCCGCCCCCAGGAGCAGAAACAGGTTTTGCTCCGCGATGCCCAACTCGATGTGCTGGCCCTTCGGCGACATGCCCCAGCGCTGGGCGGAGGCCAGCTTGGCATCCCGAAAGACGTCGTTGCGGGTGTGCCGGTCGAAGATGCCGCGCCGGTTCACCCACGGCCCCAGATTGGTGGACACGGTCACGTCCGGCGAGGTGGTCAGGATATGCGCTGCCAGGTCCTTCAGCTCGCCCTGGCCGCGGCCGATCTCGGCCAGGATGTCGCCGAACCCGCCCTGGGTGGAGACTTTTCTGCCCGCCACCCGAGGCATCGGCAGCGCCGCCGGCACCGCCACGAACGGCGCGGTCAGCGTGCGCCCCTCCGGCGTCAGCGTGGCGGCGAACGGGCAGGCGTCCAGGAACGCCGCCAACTCGGCCTCCGGCACGTCCAGACCCTCGAACCGGTCCCACTCATGCCCCGGCCGGATCCGCATCTGCGCGCGGAACTCCTCCATCTGCTCTTTGGTCATCAGGCCGGCGTGGTTGTCCTTGTGGCCGGCGAAGGGCAGCCCCATGCCCTTGATCGTGTAGGCGATGAAGCAGGTCGGCTGGTCGCCGTCGGCCTCGGCGGCGCGCAGGGTGTCGATCACCGTCTCGATGTCGTGGCCGCCGAGATTGGTCATCAGCGCGCCCAGGTCGTCGTCCGACAGCCCGTCGACGATGCGCCGCACGCCCTGGGAGCGGCCCAGATCCGCCAGCACCGCCTGCCGCCAGGCCGCGCCGCCCTGGAAGGTCAGCGCCGCGTAGAGCGAGTTGGGGCAGTCGTCGATCCAGCGCCGAAGCGCCTCGCCGCCGTCGCGGGCGAAGGCGGCCTCCAGCTTGCGGCCGTATTTGATCGTGACGCAGTTCCAGCCCATGTCGCGGAACAGCCCCTCGATGCGGCCGAACAGCCGGTCGGGGACAACAGAATCAAGGCTTTGGCGGTTATAGTCGACGATCCACCACAGGTTGCGGACGTCGTGTTTCCAGCCCTCCAGCAGCGCCTCGTAGATGTTGCCCTCGTCCAGTTCGGCGTCGCCGGCGATGGCGATGTGGCGGCCGGGCGGCAGGTCGGTGCGGCCGAGCCCGTGCAAGCGCACGTAGTCCGCCATCAGCGCGGCGAAGGTGGTCATCGCCACGCCCAGGCCGACGGAGCCGGTGGAGAAATCCACCTCCGGCCCGTCCTTGACCCGCGACGGATACGGCTGGGCGCCGCCGAGCGCCCGCAGGCCGGCCATCTTGTCAATGTTTTGCCGGCCGAACAGGTAGTTCATCGCGTGGAACACCGGCCCGGCATGCGGCTTCACCGCGATGCGGTCCTGCGGCCGGGCGACCTCGAAATACAGCGCCGTCATGATCGAGATGACCGACGCGCAGGACGCCTGGTGCCCGCCCACTTTCAGCCCGTCTCGGTTCGGCCGGATATGGTTGGCGTTGTGGATCATCCACGCCGACAGCCACAGCAGCTTGCGTTCGAGCTGCCGGAGGATGTGCACATGCCGCGTATCGGCGGGCGCGGGTGGAGCGAGCGTGCTGATCGGCGTATCCATGGACGTTCCAGCCTCCCGGGGGCAGACCGGCGGGAGCATAACCGGTCGGCGGCGTTCGCGCATCCGGATCGAAGGGAGGAGCGCAGGTATGGACCACTTGCAGCGCGTGCAGCAGGCGTTCACCCGACAGGCCAGCCAGTTTGCCACCGCCGCGGCGGTCACCCACCGCGACCTTGTCCAGCGCTTCACCGATGCGGTGCCGGCGGACGCCGGCGCGGTCGTGCTCGACGTGGCGTGCGGCCCGGGCATTATCACCGCCGCCCTGGCGCCGCGGGCACGGGAGGTGGTCGCCTTCGACCTGACCCCCGAAATGCTGGCCAAGGCCCGCCAGCGCTGCGCCGCGGCGGGCCTGACCAATGTCAGCTTCCGCGAGGGCAGCGCCACCGACCTGCCCTTCCCCGACGCCAGCTTCGACGCGGTGGTGACGCGGCTGTCGATCCATCACTTCCAGGCGCCGCACCGGCCGCTGGCCGAGATGGCCCGCGTGCTGAAGCCCGGCGGCGCGCTGGTGGTCGCCGACGTGGTCAGTTCCGAGGCGCCGGAGGAATCCGCGTTGCACAACGCGATCGAGATCCTGCGCGACCCGTCGCACGTGCGGATGCTGCCGGCCTCCGAACTGGCCGCGCTGATCGAGGACGCCGGCCTGAGTATCGAGCGCCGGACAACCTGGGACGAGACCCGCGAATTCGAGGAGTGGGTGCGCATCGTCGATGATCCCGAGCGTGTGGCACCCGTGCGGGTGGTGGTGCGAACTCTGGCAGGCCTCGGCCAGCACGCCGGCACGGGACTTTCCCTCGCGGACGGCAAGATCGTGTTCTTCCACCGCTGGGTCCTCATCGTCGCACGCAAAGCGGGATAAGTGGTCCACCAGCCAATGTTTCGGCCGGTGTCCCGACAGCCCGTGTCATTGCGAGGAGCGAAGCGACGCGGCAATCCCCCGCGTGCTGAGCCGCGCGAGAACGCGCCAGGTCGACGCTACGGGCCCCTGCGCGGAGTTTCCCGAAAGCGGACTCGGGCAAGTCGAACAGAGCGCGAGGCTCTGGAAGGCAGCCGCAGTGTCTGGCCGGCAGGGTGCCGTTCCGGTGCTGATTGACAGTCAGTGATGCGGCACCCCGGCGCCGACGAATTTCGATGTGCGGGACGCAGTGCTGATAGTATAAGTGATGTAAGGGCAGATCGACCAGGGCGTGAGGCCGGGCGTACCGCGGTTGGTGTCGTACCGCGGTTGGTTGACAAGCTATCCAAGTACGCTCAGCCTTTTCCGGCTGCCAAACGATGCCGCATGGTGGCGCTGTTAGCTGAAGTGGGTTCGGCTCAGTAAACCATATGGCGTGTGCGGCCAATGTTCCGCGCCCTCGATCGGAGGAAGAAATCCATGCTGACACGG
>JBEKNT010000463.1:0-5154 GCA_049522565.1 Acetobacteraceae bacterium
AGCCGTTGCTGCGCCACGCTCAGCCGTTCATGGCCGCCCGGGGAATTCCAATGCAGCACCTTGGCAGGCGTGTCGCCGAGCGGGCGGAAGGCGTGCGTGCAGTGCGGCGGCGCATAGGCGAAAGTGCCCGGCCCGACCACGGCGGTCTTGTTGCCGATCGTCATCTCAAGCTCGCCCTCCAGCACGAAGAAAAATTCTTCCTCGGCCGGATGATGATGCTCCTCCGCGGCAAATCCCGGCTCCAGCGTGAGCACGTGGATGACGATGCTGCCGCCGCTCTGCTCCGAGGTGAGGAACCAGTTGTAGGTGCGGGATGGCGCCTTGGTCGTCGGCGCCGCGTCCACATGCAGCAATGTCGGGATTTTCGGCATCCGAGCGAATTGCTCGCGCATGCGCAGGTAGTCGTCGTGCGTATTGACGTCGAACTGCAACGGTTCCACCGGCTGGTTGGTGCGTGCGTCGATCTCGCGCGTGGTTTCGCTCTTGCTCTGCATCTGCCGCTCCCTCGGTGGTTTCGTCACCGGACGTTATGCCGCGCATCGGCGGAACACTAAGCGGCAGGGCGGCGTGCAACAATGGCACTGACAAGCCGAGCATTTATGCCGGATCGGCAAAGCCCGCGGTCGCGCTTGCAGCGGACCGCATGGGCATCCGGCACCATACGAACAGATTCCGCGCCGCCGGCGACTTGGCAGCGACCGCGACGATGCCAAGCTAGGCGGTGATGCCGCATCCTGAAACCTGGCTGAAGGTGCTGCCGCAAGGGTTGTTCTGCGAACCCGGCGGCTTTTTCATCGATCCGCTGCGCGCGGTGGACCGGGCGGTGGTGACGCATGCGCATTCGGACCACGCCCGGCCCGGCCATCGCGCCGTGCTGGCCAGCGCCGACACGCTGGCGCTGATGCGGGCGCGGCTTGGCGAGGACCGCGCCGGCGAGACGCAGCAGGCGCTCGGCTGGGGCGAAGCGGTGACCCTCGGCGACGTGCGCGTCTGGTTGCAGCCGGCGGGCCACGTGCTGGGCAGCGCCCAGGTGGCGATGGACTATCGCGGCGCGCGCGCCGTGGTCAGCGGCGACTACAAGCGCACGCCCGATCCCACCTGCGCCGGCTTCGAGCCAATCGCCTGCGACGTGTTCGTTACCGAGGCGACCTTCGCGCTGCCGGTGTTCGTGCATCCCCGGCCGGCGCACGAGATCGGCAAATTGCTCGACAGCGTCACGCTGTTTCCCGGGCGCACCCATGTCGTCGGCTGCTACGCGCTGGGCAAGTGCCAGCGGGTGATCGCCCTGCTGCGCCAGGCGGGCTGGGACCGGCCGATCTGGCTGCATGGCGCGCTGGCGGCGATGTGCGCGGTGTACGAAGCGCGCGGTGTGGCGCTGGGCGAGTTGCGGCCGGCAACCTCGGCGTCGAAGGGGGAACTGGCGGGCGCCATCGTGCTGGCACCGCCGGGTGCGGTGGCGGATCGCTGGGCGCGGCGGCTGGCCGATCCGGTGGTGGCGATGGCGTCCGGCTGGATGCGCGTGCGGCAGCGCGCCAGGTCGCGCGGGGTGGAGCTGCCGCTGGTGATCTCCGACCACGCCGACTGGAACGAGCTGAACGCCACGCTGGACGAGGTCGGCGCGCCGGAGGTCTGGGTGACGCATGGCCGCGAGGAAGCGCTGATCCACGCCGCCGGCCAGCGCGGCATCCGCGGCCGGGCGCTGCGGCTGGTGGGGTACGACGAGGAAGACGAGGACGCGCAGGAAGGCGGCGCGTAGCGGTCAGCTCATGCCACCGCCGCGCCGGCGGCGGGGACCGCGTTGGTCGCGCCGGTTCCGCCATGGTCCGCGAGCATGCGGCTGAAATAGGCGATGGTGCGTGTCAGGCCGTCGTCCAAAGTCGTCCTGGGCTCCCAGCCCAGGACGCGCCGGGCCAGGGCGATGTCGGGACAACGTTGCACCGGATCGTCCGCCGGCAATGGGTATGTCACGATGCGCGATGCTGACCGGGTCATGCGAATGATCCGCTCCGCCAGTTCCCGCACCGGTATTTCATGCGGGTTGCCGAGGTTCATCGGCCCGGAGACGGCATCGCCGGTCGCCATCAACCGCACCAACCCGTCGACCAGGTCGTCCACATAGCAAAAGGCGCGGGTCTGGCTGCCGTCGCCGTACAAGGTGATGTCCTCGCCGCGCAGCGCTTGAAGGACGAAATTGGACACCACGCGCCCGTCATTCGGATGCATGCGCGGCCCATAGGTGTTGAAGATCCGCGCGACTTTGATCTTCACTCGATGCTGCCGCAGGTAGTCGAAGAACAGTGTCTCGGCACAGCGCTTGCCTTCATCGTAGCAGGCGCGCGGTCCCAGCGGGTTGACGTTGCCGCGGTAGTCCTCGGTCTGCGGATGCACGGTCGGATCGCCGTAGACCTCGCTGGTGGAGGCTTGCAGGATTGTCGCACCGATGCGCTTCGCCAGGCCGAGCATATTGATCGCGCCGATCACGCTGGTCTTGGTGGTCTGCACCGGGTCGAACTGGTAGTGCACCGGTGAGGCCGGGCAGGCGAGGTTGTAAATCTCGTCCACCTCGACATAGAGCGGGAACGTGACGTCGTGACGCATCGCCTCGAAATGCGGGTCGGGCAAAAGATGCGCGATATTGTCCTTGCGGCCAGTAAAATAGTTGTCCACGCAGAGCACGTCGTCGCCGTCGCGCAGCAGGCGCTCGCAGAGATGCGACCCCAGGAAGCCGGCGCCGCCCGTTACCAGGACGCGCTTGCGGGTCAACGGCATGGGATCGGACTCCTGGCGGTTGGTCCTGGCGGGGCGGCTGGCAAACTGTCAAATGCCGTCGGCCGAAGCAAGCCGGCCGGTCCAACCGATGCAGCCGCCGCCGCGCGGGACAGCGCTTCGGTGCCTTCCCCCTCGCAATGCCGGAATTTTTACCGCCAAGCGTTGCCTGCGCGCCCGCGTGGAATTTTGCGAAGCTGCCCGTGACTCGTGCGGCGACCGCGCCCCCCTCCGCCGAGTTTCCATCGCCGTAGGAATCGGCTACCACAGCGGATTGCCGAATCCGGGACACGGCCAGAATGCGCTTCACCATCGACCGCATCGACCACATCGTGCTGAACGTGAAGGACGTGGAGATCACCGCCGCGTGGTATCAGCGTGTCTTGGGCATGGAGCGTGAGGAGTTCGGCCCGAAGCAGCGCACCGCGCTGAAGTTCGGCGGCCAGAAGATCAACGTGCGGCCGGCGGACGCCGATCAGGGAAGCTGGGTGACCGGCGTCAACGACAAGCCCGGTTCCGGCGACCTCTGCTTCATCACGGCGGCGCCGCCGGATGTGGTGATCGGCCACTTGCACGATTGCGGCGTGGCCATCCTGGAAGGTCCGGTGCAGCGCGAGGGTGCGCTCGGACCGATGCAGTCGGTGTATTGCCGGGATCCGGACGGCAACCTGGTCGAGATTTCCGCCTATCTGCCGTAGTCTTGGCGGCCGCTGCGACCCGATGGCGCACGACATCGCCGACTTCGACTTTGCCCTGCCGGCGGACCGCATCGCGCAGCATCCGGCCCGGCCGCGCGACGCGGCGCGGCTGCTGCACGTGACGCGCGACGGCCTGGCCGACCGGGTGGTGCGCGACCTGCCGCAACTGCTGCGGCCGGGCGACGTGCTGGTGGCGAACGACACGCGGGTGATCCAGGCGCAACTCACGGCGCGGCGGCTGCGCGCCGGTGTCGTGCAGCCGGCGCGCATCGGCATCACGCTCGACCGCCCGCGTGCCGACGGCGCGTGGCACGCGCTGGCGCGCAATGCGCGGCGGCTGCGCGCCGGCGACGCGCTGCGCTTCGACGGTGCCGACGACCTTGCCGCCACGGTGCTGGAACGCGACCCGGATGGCGGCGTGGCCCTGGCGTTCAACCGCGGGGGCGAGGCTTTTGCCGCGGCGTTGCGGCAGGCGGGAGCGCTGGCACTGCCGCCCTACATCGCCCGACCGCAAGGTCCGCTGCCCGAGGACGCATCCGACTACCAGACGGTATTCGCCGCGCGTGAGGGCGCCGTCGCCGCTCCCACCGCCGGTCTGCATTTCACCCCGTCCCTGCTGGCGGCGCTGGACGCGCGCGGGGTTCGGCGCGTCACGCTGACGCTCCATGTCGGTGCCGGAACCTTCCTGCCGGTGCGCGGCGACGACATCGCGCGCCACCGCATCCACGCAGAGCATGCCGAGATCACACCCACCGCCGCCGCGGCGATCACCGCCGCACGGGGGGCCGGCGGGCGCGTCGTGGCGGTCGGCACCACCAGCGTACGGCTGCTGGAAACCGCGGCTGACGACGCCGGCCACATCCAGCCGTTCGCCGGCGACACCGAGCTGTTCATCCTGCCCGGCCACCGCTTCCGTGCCGTCGATCTGCTGCTGACCAATTTCCACCTGCCGCGCTCGACGCTGTTCATGCTGGTCTGCGCGTTCGCCGGTACGGCGCGGATGCGCGCCGCCTACGCGCATGCCATCGCCGCGGACTACCGCTTCTACTCCTACGGCGACGCCTGCTTGCTCGAACCCGCCGCCTGATACCGATCACGGCGCTGCTCCTGGGACCGGAGCGCTCGGTACTTTGCTGATGTGTTCTACGAGTTTACGAAAGTAATACCAACCGGCGAAAAGATTGACCGACGCACGGTGCCACCATCGTCATGCCGACCTCCGGGTCAAGCGCCCGGTGGCAGGCTCCGGTCGACATCCATGACTTTCCTTGTTGCGAGCAACAAAGTTGTGAATGGCGAGCGGGAGCCTGTCCCCGGGGCACTTGACCCGGGGGCGCGCCATGACGAGGCGCGCGGCCGGTGAGTCAACCTTTGCGCCGGTTGGTATAATTGGTTCGGTGTGGCGCGCCCGTGCCGCAGGGGTGCGCCACCGGCGCATCACCCGCGCAGAACCCGCGGCGTCGGCGTCAATCGCTTGAATGGAGCGAGCGTGCGGTCGCTATCCGCCGACGCGTTGTTGTTCCGAATCACCATCATGGCCACGTCGTTGCACGCCTGCGTTCCAGACGCCGGGCCCGACGGCTACGAACGGATGCTGTTGCCGATGGCGCCTTCGCTTCCATTGCGGCTTGGCCCGGGCAATCGGCGGTTGCGCATCGGCGGTTGCGGCGCCGGGCGAGCCCGCGGGCTC
>JBEKNT010000464.1:0-5131 GCA_049522565.1 Acetobacteraceae bacterium
AGTTGACCACCGGCCGGTGGCGGCCGACCCGCCCTGGATGAAACTGCGGAGGTCGCCGGAGATAAGGCGGCTCCCCCTCCCACAAGGGGAGGGGGAGTCTCTCTGTTTCTTGCGAGGAGCGCAGCGGTCCCCGGCGCACAAATTTACTCGCTTCACCGTTACATTTCGCCGATAGTCGCAGCGCACTGTCGTGGCGGGCTCCCAGCCTTGCCGTCGGGAGAAGCCGCCACTGGTGGCTTCGGAGCGGGCCTCGCCCGCTGACCCAACGAACCCCGGGCATCGACCCGGGGAAAGGCAACAACGGGCGCGGGTTCACCGCGCCCGCACAGGGAGTGTACATCATGTCAAAACCGCGCCGCTTGACGCGCCGCAATGCATTGCAATTGACGGCCGCAGCGACCGCCTTGCCGCTGGTGCATATCCGCACCGCCGGCGCGGCGGGCAAGCTATCGGTCGCCTTCTGGGATCACTGGGTGCCCGCCGGCGACGCCTGCCTGCAAAAACAGTGCGAAGCCTGGGGTGAGAAAAACAAGGTCGAGGTGAAGGTCGATTTCATCACCTCGGTCGGGTTCAAGCTGTTGCTGACGGCCGCCGCGGAAGCCCAGTCCGGCAACGGCCATGACGCGATGCAGTTCGGGCAGAATCAATATGACGTCCACACCTATGCCGACAAGCTCGAGCCGGTCGATGACGCGATCAAGGAAATCACCAGCCAATGGGGACCGTTCAATCCGTCATTCGAATATCTGGGCAAGATCAACGGCCACTGGATGGCGATTCCAACCTCGACCTATAGCGGCTGCCGGCCCACGCTGGCCCGCATCAGCCTGATGAAGCAACTCGCCGGCATCGACGTGCAGGCACTGTATCCGCCGCACAAGGTGACACCGCCGGAAGCGCCGGAATGGACCTACGACACCTTCATCAAGGCGGGAGAGAAGTGCAAGAAGGCAGGTTTCGGCTACGGCCTCGGCATCGGCAACACCGGTGATTCGATCGGCAACGCCGCCACCTGGTTCGCCGCGTTCGGCGCCGAACTGGTGGACGCCAAGGGCAACGTCGTCGTCGAATCCGACAAGATGCGCCACTTCCTGGAATGGGCGCAGCAACTGGTGCGAATCCTGCCGGACGATGCGCTGAGCTACGACGACGCCACCGACAACCGGGTGATGATCGCCGGCAAGAGCGCGCTGATCTATGATCCGCCGTCACCCTATGCGGTGGCGAAACGCGACAACCCGAAACTGTCGGAAGACATGTGGAGCTTCCCCTGCCCGGCCGGTCCGGCCGGCCGATTCGTACCCTATGGCCACGCGTTTTCCGGCATCTGGTCGTTCAGCCGGAACAAGACGGCGGCAAAGGAACTGAACATCTATCTGGCTGGCCGCCAGCAGTTCGAGGAGCGCGCCGTCGCGGTCGAGGGGTTCGACAATCCGGTGCTGGACAGCATGCTGGACTCCAAGGTGTGGGACATTGTCGGGCCGCCCAAGGGCGTGTTCTTCAACTATCCCATGCGGCCATGGCACCAGGCGGTGGCGCTGACGCCTGGCTGGCCCGCACCACCGTCCGTCGCGGCGCAGATGGTCAGCCGCGCGACCCAGCCGAACATGCTGGCGAAGATCTACACCGGCCAGTCGATCAAGGACACCATCGCCTGGGCGCGCGAGGAGGTGGAAGGCTTCATGCGGGGGTGAGTACACCTCTCCCGCTGCGCGGGAGAGGTCGAGGCGCGAAGCGACGAGGGTGAGGGTGATCGGGCCGGCACGCGGCCCCCTCACCCGGAGCGCCAACGCGCTCCGACCTCTCCCACGTCGTGGGAGAGGTTTCCCTGTGCTCAACCCGCCATGGTCAGCCCGCCGCTCACACTCAGCACCTGGCCGGTGATATAGTCGGAGCGTGGACCGGCGAAGAACATCACCGCCTCGGCGATCTCCTCCGGGGCGGCGATGCGGCGGAACGGAATCGCGCGGGTCAGCGCCTCTTGCAGCCGTTCCGCCAGCGTGTGAAACAGCGGTGTGTCGGTCGGCCCCGGACAGACGCAATTCACGTTGATCCGGTAGCGCGCCATTTCGCGAGCCAGAGACTTGGTGAACGCGATCAGTCCGCCCTTGGCGGCGGCATATACGGTCTCGCCCGCGCTACCGACGCGGCCGGCGTCGGAGGCGATGTTGATGATCTTCCCCTGCTCCGCCGCGATCATCGGCGGCAGCACCGCGCGCGACAGCCGCACCGCACCCAACAGGTTGATGGAGACCAGCTTGTCCCAGACGTCCGGGTCGTTATCCATGAACGGCCCGGTGCAGTCCCAGCCGGCACCGTTCACCAGAACATCCACACGTTGCACCCGCTGGTGCACCGCATCGGCGAACGCGACGATCGATGCGGGGTCGGTGAGTTCCAACTCAAGATAGTCGACCGGCAGTCCGTCTTTCGCCGCCTCCACCGCGAGTGCCTGGCCGCGAATGGCATCGACGTCGCCGACGAACACCCTGGCACCATGCCTTGCCAGCAACAGTGCCGTGGCCCGCCCGATCCCCGACGCGCCGCCCGTCACGATCACTGCGCGCTTCGCCATGTCCATGTGCGGCACTCCTACAACGGCGAGTCCGGCTTGAACGCCGGCCGACGCTTCTGCTTGTGCGCGGCCAGGCCTTCCCGCACGTCGGGCGAGCTGAACCCCATGAACTCCAGCGCCAGCGACGTGTCGAAGATCGGCCCCGCCTGGCGCAGCCAGTTGTTCAACGCGTATTTGGTCCAGCGGATGGCGTTTGGCGCCCCCTCGGCCAGCCGCGTGGCGATTTCCACCGCCTTGGCGTCCAGCGCCGCGTCGTCCACCGCCAGCGAAATGAGCCCGATGCGTTCCGCCTCGGCGCCGGTCAGCGTATCGCATAGCAACAAGTAGTATTTCGCCTTTGCCATGCCGCAAAGCAGGGGCCAGACGATGGCCGCGTGATCGCCGGCGGCGACGCCGAGGCGCGTATGGCCGTCGATCAGCCGCGCCTCCTTGCTGGCGATGGAAATATCGGCCAGCAGGCCGCACACCAGCCCGGCACCAACCGCGGGGCCACGCATCGCGCTGACCACCGGCTTGGAGCAGTTGATGATGTTGTAGACCAGGTCGCGCGCCTCCTTCCATACGCCCGCGCGCGTGTCGAAATCCTCAATCATCTGCTCTATCATCTTGAAATCGCCACCGGCGGAGAAGGCGCGCCCCTCGCCTTGCAGGATCGCCGCGGAGACCGACGGATCGGCATCGATGTCGCGCCAGATCTGGCCGAGTTCTCCATGCATGCGGTGATCCGCGGCGTTCAGCTTGCCCGGATTGCTCATGGTGATGCGCAGCACGCGCGGATGCGGCCGATCGAATTGCAGGCGCTGGTAGTCGGCGTAACGGTCGGACATGGGACGTCTCCTCGTTCGCCCGATGCTGCCATAGGATGTCTGTTGCAGAGAAGGGGCGCCGCAGACGACAAGCGGCACCGCCGGACGCAGCAGAACCCCGGCCCGGCCCAGGCGATCGAAGGTGCCGCCAAATGCGGATCGTGGTCACCGGTAGCTCAGGCGCGGGCAAGACCACGCCGGCGCGCAGCATCGCCGTGCGATTGAACGCCTAACGGTTTCCCGGGCCCTACCCGAACAGCTTCATCGCGTTCAGCACCGTCTCGATCACGCCCCACGCGAGCGGAATGCCCACGAATCCCCAGGCAAGCACCAAGTGCAGCGAGGTCGTACCCTGTGCGCGCGCAACCATCTTCGCCTCCCTCAATCGGCCATGCCAATAACACCAGCTTCGTTCTGCTCTTCCATGTGATGCCGCTCGTGCACCGCGCGAATGAGCAGATTGCAGAGGAAGCCAACCACCAGGAGCGCCGCCATGAGGTACATGGTCACATTGTAGGCCTGCGCCTTCGGGATGCCGTGATCGACATTGTATTGCCGAATGTAGTTCACCAGCACCGGCCCGAAGATACCCGCCGCCGACCAGGCGGTCAGCAGCATACCGTGGATCGCGCCGACATAGCGGGTGCCGAACATGTCGCGCAGATAGGCGGGGACCGTCGCGAAACCGCCGCCATACATGCTGATGATGACGCAGAAGCACAGCACGAACAGCGCGACGCTGCCGGCCGCTCCGGCATAGGGCACCAGCGCGTAAAGCACGAAACCGAGGGCGAAGAACACGAAATAGGTGTTCTTGCGACCGATGAAGTCCGACACCGAGGCCCAGAAGAATCGGCCGCCCATGTTGAACAGGCTCATCAGCCCGACGAAGCCGGCGGCGGCGGCGGCGGTGATATGGCCCGGGAACATCTCCTGGCTCATCGCCGAGGCCTGGCCCAGCACGCCGATGCCAGCGGTGACGTTCAGGCACAGCACCCACCAGATCAGCCAGAACTGCGGCGTCTTCAGCGCCTGATAGACAAATACGTGGCGCGTGGTGATCAGCTTCTTCGGCTGTGCCGGTGCGACATAGCCCTCGGGCGCCCAGCCGGCCGGCGGCAGGCGTACGATCGCCGCGCCCACCATCATGAAACAGAAATAGACCACTCCCAGGACGACAAAGGTTTCCGCCACGCCGACATGCGTCGGAGTGGAGAAGTAGTGCATCAACCCGACCGACAACGGCGAGGCGATAAAGGCGCCACCGCCGAATCCCATGATCGCCATGCCGGTTGCCATACCCGGCCGGTCCGGGAACCATTTGATCAGCGTGGAGACCGGCGAGATGTAGCCGATGCCAAGACCGAATCCGCCCAACACGCCGTAGCCGACATAGATCAGCCAGATATTGTGGATCGCCACCCCGGCCGCCGAAACCATGAACCCGCCGCCCCAGCACAGCGCGGCGGCAACCATGGCCCGGCGCGGACCGCCTTCCTCCACCCAACGTCCGAGTAGCGCGGCGGAGAGCCCCAGGAAGACGATGGCGATCGAGAAGATCCAGCCGAGCTCGGTGAGTTTCCAATCATCCGGCGCGGACTGGGTGATGCCGATCAGCCGCGTCATCGGCAGGTTGAACACGCTGAACGCGTAGGCCTGGCCGATGCACAGATGCACGCACAGCGCCGCAGGGGGCACCATCCAGCGGCTGAATCCGGGGCCGGCTATGATGCGGTCGCGGTGCAGCAAA
>JBEKNT010000465.1:0-12532 GCA_049522565.1 Acetobacteraceae bacterium
AAGGGTTCTCCGCGGCCTACGCGGCGATCGTCAAGGCATGCCCGCCGCCGAAAGGTTGATGGTGGGACCCGCGCCACCCTCACCCGCCGCTTCTCGGCCGCCTCTCCCGCTTGCGGGAGAGGTCGATAGCGGCACCCTCACCGAGGCGGAACGCACGCGCATCCTGGCCAAGTCGGCGCTGTTCGATCCGCCGCCGATCGCGCTGTCGGACGGCCGCCGCGACCTGGTCGGCCTGTCGCGCGCGGAACTCGCCGCGGAACTGGCGGCGATCGGCGAGGCGCCGTTCCGCACCAAGCAGCTCTGGCACTGGATCTATCACCAGGGCGTGACCGACTTCGCCCGCATGAGCTCGATCGCCCGGCCGCTCCAGGCCAGGCTGGCGGAGCGTTTCGTGATCGCCCGCCCGGACACCGTGACGGCGCAGACCAGCGAGGACAGCACGCGAAAATTCCTGTTCCGTTTCCGCGACGGCCAGGAAGCCGAGACAGTCTATATCCCCGACCCGGAAGAGGACCGCGGCGCCGTCTGCCTGTCCTCGCAGGTCGGCTGCACGCTGTCCTGCCGCTTCTGCCACACCGGCACGCAGACCCTGGTGCGCAACCTCGGCGCGGCCGAGATCGTCGGTCAGTTCATGGCCGCCCGCGACGCCTACGGCGAGTGGCCCTCGCCCAAGGGGGAGACGCCGCGATTGCTGTCCACCATCGTGCTGATGGGTATGGGCGAGCCGCTGTACAATTACGCGAACGTCGCCAAGGCGATGACCATCGTGATGGACGGCGAGGGCATTGGCCTGTCGCGCCGCCGCATCACGCTGTCAACGTCGGGCGTGGTGCCGATGATGGACCGCGCCGGGGCGGAGTTGGGCGTGAACCTGGCGGTGTCGCTGCACGCGGTGCGCGACGACCTGCGCGACGAACTGGTGCCGCTCAACCGCAAATACCCGATCGCCGAACTGATCGCCGCCTGCCGCCGCTATCCCGGTGCCAGCAATGCGCGCCGCATCACCTTCGAATACGTCATGCTGCGCGGCATCAACGACAGCGAGGCGGACGCGCGCGAACTGGTGCGGCTGATCGCCGGCCTTCCTGCCAAGGTGAACCTGATCCCGTTCAATCCATGGCCCGGCAGCGCCTACCAGACCAGTACGCGCCCGGCGATCGAGCGCTTCGCGCGCATCGTCAACGATGCCGGATTCGCCGCGCCGGTGCGCTCGCCGCGCGGGCGCGACATCCTGGCGGCCTGCGGCCAGTTGCGCACCGCAAGCCGGCGGGTGCGGCCCGCCGCCTGACGCTGCGCTCCTTATGCAATCACCGGTCGGTGCACGGCGCGGCGGCGACGCACCGGCCCGAGCACGAACAGCGCCAGCAGCACCACGATGAAATTCGTCGCCGCCGCCACCACGAACACCGTCTGCCAGTTGCCGGTCTCGCCCTTCAGCACGTTGGCCAGCGGCACCAGCCAGGCCGCGGTGCCCTTCGCCGTGTAGAGCAACATCGCGTTGGTCGTGGCGAACTTGGGGCCGAACAGGTCGGTGCAGGTGGACGGGAACAGGCTGAAAATCTCGCCCCAGGTGAAGAAGATCAGTGCGGCGCAGATGACGAACGTCCAGGGGCCGTGGCCGAAATAGCCGAGCAACAGATAGGCGCCGCCGCCCAGGGTGAAGGCGATCGCCATGGTCGATTCGCGCCCGATATGGTCGGACACCCAGCCGAAGAACGGCCGCGCGCCGCCGTTCATGACGTTGTCCACCACCAGCGCCACTGACAATGCGCTGCCGCCAAACAGCAGCGCCTGGGAGGAGAGGCCGAAATCCTTGGCGATCGGCGCGATCTGCGCCGTGGCCATCAGGCCGCTGGCGGAGACCAGCACGAACATCACATAGAGCAACCAGAACACCGGCGCGCGCAGCACCTCGGCCGGGGTCGCGCTGGTGGCGGATTGCGGCACCTTGGGAGGCGCGGTCTTCGGCATCTCGCCCGGCACCGGCGCGCGCATGATCGGCGCGATCAGCAGCAGGATGGCGCCCTGGCCGATGCCGAACCAGAAGAAGGCGCTGGCATAGCCGGCGTTCTCGATAAGCAATCGGATCGGGATGACGGTCAGCGCCGCGCCGGCGCCGAACCCGCCGGCGGTGATGCCGACCGCGAGGCCGCGCCGGTCGGGGAACCACTTCACCGCGTTGCCGACGCAGGTGGCATAGATCGCCCCGGCCCCGACGCCCGACAGCGCCGCCCCGACATACAGCGCGGTGAGCGACGCCGCGTAGGCGTCGAGCACCCAGGCGAACGCGACCAGCACCGCGCCGAAGCCGACCATCATCGGCGGTCCGCGCCTGGGGCCGAGTGCGTCGACGATCCAGCCTTCCACCGGTGTCAGCCAGGTCTCGGTAGCGATGAAGATGGAAAAGGCGACCTGGATGCCGGCAACGCTCCAGCCATTCGCCTGCTGCATCGGATTGACGAACAGGGTCCAGGCGTATTGCAGGTTGGCGATCAGGATCATGCAGACCAGGCCGAGCCAAAGCTGCGACCAACGGTCGGCTTTCAACATCTTGGGATCGGAAACCACGGCGTAGCCTCCCGGGAGAGCTTATTGTTGTGAGTGGCACTACCACAAACTTGCGGCGACCGAAAGCAGGTGTTTCCTCTCCCGCTTCGCAAGAGAGCGTGGGACAAGGGCTTTTTTCTCCCGCGAAGCGGGAGAGGGCAGGGTGAGGGCACTCCTCTCCCGCGAAGCGGGAGAGGGTAGGGTGAGGGTGTTGCGGTCGGCACGCTGCACACTCACCGCAACCGTCGCCCGCGCATGACGCAGGAGAGGCGCCGCTATGCCGGGGCGAACACGCCTTCTTGCATGGGCTCGGGCGCCGGTGCGAGCGCCGCGGCCGGCGGTGCGAACGACGTGTCGCGTTGCAGCACCGGCAGCACCTTGTCGGCGAACAGCCGCATGCCCAGCTCCGCCTCTTCGTGCGGCATGCCACCGAAGGAGAACTCGGTGATCAGGTGGTCCAGTCCGCTCAGTTTGTGCAGTTCGGCGATCTTCTGGAGGCAGTCGTCCGGCGTGCCGACCACCTGGATGCTGACATAGAATTCGGTCGCCTTGGCCTGGCGGGCCGGCTCCTTCATCTTCGCGTAGGTCTGGCCGATCTTCTCATACGACTCGTAGCCTTTGACATTCGTCAGATGGCCGTCGGAGAAATGGTAGTGGTTGTCGATCGACTCCCACTTCGCGCCGAGCCACTGCATGGCGCGCTCCTGCGCCTCGGCCCGCGACTCGGCGCAGGACACGTTGGTCAGGATCATCGGCGGGCGGGGGGAAAAACCTTCGGCGGCGGCGACCGCGCGGTAGCGGTGGATGTCGGCCGCGGCCTTCGGCCACTCGTTCTGCATGATCACCAGCATGGAGAAGCCGAGCTTCGCCATCACATCGACCGAGTCCGGGCTGACCGCGGTGCCGTAGAACCGGCGTTCCGGATGGGAGATCGGCCGAGGCCGGATCGCGGTGCGCGGGATCTGGAAATACTCGCCGTGGAATTCGAAGCTTTCCTGCGCCAGCGCCTGCTTGATGATCTGCGCGGCTTCGATGAAGCGCGGGCGGGCTTCGCCCATCGGGATGCGGAAGCCTTCGTATTCCACGCTGGCCGCGCCGCGGCCGAAGCCGAACAGGCAGCGGCCGCCGCACATGATGTCGAGCAAGGCGATCTGTTCGGCGACACGGATCGGGTCGTGCCACGGCAGCACGATGACCGCGGTGCCAAGCTGGATGCGTTTGGTGCGGCCCGCGTAATACGCCAGTAATTGCAGCGGCGCCGGCGACATCGCATAGCCGGTGAAGTGGTGCTCCAGCGCGAACAGCGAGTCGAAGCCCAGCGGCTCGACCAGATCGCCCATCGCCATGTGTTCGTGCACCACCGAGGCGTCGGGGCGGCCCGGCTGGCACAACATGTTCAGCGCCATTCCGACTTTCATGGCTGGGTTCCTCCGGATTACCTTGCGGTGTGGGACCGTACTGCCGGGTATGCCGCGTTGCAACCTCTCCGGTCTGCGCCGGGCGAGGTTGGCGCGTAGCGCCGGGTGAGGGTGCAGCGGGGCGACCCGATCATCCTCACCCTCGCCGTTTACGCGTCTTGACCTCTCCGACTGCGTGGGCGAGGTGTATAAGTTGCCGCCTGCGGGACCGGTCCTGCGATCGGACCATCAGCCGCTTATAACGATTCCTGCTATTGGGCCATGAACAGGAACAACCGCAGAGCGCTCGCCGATCGCGTCACCCAGGCAGCGGAGACCGCACTGGCGGCGCAGGGCTACGTGAGCCCCCTCGACGTGCTGGTCGGGATTCGCTGGGCTGATCCTGCAACAGTGAAGCGCTGGCGACAGGGGCAAGCCGAGTGCCTCGAAGCGGTGGTCCACACAAATCTGCCTCGCATCACCGAGGCCATGAAAATGTTCCGTGCCTGGGCGAAGCAAAGGGGATTGCAGCCCAGCGAATCGCAGTATGTGGCGCGCACGCCGCAACGCCAGACGTTGCGCTTCAGCCGCAGCGGAGATCCCGCGATCGAAGCGAGCTACCGGACCCATTGGGTGTCGCCCGCACTGTCGGAGAAAAAGCGCGAACGCCTGGCAGCGCAGGCAAGCCGCCCGCCCGAGCTGGTGGTGATCCAGCCGTTGAATGACACCTGGAAATGCCACCGGTGCGGCGGCACCGGCAATCTCCTCGTGATGGAAAGTGCCGGCCCGGCATGCCTGCGCTGCGTCGGTCTCGACGACCTCGAATTTCTGCCGGCGGGCGATGCTCTGCTCACCCGCCGCGCGAAGGCGAAGAGCGCGCGGTCCGCCGTCGTCGTGCGCTTCAGTAGAAGCCGCAAGCGTTACGAACGACAAGGTGCGCTGGTCGAACCACAGGCCCTGGCCGACACGCAACGCGAGCTTGAAGCGCAGCGCGAGTAAAGTCGGGCGCACGAGCGCCATGCGCAGTCGAGACTGACGCACCGGCGCCGCCGCCGGCATGACGTGGCGGCGTTGCTGACGACTCAGTCGTCAGGGCAGTAGGCGTAAGGCGCCCCCATTGGCTCGTCCGCGATGCCAGGTTCTTGCACCCGCAGCCGAGGATGCCAACGCTTGCCACCACCCCGCCGGCCTGCTGATGGGCGCGGTGTACGCGCTGTTCTCCTCCGGTCTCACGCTCATCTGGGGCATGATGAACGTGGTGAACTTCGCCCATGGCGACTTCGTCATGCTGGCGATGTACGTCGCCTTCTTCGCCTACACCCTGTTGCATGTCGGCCCCGTGGTGTTCATCCCGCTTGCCGCCGTGCTGCTGTTCGCCCTCGGCGTCGCAGTCTATTTCGGCCTGGTGCGCCACATGGCGAAGGGGCCGATGCTGGCGCAGATCCTCGGCACGTTCGGCCTCGCGCTGGTGCTGCGCTACGCCGCGTTCTGGGCGTTCACCGCCAACTTCGTCTCACTGCCCGACAATCTGGTCGGCGGCACCTTCGCCATCGCCGGCCTGCGCATCGAAGCGTCTCGACTCCTCGGCGGCGTGCTGGCGCTGGTCATCACCATCGGCATGCACCTTGTGCTGACCCGCACCATGCTCGGCAGCCGCATCCTCGCGGTGGCCGAGGACCGTAACGCCGCGATGCTGATGGGCATCCGGCCCGACCGCATGCAAGCCCTGGCCTGGGGTGTCGGCGCCGCCTCCACCGGCGTCGCGGGAGCGCTGATCGCGCTGTTCTTCTACATCTCCCCCACGGTCGGCGAATCGCTGGCGCTGATCGCCTTCGTCGTGGTCTGCCTGGGCGGCTTCGGCTCGGTACCCGGAGCCTTGCTCGCCGGCCTGTCGATCGGCGTCATCCAGGCGCTGTCCGCCTACCTGATCGGCGCGGTCTACCAGGACGTCGTGGTGTATTCGCTGTTCCTGCTGGTGCTCTGGGTCCGGCCGCAAGGCCTGCTCGGCACGACATGAAGCAATGGGCGCTCGTCCTGATCGGCTTCGTCCTGATCGCCGCCTGGCCGCTGCTGACGCAGGACGTGTTTCTCCAGCGCATCGGTGCCCTCGTCCTGCTCGCGGCGATCTCCGCCTCCGCCTGGAACCTGTTGGGAGGCTACGCCGGCCAGGTTTCCGTCGGTCACGCGGTGTATTTCGGCGCCGGCGCCTACAGCTCCCTGGTGGTCTATACCGAGCTGGGCTGGCCGCCGATCGCCGGCGCGCCGCTGGGCGTGCTGGTGTCCTGTGCGCTGGCGCTGGTGGTCGGCACGCCGACCTTCCGGCTGCGCGGGCACTATTTCTCCATGGCCACGATCGCCGCGGCCGAGCTGGCGCGCATCGTCGCCGGCAACTGGAAACTGGTCGGTGCCGCGGTCGGCCTGATGGGCCCGCCGACGCCGCGCACGCTGGCCGACCTGTCGTTCATCAGCCCGGTGCCGTACCACTATTTGTTCCTCGCCGTGTTGATCGTGCTGCTGGCCCTGACCTGGCAGATGCAGCGCAGCCGCATGGGCTACTACCTCGCCGCCATCCGAGGCGGTGACCGTGCGGCACGCAGCCTCGGCGTGCCGATCCTGCGATACAAACTGTACGCGCTGCTGCTGTCGGCAAGCTTCACCGCGATTGCCGGCTCGCTCTATGCGGTGATGGTGGGCTTCATCGATCCGGACAGCGCGCTGGGCATCCTGATCTCGGTGAAGATGGTGATCACCGCGGCGCTCGGCGGTGCCGGCACGCTGTTCGGCCCGCTGGTCGGCGCGATCATCCTGGTGCCGTTGGAGGAGACCACCAACGCCTGGTTCGGCGGCGGTGGGACCGGCATCACCTTCATCGTCTACGGCGCGATCATCCTGCTGATTACGCGTTTCCAACCCGGCGGCATGGCGGTGATCTGGCGCCATGTGATGACCCGGTTCGAACGCCGTAGCGCGGCGGCGCGGAGCACCGACCGTGCCGCCTGAAGCGCCCATGCTGCAAGCCCGGAGCATCGCCAAGGCGTTCGGCGCATTCCGCGCCGTGGACGGTGCCGACCTCGACGTGACCGAGGGCGAAATCGTCGGCCTGATCGGCCCGAATGGTGCCGGCAAGAGCACCTTCTTCAACTGCCTCGCCGGCGACGCGACGCCAACCGAGGGCAACATCCGGTTTGCCGGCCGCGACGTGACCCGCGCGACGCCGGAGGAACACGCGCGCCTCGGCATGGCGCGCAGCTTCCAGGTGCCGGTCACCTTCGAAGACATGAGCGTCGCCGACAACGTCATGGTCGGCGCCTTCCTGCGCCATCCGCACCGCGCCGACGCGCGTCATGCCGCGGCCGAGGTGCTGGCGTTCACCGGCCTGGCGCCGCTGGCGGAGACCGCGGCCCGATCGCTCGGCACACCCGGCCGCAAGCGGCTGGAGATCGCTCGCGCGCTGGCCACCGAGCCGCGGCTGTTGCTGCTGGACGAGGCGCTGGCGGGCTTGACGCCGGCGGAGACGCGGCTGGCGATCGAACTGGTGCGGCGGATCAGCGCGCGCGGGATCACCATCGTGATCGTCGAGCATGTCATGGAGGTTATCCTGTCGCTGACCGAACGTGCCGTGGTGTTCCATCAGGGCAAGGTCATTGCGCAGGGTGCGCCACGGGATGTGGTGGAGGACCCGGCGGTGATTGCCGCGTATCTCGGGCACCACATGAAGCGGGTGCGGCGATGAGACGGCACCGTGACGCCGCGATCCCTTGGCACCGCGACACTTGTCATCCTCGCAATGACCGATAGTGCGTGCCGCACATGACCGAACCCCTCCTCTCCGTTCGCAATCTTGCGGTGCGCTACGGCGATCTTGTCGGTATCGCCGATGTTTCGCTGGAGGTCGCCGCCGGCTCGATCGTCGCATTGCTCGGCTCCAACGGCGCCGGCAAGACCACGACGCTGAACGCGATCGCCGGCCTGGTGCCGCCGGCCTCCGGGCACGTCATGTGGCAGGGCGCGGAGATCACCGGCCAACCGGCCTACGCCATCGTCGGCCGTGGCCTCGCGCTGTCGCCGGAAGGCTGGCGGCTGTTCGTGCAGCAGACGGTCGAGCAAAACCTCCGGCTTGGCGCGACGGTATTGCGCGACAAGCGGCGGGTGCCGGACCTGCTGGAGCGGGTGTTCGCGCTGTTTCCTCGCCTGTCCGAGCGGCGCCGCCAGCGTGCCGGCACCTTGTCAGGTGGCGAGCGGCAGATGCTCGCCACCGGCCGCGCGCTGATGAGCGATCCGAAGCTGCTGATGCTGGACGAGCCCAGCCTCGGGCTGGCGCCGGCGGTGGTGGAGACGATGTACGCCACGCTGGAACGCCTACGCAACGAGGGCCTGACCCTGCTGCTGGCAGAGCAAGCCGTGGAGCTGGCGCTGGAAGTGGCGGATTATGCGTATGTGTTGCAGACCGGGCGGACGGTGCTGCAGGGCAAGGCGGCCGACCTCGCCGATGACCGCGATGTGCAACGGATCTACCTCGGGCTGGAGACGACGCCGACGTGATGCTGCGTGCGTCTCTGCTGTTTTGCCTGATGCCGGCTTGCGTAACGCTCGCATGGGCGCAATCGGCGGACACTCTGGCCGGCATGCGAGCGTATAATGACGGCGACATTGCGACCGCCTGGCGCCTGTTGCGCGATGCAGCCGATCGCGGCGACGCGGAAGCGCAGGTCAACCTTGGCTATCTTTATGCGCGCGGCCAGGGCGTCGCGACCGATCAGCACGAGGCGTTCCATCTTTACACGTTGTCCGCCGAGCAGGGCGACAGCGAGGGCATGAACGCGCTCGGCTACAAATACCAGTTCGGCACCGGGGTTGCGAAAGACATCGGCCGCGCGATCAACTGGTATTGCCATGCCGTCGAATACGGTAACCCGCGGGCAATGAACAACCTCGCCATCATGCTGGACGACGGGCGCGAGCTGTCGCGCGACGAGGCGGAAGCACGCAGCCTGTGGCAGCAATCCGCCGCGCTGGGGCATACCAACGCGATGTACAATCTCGCCCGATCCTATTTGTGGGGACGCCAGGCGGAGCGCGATACCGGACAAGGCAGCGCGTGGCTGCTGCGGGCGGCGCAGAACGGCCAACCAACGGCGCAGGAGGTGCTGCGCCGCAACGGCTATACCGGAGCGCTGCCCCCGCCGTTCAACCAGGCCGCGATGATGGTGCCGTCGCCGCGTCAGGCTGCCGGCCACACCAAGGTCTGCGGCGCGCCGATCTCATGATCGGGGGTAGCCATTCCCGATGAAGGACTGGCACTATCGCGTCTCCAACGTCTGCGGCCGGCACAAACATACAAAGGAAACGACAAGATGCGCTCCATGCTTCGCTGCGCCGCAGTGATCTGCGGCCTCATGTCGATCGGGTACGGGCATGCGGCGGAAACGGTCGACACCAGCGGTCCGCTGACCATCCAGTCCCAGGGCAGCTTCTTCATCGGCGGCACCGTGCGCCATGCGGCGGCACTCAGCGGCGTTGAGACCGGTCCCGATGTCACCCGGGAAGGCGACATCACGACGGGACAGATGTACGTCCAATACCAGGTCCCGGTCGCGGCCAAACATCTTCCCGTCGTCATGATCCACGGTGGCGGCCTGAGCGGCCAGGCCTACGACACGACGCCGGACGGGCGCATGGGATGGAGCGAATACTTCCTGCGCAGCTTGCGCCCCGTCTATGTGGTCGATCAGGCCGGCCGCGCGCGCTCGGGGTTCGACGCCACCTCGTACAACGAGGCCAGGCTCGGTACCAAAAGCCCGAAGGATCTCGCGCCGGTCCTGATCATCGGCCATGAATACGCCTGGACCTGGTTCAGGCTCGGACCGAAGTTCGGCGTCCCCTTCCCCGACACCCAGTTTCCGATCGAAGCCGTCGACGCGTTCTACAAGATGTGGATACCCGATCTCAACGCGTCGCTCCCGCCGCAGAATCCGAGCTTTGCCGATCTCGCGGCGCTGGCGCAGAAGGTCGGCGGCGCCGTGCTGATGGGACATTCGGAAACCTTCATGTTTCCCGAGCGCGCGGCATTGCTCAATCCAACATCCGTGAAGGGCATCGTCAGTCTGGAAAGCGGTTACGCCTGCGCTACCTCGTTCACCCAGCCGGAGCGTGCGACGCTGGCGAAGATCCCGATCCTGATCGTGTTTGCCGACCACCACGCCGACGCGCCGGAACCGTTCGGTTCACGATGGACCACGTCGATGGGGCAGTGCCGTGACTTTGCCGCCAGCATCCGCAGCGAAGGCGGCGACGTCACGTTCCTGCACCTGCCGGAGATCGGTATCCACGGGAACACGCATATGTTCATGCTCGACAAGAACAACCTGCAGATCGCCGACCTATTGCTCGAATGGATCGATAGCCACGTCGAGCACCCGGCCAAATAGTCCGGTCTGCTCTTGGGTCGATCGCATTCCGGTCGTCGACCGTGGTAAGTGGCGGCCGAACTTATCCTTGCTGAGCGCAGCAAAGTCTTGGATGGCGGGGGCTTCGTAAGCCATGACGGGGATGACTGTGCCGATGGGTCGGTCATTTGAGCGTTCGGTATCAGGCTGGCGTTGTGACTGCTCACGTCAAACACGCGGCGTTCAGCAACCCCAGCACGACCGACCCCGACCCCAGCAGAAGCGCCTCCGCCATATCGCCGCGCGCCAAAGCCTCCGCCGCATTGCGGCGTAGCAGCCGCAGCGCGCCGAAGCACAGCAATTGCAGGATCAGCGATACCGCCGCCCATACCGCCATATCGGCCAGGTTCGCCGAGCGGGCGATCGCGACGGCAAGCGGCATGGCGAAACCCAGCATCGCTCCTGCCAGCGCCAACGCCACCGCGGTGTTGCCCTCGCGGATCAGCCGCCATTCGTGCAGCGGCACGAGGCGCGTGTAGGCCGCGAGGAAGGCCGCGAACAGCACCACGGACGCGGCGAAATACAGCAGGAAGTTCGGCAGGTTTGCCAGGCTGGTCATGCGGCGCTCCGGAAGAAATGCGGCACAAAACGGCTGGTGTCGCGGGTGATGGGGGTGGCGTCCTCGCGAATGCCCATGCCGTGCGGCTTGCCGGCGATCAGCCAACTGCCGATCACCGCGTAGCGGTCATCCACGCAGGGCAGCGGCGACCATGCCTGATACACGAAACCCTCCGCGCCGTAGGGACCCTCGGTCCGCCAGCCCGGCGCGGTGATGTTCGCCCCCTCGCGCCCGAACAGCGGCTTGGCGATTTCGAGACCGCCGGTGCGACCCGGTTCGCGGAAGGCCGGCAGCAGGTTCGGGTGACCGGGGAACAACTCCCATAACAGCGCCAGGATGCCCTTGCCGGACAAGAGCAGCCGCCAGGTCGGCTCGATCCAACGTGTCGCGGCGCGCGCAATGTGGACGCCGAAAGCGTCGTGCAGCAGGGCCTCCCACGGATACAGTTTGAACGCGGCACGTATCTCGCGATTGGCGAGGTCGACGAAACGCTGCCCATCCCAGCCGATCTCATCGATATGCAGGAAGGGTGCGTTGAGGCCCGCCTGCATCGCTGTATCCCGCAGGTAGTCCACATTGCCGCGGTCTTCGGCGGAGTCGCGGACACAGGTGAAATGCACGGTCGGCGGCAGGCGCATGCCTGGCCAGGCGGCGATCAGCGCCTCATGCAGCGAATTGAACTGGTCGCCGTCGGGATACGCGCAGGTCAGCCACTCCCACTGCACGACCGAGCTTTCGTAGAGCGAGGTCGGCGTGTCGGCATTGTACTCCAGCAATTTCGGCTGGCCGCTGCCGTCCCAGCGCAGGTCCATGCGGCCGTACAGGCTGGGTTCCTGGCGTTCCCAGCTTTGCACCAGCAGCGGCCAGACCGCTTCCGGAATCCCCAGTGTCGCGCGGCGATCATGGCGTATCGCATGGTCGGCGGCCTGGCGTGCCAGGCGCTCGAGTTCAGCGGTGGCGTCGTCCAACAGATCCACTTCGGCGGCGGTGAATTCCCAGCAGGCGGTTTCGTCCCAATAGGGTTCGCCGGCGATCTCGGCGTAGGCGAAACCGAGCGACCGGGCGCGCTCGCGCCAGTCCGGCCGGGGCGTGAGGCGGTGGCGGCGCATTGATCAGGACCCGCCAAACCCGTGGAAGGAGCCGAAGCCGCCGCGCACGACGCTGGCGATGCTGGTCGTGCCTCCTGTGCCGCCCCAGGTTCTGCCACCCCAGTAGCCGCCGCCGCTATGGCCGTACGAGGACCCGGATTGGCCACAGATCCAAGCGGCATCCGGCGCGTTGCGCGCCCGCGCGTCCCGGCATTCGGCCGACGGCCGTGACGACCACAAGGCCATGCCGCCTCCCATCAGGACAAGCAGGATCATGTTGACCCGCCGCATGCGCCATTCCTACCCTTCCGCAACGATCCGGCAAAGCGAATCCGGCCAACGAAGCAACGCCAGGGGCTTTGCCCCTGAAACCCCACCAAGGGGCTCTGCCCCTTGGAGCCCCGCCAAGGGCGGAGCCCTTGGGACCCTTCAGTTGGAGAGGTTGGACGGGTGGGGGCCATGTATCGCGGCTGCTGTTCCGACTGCCGGTCGGAA
>JBEKNT010000466.1:0-5118 GCA_049522565.1 Acetobacteraceae bacterium
AGCGCTTCGCGCGCCTTGGCACGAGCGGCAGCCCGTGTCATTTCAGGATTCGGCATAGCGTCTCACCTCGGTCCTCGTCGCCTTGCGGAAGCTGATCACGCGAATTCGTCATTGCCACGGCGAACGAAGACCAGAAAGCAGAGCCGCGCCCCACACCAACCAATCGCGATCTCTCGCAACTCGCCATAGTCTTCGCGGTCGTCGATCTCGTGCAGCGCGGTGTCGAAATCGAAGTGGACAACCTCGGCAAAGTCCAGGCCGCGCTTGGTCAGGTTGCGGCACGCTTCGCTTCGTCCCACGTGATCACGGGGCTATGTAGCTACGAAAAGGTAATGGTCAATGAATTTGTGTAGATACAAAAAACGGTGTGTTGGACTGGGGCGCAGCCACGATCTGCCGTCAACAGCGCTGTCCGGTCACAGGGCTGTGGAGCAGACATAATCCCTCATCATCATCATCATCATCATCGGCCCCGGCGCGCCTTGCGGGCGGCGCCCAGCGCAGGCTGAATAGGACCATCATGGCAAGCATTGCGGCCCTCGCCGTCGCCGTCGATATCGGCGGGACCTTCACCGACGTCACCCTGGCCGATGGCGCAACCGGCCAGACCTGGCGTGCGAAAGTGCCCAGCGTTCCGGCCGATCCGTCCCGGGCCTTCATGGCCGGTGTCCACGCCGCCCTCTCCGCAGCCGCAGCAACCCCCTCCGCCATAACCCGCGTGCTGCACGGTACCACCGTCGCCACCAACCTGATCCTGGAGGGCAAGACCGCGCGCACCGCCTTGGTGACCACCGCCGGCTTCCGCCACGTAATGGAGATCGGCCGGCAGGACATCCCGCGGGCAGCGAATCTGTTCTCCTGGGTGAAGCCGCGCCGCCCGGTGCCCCCGGAACGCGTGCTGGAGGTGATCGAGCGCGTCGGTCCCGGTGGCACTGTCCTGGTCCCGCTGGACGAAGCCAGCGTGCGCGACGCGGCCGAGGCGGCACGCCGGCTGGACGTGCAAGCTGTGGCGGTGTGCCTGCTGCACGCCTTCGCCTTCCCCGATCACGAACGGCGCGTCGCGGAAATCCTGCGCGGGGAATTACCGGGCGTGGCGGTGACCGCCTCGGTGGACGTGCTGCCGGTGGTGCGGGAATACGAGCGCAGCCTGGCCGCCGTGCTGAATGCCGGGGTGATGCCGGCCGTGGGGCGCTATGTGGCGCGGCTGTCGGCGCGGCTGGCCGAGGCGGGCGTGGCGGCGCCTCTGCTGCTGATGCAGTCGAACGGCGGCGTGGCGGGCGCGGCGGCGATCGGTCGCGCCCCGGCGCTGACCGCGCTGTCGGGACCCGCGGCCGGCGTGGTGGGGGCGCGGGACGCGGCGGCCGCTTGCGGCATCGGCGATATCGTCACTGTCGATATCGGCGGCACCTCGGCCGACATCTGCCTGCTGCAAGGCGGGCGGATCGCGCTGACCCAGAGGGGGCGTGTGGGGGAATGGCCGCTGCCGCTGCCGATGGTGGACATGGTGACCATCGGCGCCGGCGGCGGCTCGATCGCCCGCCTGTCGGGCGGCGCGCTGACGGTGGGGCCGGCGAGCGCCGGGGCGACGCCTGGCCCCGCGTGTTACGGGATGGGCGGCGACGACGCCACGGTTACCGACGCTCATGTCGTGCTCGGGCATCTGCCCGACGGGTTGCTCGGCGGCGGCATGGCGCTGGATCGGGGGCTGGCGGAACGGGCGGTGCTGGACCGCGTGGCGCGGCCTCTGGGGCTGTCGCTGCACGCGGCGGCGCGCGGCATCCTGGCGATCGCCGACGCCAACATGATGGGCGCGATCCGCGTGGTGTCGGTGGAGCGCGGCCACGATCCGCGCGACTTCTGCCTGGTGGCGTTCGGCGGCGCCGGGCCGCTGCACGGCTGCGCTCTGGCCGAGTTGCTGGGGATCACCCGCGTGTTGGTGCCTCCGGCGCCGGGCGTGCTGTGCGCCGAGGGCCTGCTGGCGGCCGGGCTGAAGGCGGAATTCTCCCGCACGCTGGCGGGGCCGGTCGAGGACGCCGGTGCGGTGGAAGCGGCGTTCGTGGCGCTGGAACGCGATGCGGCCGCGTGGCTGGACGAAGAACGCGTGGCGGCGGCGGACCGGCGCATCGGCCGGATCGCGCTGATGCGCTACGCCGGCCAGGGCGGCGAGCTGGCGGTGGCCTGGCCGGGGGCCAGCCGGGGCGATCCCGGGGATGGCCGCGACGCACTGGACGCCGCCCGAGCAGCGTTCGCCGAGGCGCACCGGCGGCTGAACGGTTTCGTGCTGGAAAGTCGTGTGGAACTCGTCACGCTGCGGGTCGAGGCGGAGGGGGTCGTGGCGGCGCCGGTCCGGGCCGGCGTGGCGCAGGGTGTCGGGGCGCCGGCGGTGGCGCGGGCTGACGTGTGGTTCGGCGAGGGCGAGGCGGTGTCGGCCGGGGTGTACGCGCGCACGGCACTCGGCGTGGGCGACCGGCTGGTCGGACCGGTGGTGGTGACGCAGCTCGACGCCACGACACTGGTGCCGCCCGGGTGGGTCGCGGAGGTGGCGGCGAGCGGGGCTCTGCTGGTGGTGCGCACTGGCTGAGGGGGGCGGGTGGTCCGGATCCAGAGCATTGCCACCCCGTCTGGAATCGGCGAGCCACCTGTCATTGCGAGAAGCGGAGCGGTCCCCGGTCTTGACCCGGGGAAGCAATCCCCCGCCTCACAAGCGGCGCCCGCTCGCCAGGCGGGGGATTGCTTCGTCGCTCCGCTTCTCGCAATGACAGGTGATCTCCAGCGTTTGCCAGTCAGGCCGAAACTGCCCAGGAGGGCTGACCGAACCGATGGACCGCAATCAAGACCGCCCGGCAAGTGGCCGAGGGGACGGTCGGCCGATGACCCTCTCACCCGCGACCCTGCAAGCCCTGTTCGGCGAGGCCGTGCAATGCCTTCAGGCCGGCCGGCTGGCCGAGGCCGAAACGCTTTGCCGGCAGGTCCTGGCGGTTGATGCCCGCCATGCCGACAGCCTGCATATCCTCGGTCTTATCGCCTTGCAGGTTCGTCATCCCGCGGCGGCCATCGACCTGATCGGCCAGGCGGTCGCGCTGCGGAATGACGTTCCTGCCTACTACAACAACCTTGGCAATGCCTTGCAGGATCACGGCAGGCTCGCCGACGCGGTCGCGCAGTACCAGCGCGCTCTCGCGCTCAAACCGGATTACCCCCAGGCGCACAACAACCTGGGCAACGCACTGAAGGCACAGGGCAGGCTGACCGATGCGCTGGCGCAGTACCGGCACGCCCTGGCCCTCAATCCGAATGACGCCGCGGCGCACAACAACCTGGGGAGCGCCCTGCGGGAACAAGGCAGCTTCGCCGAGGCGGTGGTGCATTGCGAGCGTGCTCTCGCGCTGCGGCCGGATTACGCCGAGGCGCACAACAACCTGGGACTTGCCCTTCAGGGCGAGAACCGGCTCGCCGACGCCGTGGCGCACTATGAGCGGGCGCTCGCCCACACACCGGATTCCCCCCAGGTGCACAGCAACCTTGGCAATGCGCTGCTGGCCGAAGGCAAGCCGGAGGAAGCAATAGCGCATTACCGGCGTGCCCTCGCCCTGCAACCGGATTATGTCGAGGCGCACAACAATCTGGGGCTGGCCCTGCAAGACCAGGGCAAGCTCGATGCAGCGATCGCGCATCATGAGCGTGCGCTCGCCCTCAATCCAAATCACGCCCAGGCGCATAACAATCTGGGCAGCGCCCTGGAGGGCCAGGGCAGGCTCGATGAGGCGCTCGCGCATTTTGAACGTGCGCTGGCTCTCAAACCGGACTACGCCCAGGCTTACCACAACCTGGGTATTGTTTTGCAAAACCTGGGCAGGCTCGCGCAAGCGCAACAGGCCTACGAACAGGCCATCGCTCTCGCACCGCAAACCGTCCGCTACTACCGTCCCCTGCTCGATGTAAGGCGGGTCGTCGCCGGCGACCCGTACCTGGCGGCCATGGAGAGGTTGGCGCAGGACATGGCGGCGCTTTCGAACAATGACCAGCACGAATTGCATTTCGCGCTGGGCAAGGCGTATGCGGATCTCGAACAGCACGAGCGATCGTTCCGTCACCTCGTGGTAGGCAACGCGCTCAAGCGACGCAGCATCACCTACGACGAATCGGCGACGCTGGGATTTTTCGATCGCATCCGTGCCGTGTTCACGCCGGAATTGATGCAGCGCCAGCAGGGGCTTGGCGATCCCTCCGCGGTGCCGATCTTCATCGTCGGCATGCCGCGCTCGGGCACGACGCTGGTGGAGCAGATCCTGGCGAGTCACCCTGCGGTGCACGGTTCCGGGGAGCGTGACGATTTCATGCACGCTGTGGAAAGCCTGCATGCGCCGAACGACGCTTCGCCGGCTTTCCCCGAGGACGTGCCGGCGCTGTCGGGCGAGACGTTGCGTCAACTCGGCGCACGCTATCTCGCTGCGATCACGCAAGCGGCGCCGGATGCGGCGCGCATTACTGACAAGATGCCGGGCAATTTCGCGTACGCCGGCCTCATTCATCTGGCCCTGCCGAATGCGCGGATCATTCATGTGCGCCGCGATCCGATCGACACCTGCGTTTCCTGCTTCTCCATCCTGTTCGCGGTTGGCCAGCCGCAGAGTTACGATCTTGCGGAGCTGGGCCGCTATTATCGCGCCTATGCGGCCCTGATGGAGCACTGGCGTCACGTGCTGCCGCCGGGCGTGATGCTGGACGTGCAGTACGAGGACGTGGTCGCGGATGTGGCGCAGCAGGCCCGTCGAATGGTGGCACATTGCGGTCTCGAATGGGACGATGCCTGCCTGGCGTTCCATCGGACGCAACGCGCGGTGCGGACAGCGAGCGCGGTTCAGGTGCGACAAGACATCTATGCCACGTCGATCGGCCGGTGGCGGCGTTACGGGGACCTGCTGCAACCGTTGATCAAGGCGTTGGGCCTCGCGGGATGAATAACCTCCCTTTACGCAGCAGGATCGAGCCGGCGCATCAGGATAAAGCCGGACGTTGGAAGAAGCGTGTCGTTGCGCCGTCGCTCCCCCCGTCATGGCCGGGCTTGACCCGGCCATCTATCGCGGCACCACGGCTGCATGGATGGCCGGGTCAAGC
>JBEKNT010000467.1:0-5105 GCA_049522565.1 Acetobacteraceae bacterium
GGGAGGGGTGCGTACATCCGGGAACCGTGGTTGTTCGCACCCCACCCCCCAACCCCCACCCACAAGGGGAGGGGGAGTTCCATGGCTTTAACCGAACGATGTGTTGTAGGTGCCGCCGTCGAGAATCAGGTTGTGGCCGACGATGAACCCGATCTTTGCCGAGCACAGGAATGCGCAGGCATCGCCGAATTCCGCCGGATCGCCGACGCGGCCGGCGGGAGAATTCCTCGCGCGTTCCTGCGCCAGCTCGTCGACCGGGCGGTTGGACGTCCGCGCGGCTTCGGCGAAGCCCGCGCGCAGCCGGTCCGTCAGAAACGGTCCGGGCAGGATGTTGTTGATCACCACGTTGTGCCGCGCCACCTGCCGCGCCAGGCCGGCGACGAAACCGGTCAGGCCGGCGCGCGCGCCATTGCTCATACCCAGCTCGGGAATCGGCGACTTCACCGATGCCGAGGTGATGTTGACGATGCGGCCGAACTTGCGCTCGATCATGCCGTCGATCACCGCCTTGATCAGGAAGATCGGTGTCAGCATGTTGGCATCCACCGCCTTGATCCAGTCGTCGCGCGTCCAGTCGCGGAAGTCGCCGCGCGGCGGGCCGCCGGCGTTGTTCACCAGGATATCGGGCGCCGGGCAAGCGGCGAGTGCCGCGGCACGGCCGGCATCGGTGGTGATGTCGCCGGGCACCGCAGTGACTTTTACCCCCGTCTCCTTGCGGATTTCGTCGGCGGTACGTTCCAGGTCCGCCGCGGTGCGCGCGGTAATCACCAGGTCGACGCCCTCGCGCGCGAGCGACAACGCGCAGGCGCGGCCGAGGCCCTTGCTGGCGGCGCAGACGATGGCCTTCTTGCCTTTGAGTCCGAGATCCATGGGGGTTCCTCCGCCCTAAGTTGGTTCGTCAGGCGGTATCCGGGGTCTGCGTTGCCCGGTCAAGCGCAAGCGCGCCGGCGGTGCGTCGGCCGCACCGCCGGCGCCGATCCATTCAGTCCTCCAGCGACGCTCCGAGCGCGTCGAGCAGATGGCCGGTGCCTTGCTCGCGCGATCCTGCATCATCGTAGCCGTCGAGGAATGCGCCTTGCTCGGTGACCGTAACCCGCGTCTTCGCGCCAACAGCCTGCAACTGCATCGTTGCCAGCGATACGGAAATCTTCTTGTCGTCGAGGTGCATGACGTAGCTATAGACCAGCCGCTGGTTCGGAACCACGTCGTGGTAGGTGGCATCGAAGGTCGACACCACGCCGCCTTCCCAACGCCCACTCAACCGCTCGCTGCCGCCGACGCGCACGTCCATATGACGTTCGATCAATTCCCAGCGGCCGGGCGGGCCGCTAAACCACTTCTGCTTGGCATCCGCGTCGGTCAGCACCTGCCACACAAGCGCGGCCGGCGCATCATAGGTGCGCTCCACATCGAAGGTCGCATGCACCACCGAACGCGTGCCAGTGTCTTTCCCGCCCTGCATCCTCACAACCTCCTGCTCCAATTTGTCGAGTGTGGAGCGCCATCCATCCGGTGCCCCGGCCATCATCCACGCCACTGACGGATCGCGCAGCGTGTAGCTCTGCGTTATGTCCACGCGGGTTCCGCCCAGCGCGTCCGCGAAATCGACTTCCGTATAAGCGCTGAACAATGGCTTGCCGGCGCTGTCGCTGACTTGCATGTCGATGACCAGCCTGGTATTCGGTGTGACTTCGATGATTTTGCCGCGGATCCAGTGTGCTTCGCCGCTGGGTGAGCGCATGCAGACATCGAACGCACCACCGACCCGCATTTCCACCTTGCTGTCCGGAACGGTGAATGTTTCCGGACTGAACCAACGCTTGACATGATCGGCGGAACTCCAGGCGCGGAACACCGTCTCCCGCCGCGCGTGAAACACCCGGGACAATCGTAGCGGCGGCTGTTGCGGGGCGGCTTCCTGGTTTGCTTCAAGCGCCTGAGGCATCGCTCTTTCCTTCGTTCTCCAGGGTTTTCAGGTAGTCGCCCAGGCGGTCGAGCCGGTGCTCCCACTCGGCGCGCCGGGCGTTGATCCATTGTTCGGCCTGGCTGAGCGCTTTGGGCTCGATGCGGCAGGTGCGCACCCGGCCAATCTTGTCCGAGCGCACCAGGCCCGCCGCCTCCAGCACGTCGAGATGCTGCATGGCCGCGGGCAGCGACATGGGCAGCGGCCTCGCCAATTCACTGACCGGGGCTGGCCCGCGGCTCAGCCGCTCGACGATGGCGCGGCGAGCCGGGTCAGCCAGGGCGTGGAACAGGCGATCCAGTCCGGGCGATTGGTTAAGCATGTTCTTTAGTATGAGCGCCCAGACAGTAAGGCAATTACTTTAGTGTTGCGGCGGCACACGTTCTCGTGATCGGCGCTAACCGACCCGACGGGACGCTTAGGCGAGGTGCTCCGCCTCGGCTGGCAGTCCGCCGTCTTTCGAAGCAGCGCGCGACGTGCAAATGATCGATGGGCATTGGTGAGGAGGGCATGCACATGGACGTCCGTCCCGTAACGCCGGACTTCGCCGCGGAAATCGCCGGCATCGACCTCAGGGAGCCGATCGACGCGGCCGGAGCGCGCGCGATCTGGGATGCGATCGACCGCTATTCGGTACTGGTATTCCACGACCAGCGGCTGACCGACGCGCAGTTGCGCGACTTTGCCGCGTTGTTCGGTCCGCTGGAGATCGGCCGGGGTGCGTTGCAAGGCGGCAGGCGGCGGCTGGCAATTCCGCAGATCGGCGACATTTCCAATCTCGACGAAGACAACCAGGTGCGAGGCCGCGAGGATCGGCGGCGGCTCGACAGCCTCGGCAACCGGCTGTGGCACACCGATGCGTCGTACATGCCGGTGCCGGTGGTGCTGGGCATGCTGCACGCGGTCGCCGTGCCGCCGCCGAGCGCGCTGGGCGGCGGCGAGACCGAGTTCGCCGACATGCGGGCGGCGTACGACGCATTGCCGGAGGCGACCCGGGCCGAAATCGACGGGCTGGTGGTGGAGCATGACATCTTCTGGTCGCGCGGCCAGATCGGCTTCACCGCGTTTCAGCCGGGGGAGCGGGATAAGTATCCGCCCTCGCCGCAACGCCTGGTGCGGCGGCATCCGGGATCGGGACGGAAGACGCTGTATCTGTCGGCGCACGCCTCGCACATCGTCGGCTGGCCGATCGCGGATGGGCGGCTGCTATTGCTCGACCTGAACACGCACGCGACGCAGCGGCAGTTCGTCTACAGCCATCGGTGGCGGGTGGGCGACCTGGTGATCTGGGACAATCGTTGCACCATGCATCGCGGCCGGCCGCACGATGAGTCGCAGCCGCGCGACCTGCGGCGGGCGACGACGCTGGATACCAGTTCCACGCTGGAGCAGGCGGCGTAAGGTCAGCCGCTCCCGCTGGCTGGTCTGTGGAGAGCGCTCGTTCAACAGGGCGAACCGGTGCAGCGATCTTGCGCGAAAAAACGACGGACGATCCGCCCGGATCGCGGACAGCCTGGGCCGCCGCATCGCTGCGGCGAGGCCAGACCCTATTGCCGTTGGTGCAATTGCCGCAATTGCCCGATTATCGCGTCATCAGACACGACAACGGCCGGAATAAGATGGTCCTCGCTGGAGTCGAGCCCAGGCGGCGACACGTCATCGCGGCTTGGCCCCTTGAAGAAGTCAATGTGCATGCCATGGATCGCGCCGCCCCGATCGACCGCCATGACATAACCATCGTGCAGCATCGGCCTTCCGTCCGGGAGTGTGAATTGAGTGCCCCGCAACGACGGAATGAACAACACTGTTTGCAGCGCGAAGGCCGCTGAGTCGACGGCGACCGAGCGCCACGGCACCAGGCGCAGCGACGCTGCGCCAAGGCCGAACGGCGCGTCTGGCGGCGTGGCCGCGAACCGCGCGCGATTGGTGCCCGCCAGGACCTGCGCAGCCACATGCGGGAAGACGTCGCTGCAATCAGTCAGGATGCTGGGGTTCTGGTCCTCGAAATTGAAAGTGCGGAAACTGCCGTCCGACTGACGGATCGAGACTGTCCCCTCCATCGCCGCGTGGCACCAGTCGGCGTGCGGCAATCGTGGGCCGAGCTCGCGGCCAAACTTGTCGATCAGTGGTACCGCTTCGGAGTCCGTGGAATTGATCGCAAGGTAAGCAATGTAGGTGGTGCTCCAGATCATCCGCCGCGCCCTCAGATCGAGCGCAGCGGGTGGCGGCAAGGTAAACGCGGCGGCCGCGCCGGCCGGTATGGCCGCTGCCGGGGACGTCAATTGATCGGGGACGGCTTGGTTGCAGCCGATGCCCACGACGATCAGGAGAGCTGCCACCCAGTACCGTGCGCCCATGGCGGCTCCCCTCGCGCGACATGTCTCTGCGGCCCGGATTAATGGCAGAGTGGCTGAGCGCACGCAATTCGCTCCGCCCGCCGTTTGCGTCACGGCCCATGCCATTCCCGCCAACCCGCATCTGCCCTAACCTCCCCGCATGACAGCAACCATGGGAGGACCATCGATGATCATCGAGATGCGTACCTACACGCTACAGCCCGGCACGCTGGCCGAGGTGGAGAAGCGGTTCGGCGAATCGCTGCCGAACCGTGAAAAGCACTCGAAGCTGGCCGCGTTCTGGCACACCGAGGTCGGGCCGCTGAATCAGATCATCCATGTCTGGGCCTATGACAGTTTCGACCACCGCGCCAGCGTGCGTGCTGCCGCGACCAAGGAGGAAAACTGGCCGCCTCCGATCCGCGAATTCGTTACCAACCAGCAAAGCGAGGTATTCGTGCCGGCGCCGTTCTCGCCGCCGCTCGAGCCGCGCGCGATCGGTCCGCTGTTCGAGATCCGCCAGTACACCCTGACCGCCGGGTCGATCCCCGGCCTGATCGAGCGCTGGTCGGAGAAGATCGAAGGCCGCCAGAAGTTCTCGCCGCTGGTTGCCGGCATGTATTCGGAGTTCGGTGCGCTGAACAAGTGGGTGCACATCTGGGCCTACAAGGATGCCAACGAGCGCAACCGCGTGCGCATCGAGGCGGCGGCCGGCGGCAACTGGCCGGCGCGCAATCCGCCGGGCGTGGTGGTGAAGCAGGAGAACGCCTTCGTCATGCCGGCGGCGTTCTCGCCGATCCGCTGAT
>JBEKNT010000468.1:0-5081 GCA_049522565.1 Acetobacteraceae bacterium
CGGCGCCTGGGCCTTCCCGGGGAAGGCCAACACCGATCCGACCCTGAAGGGCGGCCAGAGCATTCTGCTGATCATCTACAAGATGCCCGGGGCCAACGTCATCCAGACGGTGGACCAGATCACCAAGGCGTTGCCCGGCCTGCGGGCGGCTATTCCGCCGGCCATCGAGATCCACGTTCTGGCGGACCGGACCCAGACCATTCGCGATTCGGTCAATGACGTGGAGATCACCCTGCTCATCACCATCGTGCTGGTGGTGGCGGTCATTTTCCTGTTCCTGCGCAATGTGCGCGCCACGCTGATTCCCAGCGCCGTGATTCCGCTGGCGCTGCTGGCGACCATGGCGGTGATGCTGCCGCTCAGCTACAGCCTCGACAATCTGTCGCTGATGGCCCTGACCATCGCCGTGGGCTTCGTGGTCGATGACGCGATCGTCATGGTGGAGGTGATCTGGAAGCGCATCGAGGCCGGCGAGGCCCCGTTGGCCGCCGCCCTCGCCGGCTCCGCGGAGATCAGCTTCACCATCCTGACGATATCGATCTCGCTGATCGCGGTGTTCACGCCGCTGATGTTCATGGGCGGCGTGGTCGGCCTGCTGATGCGTGAGTTCGCCGTCACCCTCGCCGCGGCGGTCGTGCTGTCGCTCGTGCTGTCGCTGAGCTTGACGCCGATGCTGTGCGCCCTGTTCCTGAAAGTCCCCAACCCACCGACGAACTGGTTCACCCGGACGCTGGAGACGGGGTTCAACAACATGGAGGCCGGTTATGTGCGTGCCCTGGACGGGGTCCTGCGCTTCAAGCTGCTGACGCTGGTCGTCTTTCTGGTCACCATGGCGGCGGCGGTCTGGCTCTACACCGCCGTGCCCACCGGCTTCTTCCCGCAGCAGGACACCGGCTTCCTCAGCGGGGTCATGATCACCTCCCAGACCGCGTCCTTCACCATGACGAAACAGAAGCTGCAGGATGTCGCCAAGGTCGTGAGTGAGGATACGGCGGTCGCCGGGGTGGCGATGTTCATCGGCTCGGCAAGCAGCAACCAGGCGAACCTGACCATCTCCCTGAAGCCCAAGAGCAGCGGCCGGACGGCGACGGCTGACGAGGTGATCGCCAGGCTTCGCCCAAAGCTGGCCGAGCTCGTCGGTGTGGAAACCTTTCTGCAAGCGGCGCAGGACATCAATGTCGGCGGTCGCACGGGACAGGCACAGTACCAGTACACGCTGTCCGATCCCGACCTGACCGAATTGGACACCTGGGCGCCCAAGCTGCTCGCCGCCCTGAAGGCCGTGCCGGAGCTCACCGATGTCAGTTCCGATCAGCAATCGCAAGGCCTCGCGGTCAATCTTGCCATCGACCGCGACGCCGCCGGGCGATTCGGGATCACGCCGACCAACATCGACACCGCGATCTACGACCTGATCGGCCAGGCTGAGGTGACCCAATACTACACGCAACAAAACAGCTACCACGTGGTCGTGGAGGCGCCACCCGGGTTGCAGGCCACACCCGACTTGCTCAAGTCGGTGTATCTGCTGTCGCCGATCACGGGGGGGAACGTTCCGCTGTCGCTGTTCGTGAAGGTCGATCCCACGGCGGCGAGCAGCCTGACGGTCAGCCATCAGGACGAATACCCCGCGGCTACGCTGTCCTTCAATCTCGCCCCGGGTGTGGCGCTGAGCCAGGCGACGCAAGCGGTGCAAACAGCGCGCGACAAGCTGGGCGCACCGGTCACCCTCACCGGGTCCTTTCAGGGGACGGCGCAGGCCTTCCAGCAATCGCTGTCCAGTGAGCCGATCCTGATCGGCGCGGCGCTGCTGGCCGTCTACGTCATCCTCGGTGTGCTGTATGAGAGCTTCATCCACCCGCTGACGATCCTCTCGACCCTGCCCTCGGCGGGCCTGGGCGCGCTGCTGGCGCTGATCGCCGTGGGCCAGAACCTCAATGTCATCGGCATCATCGCCATCATTCTGTTGATCGGCATCGTCAAGAAGAACGGCATCATGATCGTGGACGTCGCGCTGCGTCTCGAGCGCGAACAGAACCTTACCGGCGAGGCAGCGGTTCGCGAGGCGTCACACCAACGCCTGAGACCCATCCTGATGACCACCGCCTGCGCGGCGTTGGGCGGCGTGCCCATGATCCTCATGAATGGCACCGGCTCGGAGTTTCGCCAGCCGCTGGGCTATGCCATCGTTGGCGGGTTGATCGTGTCGCAGGCCCTGACGCTGTTCACCACGCCGGTGGTTTACATCTACCTCGATCGGTTGCACGGCCGCCGGCCAGAGCCCGCGGCGCCGCCCCAAGGTCAGCCAGCCGCGTAGGAGCCACGCCATGTCTGCTTGCCAGGCGACCATGAGCGCGGTTCAGCAGGCCGAGGTCGAACTCGGCGTTCCGGCGACGCTGACCGGCTCGTTCCAGGGCACGGCGCAAGCCTTCCAGGCTTCGCTGTCAACGACGCCGTATTTGATCGCCGCCGCACTTCCGGTCGTCTGCCTGATCCTCGGCGTGAACCACGAGCTGCAGCCTCGCGACGACCACCGCCCGGTTGGCGCTGACTCCTCAGGAGGCGGAAGCTGATTCGAGGGCTCGTTGAATGACCAGCGCGAGTTCGGATTCGCGATACGGCTTCTGAATGGCAATCGAACCTGGCCGGAGCGCGCGAATTCTCGCGATATCGCCGCTGACGAACACGTGCGGAACCGGCCCAGCACGATGGATTTCGTCGATGGCAGAGACGCCGCTTCCCGCGCCCAGATGTACGTCGACGATCATAAGATCCGGCCTGCATCGCGCCGCTGCGGTGACCGCGTCGGCCTCGGTGGCCTCGATGCCGCATACGTCGTAGCCCATATCTTCGAGCATCTCGCCGAGCAGTACGCCGATCATGGCGTCGTCTTCCACGACCAGGACGCGGAGCGCTTTCGCCAATTTGATCGGCAGGCCGGAGCTTGCTGACCGCGCGGTCACTTCAATCGGGCGCGCGGATCGGTCATCCGCAGCCATGTGTCTGCTGAAAAGTGCGACGGACCGTGCCCCGATGTTCTCGCGCGGAGCGTTGCGTATCGCCGGCATGGCCGAAATCTCCTGGTTTGGCAGACGCCATAGTCAACTATTTGCTGACGAAGGAACCCTGCACACAGGGTCGGAAACTACTCAGACGGCCCCTTGTTGCGGTCAGCCGGTGGCGACTCGAGAGCGGATGGTGAACCGCAACATCGCGGTCACCGCGACAACCGCCGCAGCGGGGACCGGCACGATGCCGACCTCGATGTGGCGGAACGGGCGTCATGCCAGTTAAGGCGGTCCAGGTGTGTCCAGCGGTCCGATCAAGGACCCACCATGGCCAACCCTATCTGGCGCGAGGACGCCAGGGCAAGGGTCGGAAATTACTCAGATCCACGTTCGCCGCCCCTTGCCGACACCCGGCTGCGCGTTGCAGCCGGGTCGGAATGTGCGGCGAAAACGGCGTAAGATCAGAGCTCCTTTTTCTTCTCATCGCTCTTCGGCGCAGGGGCTTCGTGCGCGGCGGCTGGATGCGCGGCCGGCGGTGGAGCCGCGTGCTGTTCCGCCGGACGTGCCGGTGCGGCCTCAACTGGGCGCGCGACCGCATGCTCGACCGGCTGCGGTGCCGGACGTTCGGCAACCGGTTCGCGCGTCGCGGCAGGATGTGGGGCCGCCGCGGCGGGCGCCGCCGCATGCTGTTCCGTTGGACGTGCCGGTGCGGCCTCGACCGGATGCGCCACCGCATGCTCGGCCGCCTGCGGTGCCGGACGTTCGGCAACCGGTTCGCGCGTCGCGGCAGGATGTGGGGCCGCCGCGATCGGTGCGGCTGCATGCTCTCCCGCCGGGCGCGCCGGTGTGGCCTCGACCGGACGCGCAACCGCATGCTCGGCCGGCTGGGTCGCCGGGCGCAGAGCAGGTGCTGCCCCGGCCGCGGTCGGATGCGGAGCAACACCATGTGCAGTCGCATGCTCCGCTCCGTTGCCAGGCTTTGCGGGAACGACGCCCGGACCGGTGAATTGCGCGGGATGCGATGTCGCGGCGATCGCCGGACGCCCATTGTTGCGCGACGCCGCGAGAGCCGGAGTGCTGGCAGCAGTGGCAATATGCCTGGTCTGCTCCGCCGTCAGCGGGACGTGATGCTCCAGTTCTGCCTGGTGTTCTTCGGCGGTCGGCTGGGTCGTCAGGCCGCCGGTACCGCCGACATAGCTGACATGGGTATTGTTGATGACGGCGACGTTCTGTGTGTAGACGTTGGTGAGATGGACTGAACCGAAATTATTGGCCGTGCGGTTATAGGCGAAGCGGCCGTTGTCCCAGCGGCCACCCTCGTAGCCGCGTCCGCCGTAGCCGTAACCGTAATTGACGCCACCGTAGTAGCCGACATGCGGCCCCCAGTAGCCGCCGTTGAAGACATAGGCTCCATTGCTCCAACCCCAGTACGGCGGAGTCCACAACAGGCCGACAACCGGTGGCTGCACCCAGGTGCCGGGCACCCAGTAGTAGCCGACCGGCTCGCTCCAACTCCAATAGCCAGGGGTCCAGATATATCCGTATGCCGGCAGCGGCGGTTGGCTGTAGACCGGCAGCATCGGCGGCGCGATCTGCACCGAGATGACGATCCCCACCTGCGCGGCCGCCGGGGTCGGCGCTGCGAGTATCAGGGGAGACGCGAGAATGCTCGCGGCAAGCAGCAGGCTCTTGAGCGTGGGGCGTTGGAAGGTGGTCATGTCATATCTCGCTGCAATGGGTTAGGGTTCAAGAGTCCGCGGCAGGTCGCTTCAGCGGTATCGCGTCTCGCATGACGCGCGCGGCCGGTGGGAAGCCACACCAATGTGACGATCCGGGCTGCGACTGATTGACGGACGAGCGATCCGGTCGCGGACTCCGCTGTGACTGTTGATAGCCGATCCGGATTGGCAGGAGCAGCCTCGGAAACTACTCAGATCGGGGCAATCGAGCGAATCGCGGCGGGCTTCGGGCGCCGGCTGAAATTGGGTTAGCGTCGGTCCGTCTGCTTGAGATGCCGAAGAGCTTGCCGTAAGAACGTCGTGGCGAAGCGACGGACGACCGGCAGCTTGTCCA
>JBEKNT010000469.1:0-5065 GCA_049522565.1 Acetobacteraceae bacterium
CGCCAACGGATGGATTGCAAAGGCCCTGCCTTTGCTGGGGGGCCAGGGGGGCAAAGCCCCCCTGGCGGGTTTCAGGGCAGAGCCCTGGGCTTGCTGCCTTCACCCGATTGCCCTGCGGCAGTACCGCCGCGGGGTTGAGCAGATCCGAAAATTGGGCTGAACTCCGGGAGCGAAGGGCTTCCGGAAATGCCGCGGGTTTGGGCGTTCAAGCCCCGGTGTGCACGCGGCTGGTCCAGCAGCGCGCGTACGCGTGACACCACAATGGGCGAGGAGAAACCGCTATGCCGTTCTACGAAAGAGGCAACGTTCGGATCCACTACGAAGAGGCCGGCTCCGGCTTTCCTTTGTTGCTCATCCCCGGCGGGGGCTTGAACTCGAATATCGCCTCCCTCACCGGCTTCCCGCCGTTCAATGCGATGGCGGCGTTCAAGGACGAGTACCGCTGCATCACGATGGATCTGCGCAATGCCAACGGCGGAGAGTCCTCCGGCCCGCTCGAGATCGACCGGCCGTGGGACGCGTACGCCGATGATCAGCTCGGCCTGATGGATCACCTGGGCATTTCGACATTCCTGGTGA
This sequence comes from Acetobacteraceae bacterium, assembly GCA_049522565.1. GTDB lineage: Bacteria > Pseudomonadota > Alphaproteobacteria > Acetobacterales > Acetobacteraceae > JASHVB01. The sequence goes on from JBEKNT010000469.1 coordinate 580, forward strand.
TGGGCTTCTGCATCGGCGGCCCGTTCATCTGGAACCTGTTGCGGCGGGCGCCGGAGCGTATCGTTGCCGCCGTGCTGGCGCAGCCCAGCGGGTTCCGTCCGGAGCTGCCCGACCTGTTCTACCAGAACAACATCAAGGGCTGGGGCCCGGCGCTGTGCGCCCGCCGGCCCGACATCACGATGGATATGGTGGACGCGTTCCTGAAGCGGATGTACGGCGCCAACCCCGATTTCGTGTTCACCGTGACGCGCGATTTCGTGCGGGCGTGCCAGACGCCGATCCTGGTGCTGCCGGACGACGTCCCGGCGCACCCGTACGCCGTGGCCATGGAGGCCGCGCGTCTCGCGCCGAATTCCGAAGTCAGCATCTATCCGTGGAAGGAGACCAAGGACCAGGTTGCCGAGGCGTTGCGCCATGTGCGCAGCTTCCTCCGGGCGCATGCACCGGTGACGGCCGCCGCGCAGTAGAGCGCTTTCGCCCGGGCGATGAAGGCGGCGGTATCCCTCCGGAGTCAGCGTAATATCGGCGGGCAGATGCTCCATACGGTTGGCCGTAACGATGTGCTCGAACGCCTCCAACTCGTCTTGATCGCGAATGTTCTCCTGGTTGATGAGAACGTCGGTGCCCGGATAGACGTAGGGATCGCCGCTCACTCCGCCGCGTGTGCCCTGGCCGCGGCGCGACGGGCGCGGCTCCACGCGATCAGCCGCGCCTCGCGGCCCTGCATCGTCAGATGCTGCTGATCGAATTGTTCGAACAGGGCTTCTTCCCCGGCGGTGAGGCGAAGCCCTTCGCATGCCAGCGACGCGCGCACGGCGGGACGGCGGCAGCGGACCTCCGCGATTTCCTTCGGGCTGAGGCGTCGTGGTCCGAGCATCAGGCCATCCTTTCCGTTCGACAGTGCAGCACATAACGGGGCTGAACCGCATCGGGGAGGCGATAAGTGCCCGCCGAGGAATAACCGCGTCAGTTGACGTGCGGGCCGCGCCCGATTCGTCATGGTCCGCGAAGGCGGACCATCCACGACTTGCCTTTATGGAAGCCGCACAGTCGTGGATGGCGGGCCGGAGCCTGCCCCCGGGCACTTGACCCGGGGGCCCGCCATGACGGGACGGACAATGCTGCGCCGCATCCTGATTCGCTTATTCCTCGGCGAACCCTAAGGCCGGTGATGCCGTGCTCGGTGGCGTGCGTGCCGGCGGCGATGGAGGTCCACAGGATCGGGCGGCAGGGCCGACCGCGCGGTTCTCCCGAGGCGGAATTTGTGCTGTATAGGGGGGTCGATAACCTCGAAGCAGGTGGGAGCCATGGCCACAACCCGCCTTGCCGCGATCCTCGCCGCCGATGGGACCGGCTATTCGCGGCGCATGGGAGCGGATTAGGAAGGCGGCCGGTGCGGCGCAAGGCCCCAGGGCCTTTCATGCAGCTAATGACCGGGAGGACAACAGCAATGACCCAAGTCGGCGCCGGCACCCACACCTACGAACTGATCCGCGACTTTCTCAAGCTCCCCAACGGAGAAAAGTTCGGCCTGGTCAGCCGCGTGGCAACCGATTCGCAGGACCGCGTCTACGTCTTCCAGCGCAAGAACCCGCCGGTGGTGGTCTTCGACCGCGACGGCAAATACCTCACCGCCTGGGGCACCGGCGAGGTCACCGACCCGCACGGGCTGAAAATCGTCGACGACATCGTCTACACCACCGATCGTTCCGACTCGGTCGCGAAATCGTTCACGCTGGACGGCAAACCCCTGCTGGAACTTGGCAAGCGCGGCGAGCATTCCGACACCGGCTGCACCGGCTCCCCGTGGCTCGCGCTACGCGCGGCGGGGCCGTTCAATCACCCCACCGAGATGATCGCCCACCCCAACGGCGACATCTACGTGACCGACGGCTACCGCAACGCCCGCGTGCACCGCTTCACGCCCGACGGCCGGCTGGTCACGTCATGGGGCACGCCGGGCCACGCACCGGGAGAATTCCACCTGCCGCACAGCATCGCCATCGATCCGGGGGGAAAACTCTACGTGGCCGACCGGGCGAACCAGCGCATCCAAATCTTCACGCCCGACGGCGACTTCCTCGGCATGTGGACCGGCATGGGCGGCCCGAACGACATCACCCGTGCCAACGACGGCACGTTCGTCATTGCCGAGCAGGAGGACGGCGACAAGCCGGCCTATGTCTGCGTACGCGATGCGGCGGGAAACGTACTCGCCCGCATGGAGAGCCGCCATGTCCACGGCGCAGGCGTGGACTCGCGCGGCGACATCTACGCCGGATTGACCGTGGACCGCAGCGTGGACAAGTTCGTGCGAACCGGCTGAGCGCCAGCGCAACCAGGATGTCCGCTCTCCACCAGAGCGGACCATGACGAATTGGACAGGGTCCGCACGTCAACTGACGCAGTTATTCGTCAGCGAGCCCATAGTACACGGATGGCCGGGTCGAACCTGACCGTGGCCGATTGCGCTTGGCCGGCCGGCGCCGCCGTCATCGCCGGGTGAAGGTCCCGAAAGCCGCCTCCGCCCTACAGCCCCACCCGCTGCTTGTCCCCAACCCCCCACCATGTCAGTTTCCCGCAACTCCCGACTTGGTGATCCGACCACGCCGATGAATGCTCCCGTCTCCGCCTTATGCGACTGCGGCAGCGGCCTGCGCGCCGTGCGCTGCTGCGCGCTGCAACTCGGCGCCCTGCCGCCGGCGGGGGCCACGCGCCATCTCGTGCCGCTGGTGGAGCGTGCCCTCCAGGCGCATCGCCAGGGCGCCATCGAAACCGCCGAACGCCTGTGCCTCGACGTGCTGGAACTGGCGCCCGACCGCCCCGGTGCGCTGTCCGTGCTGTACGAAATCCGCAAGGCCCAGGGCAAGGCGCGCGCCGCCGAGGCGCTGATCCGCCGCATCGTCGCGCTCGACCCCAACAACCTCGTCGCCACCAACGAACTCGCGCTCATCCTGCTCGGCAAGGGCAGCCTGGCGGAAGCCGAAGTGCACGCCCGCAACGCCGTGCGCATCGCCCCGGAAAACCCGCAGGCGCACAACCTGATGGGCATGATCATGACGGAAGCGAACCGGCCGCAGATCGGCGAATACCACTATCGCCGCGTGCTGGACCTCAGCGGCCAGCGCGACCCGATCCTGCTCGCCAACCTCGCCTGGAATTTGAAGAACCAGGGCCGCATGGAGGAGGCGCGCACGCTCTACCAGGAGTCCGCCGCCGCCGCGCCCGACATCCGCCAGACCTTGCTCGGCTTCGCCCGGCTGGAGGAAGCCGACCGGCATTTCGACGCCGCGGGCCAGGTGCTGGACACGATGGAGCAGCGCTTTCCCAATGACCCGGCGGTGCGGCTGACGCGTGCGGTCTTGCTCGGCCGCCAGCGCAAATACGGCGAGGCGGTGGAACTGATCGACTCCACCGTTACCGGCGACGCCAGGCTCGGCCCGAACGAGCTGCTGGAAAAGGGCCGGCTGCTCGATCAGTCGGGCCGTTACGACGATGCCTGGGCCGCTTTCGCGCAAGGCAAGCAACTTGCGCGCGAGCTGTCCGGCCAGGTGTATCTCGACGAGGCCGCGAAACAGCAGATCGACCGGCTGCGCAACTTTTTCACCGGCGGGCGGCTGCGGCTGATCCCGCACGCCGGCGTGCGGCACGACACGCCGCAGCCGATCTTCATCCTCGGCTTCCCGCGATCCGGCACCACGCTGGTGGAGCAAACCCTGTCGGCGCATCCGAAGATCGCCGCCGGCGACGAGCTGCCGCTGATCCACGAGATCACCGCCATCATGCCGCGCATGCTGGCCAGTCCGCTCGGCTATCCCGAGGCGCTGGCCGAACTATGGATGGGCGACCAGCGCGAGGGCCTGGACAACCTGCGCGACTACTATTTGCAGAAGGTCCGCCAGATGGGCGTGCTGCGGCAAGGCGCGATGCGCTTCACCGACAAGATGCCGCTGAACGAGACGCATCTCGGGCTGATCGCGCTGCTGTTTCCCGAGGCGCCGCTGATCCACGTGCTGCGGCATCCGCTCGACATCATGGTGTCGGCGTTTTCCAACGCCTTCACCCACGGCTTCTATTGCGCGTCGGATCTGCCGACCGCGGCGACCCATTACGTGCGGGTGATGGACCTGGTGCAGCATTATCGCGGCGAGATGACGCTGCGCTATTTGCCGATCCGCTACGAGGACATGGTTGCCGACCAGGAGCAGAGCGTGCGGGCGATGCTGGGGTTCGTCGGGGAGAAATTCAACAAGGCCTGTCTGACCTTCCACGAGAACCGCCGCTACGCGCGCACCGCCAGCTACGCGCAGGTGGCCGAGCCGCTGTACGACCGCTCGGTCGGGCGCTGGAAGCACTATCGCAGGTATCTCGAGCCGGTGATCCCGATCTTGCAACCGGTGATCGAGCGGCTGGGCTACACGCTCGACTGATGGCAGCGGGCGAATGACGGCGTGCGCGCCTGCTCCCCCGTGTCATGGCCGGCCCA
>JBEKNT010000470.1:0-5049 GCA_049522565.1 Acetobacteraceae bacterium
TGCCCCGACTCGGACTGCGCCTCACGCCGCACGGACACCTGGTTGCCGAAGACCAGGACGATGCACCGGAGATCGACCCGAAGGTTGCGACCCGTCTGACCGAGGCGTTTGCGCGCGGCGCCGGCCACGGCCTGGTGCGGCTGGGCGCGGGCGAGGTCGGGCAAATCCTGCCGCCCGCCTTCGTCTGGTGGCGGCAGTTCGCCGCCCGTTATGTCGGGGCGCTGTGCCTGCACGCCGCCGGCACGGACGCCGACAGCGGGTCCTCCTTGCCGCTGGTTCCGCCGCCGACCGAGGCCGATCTCGCCTCCCTGTTGCTGAGCGCGCCGATGATGGCGGGGGCCGAGTACCTGACCTCGGATGTCCTGTTGGCGCTGTGGAACGAGATGGCGGCGGCATTCGCCGCCTCGTACGCCGCTGCCAAGACGGGACTGCAAAGCTTCCTGACGGCGCTGAACCCGGCCTGGAACCTGGTCGGCCGCGTGCATTTCAACCTGGCGGAAAACCGCCGCGACACAGAGCACCCCTTCGCCTTCATGGCAACCTACACAACGCGGCTCTCGGCGCAGGCCAAGGCGCAGCACGTCCCGCTCGGCCAGGCGCTGCGCGAATACGCCGGTGCGGCGAACCGCGACAAGCTGCTGTCCCTGCTGCTGCCGGTGCAACGCGCCGCGGAACACTGCGACTGGCTACGGCCGATGATCGATGCGGGGGAGATTTTCCATCCGCTGCGCTGGGGTCCGGCCGAGGCGGCCCGCTTCCTCCGCAGCCTGCCGGAGCTGGAAACCGCCGGCGTCGTCGTGCGCATGCCGGCCACCTGGCGCGCCAACCGGCCCGCCCGCCCGCAGGTGACGGCAACGGTCGGCAGCCGGGCGCCGAGCGCGCTCGGCCTGGACGGCGTGCTGGATTTCCGCATGAGCGTCATGCTCGACGGCGCCCCCCTGACCGATGACGAAATTTCCCTGCTGCTCTCGGGTACCGACGACCTCGTGCTGCTGCGCGGCCAATGGGTGGAGGTCGATCGCGCGCGTTTCGAACGCACCATGGAACGATTCCGCGCCGCCGAGGCACTCGCGGCGCGGGATGGGTTAAGTTTCGCCGAGGCGATGCGGATGCTGGCCGGCGCCGCGGTCGCCGGCGACGCCAAGGCGATGCCGGACGCCGACTGGTCGCGGGTGACCGCCGGCCCCTGGCTGGCCCAGACGCTACAGGAATTGCGTGCGCCGGACGGGAGACAAATCGATCCGGGGCCGGCGCTGCATGGCACGCTGCGGCCCTATCAGCTTGCCGGCACGCAGTGGCTGCACCTGCTGTCGAACCTTGGCCTCGGCGCCTGCCTGGCCGACGACATGGGGCTCGGCAAGACCATCCAGGTGCTGTCCCTGCTGCTGGTGGAGCAGGCGCGCGGCGTCGAGGGGGGGACGGCACGGCAGCCAAGCCTGCTGGTGGCGCCGGCCTCGCTGCTGGGCAACTGGGCGGCGGAGGTGGCAAAATTCGCCCCCGGCCTGGATGCGGTGATCGTGCATCCCTCGGCGATGCCGGCAGAGCAGATCAAGCAGTTTTCCCCGGCGCAGGCGGCGGAGCATGATCTGGCCATCACCAGCTATGGCTCGCTGCTGCGCATCCCGGCGTTCGCCGAAACCGCCTGGCGGTTCGTCATTCTGGATGAGGCGCAGGCGATCAAGAACCCGAACGCGCGACAGACCCGGGCGGCGAAGGCGCTGCGCGCCAAGGCACGCATCGCGCTGACCGGAACGCCGGTCGAGAACCACCTCGGCGACCTGTGGTCGATCTTCGATTTCATCAATCCGGGATTGCTGGGCAACGCCAAGCAGTTCAACAGCTACGCGAAGGGCCTGGCGGAGCGGACGCATAATCCGTACGGGCCGCTGCGTGAGTTGGTGCGACCGTACATCCTGCGCCGGATGAAGACCGACAAGTCGATCATCGCCGACCTTCCCGACAAAACCGAAATAAAGGCGCTGTGCGGATTGAGTCGCCGCCAGGCCGCCCTATATGGGCAGGCCGTCGAGGATCTCGCGAAACGCCTGGAAGAAACCGACGGCATCCAGCGCCGCGGTATCGTGCTGGCAATGCTGATGCGGCTCAAGCAGATCTGCAACCACCCGTCGCACTGGCTGAACGACACTGTGTGGGCGGAGGAGGACAGCGGCAAATGGGCCCGGCTGCGCGAGATCGCCGAGGTGGTGGCGGCGCGGCAGGAGAAGATGCTGGTGTTCACCCAGTTCCGCGAGATGACCGGTCCGCTGGCCGGCTTCCTCGGGCAGATCTTCGGCCGGGCCGGGCTGGTGCTGCATGGCGACACGGCGGTGCGGGACCGGAAGGCACTGGTGCAGCGCTTCCAGGAGGACGAGACGGTGCCGTTCTTCGTGCTGTCGCTGAAGGCCGGCGGTTCCGGGCTGACCCTGACCGCGGCGTCGCATGTCGTGCATGTCGATCGCTGGTGGAACCCGGCGGTGGAGAATCAGGCTACCGACCGCGCGTTCCGTATTGGACAAAAGAAGAACGTCCTGGTGCACAAATTCATTTGCCGCGGCACGGTGGAGGAGAAGATCGACGCCTTGATCGACTCGAAGAAAGGGTTGTCAGATGAACTGCTGGCGGGCGGGGGCGAGATCAACCTGACCGAGATGAAGGATGACGAGCTGCTTCGAATGGTCGCGCTCGACCTGACCGCGGCGATGAGGGATTGAGGGCAGCATGTCTCGTCGCAACTCACGTTACCAAGACCGCTACGAAGACCGCTGGCCGGCTTACGTTCCGGTGGCCGAGCGGCGGCGCAAGGCCGAACTGGAAATGGCGAAGCTGCGCAAGAAGGGCGTCACGGTGTCCCCGGTGAAGATCGAGGGCCGGGTGATCGCGAGTACCTTCTGGGGCAAGGCGTGGTGCGACAACCTGGAGAGCTATCGCGATTACGAAAACCGCCTGGAGCGCGGCCGCAGCTATGTGCGCAACGGCTTGGTGGTCGATCTGCAAATCGCTGCGCGGGAAGTGACGGCAACCGTCAGCGGCTCGGCACTCTACAAGGTCAAGGTCAGCATCGGTGACGTGGCTAAGGCGCAGTGGAAGTCGATCTGCAGCGATTGCGCGGGCGGGATCGATTCGTTAGTGGAACTTCTGCAAGGCCGGTTCTCCAAGGGCGTGATGGAGCGGATCTGCCGGCAGGGTGCCGGCCTGTTCCCGAAACCGGCGGAAATCCGGTTCTCGTGCAGTTGCCCGGACTATGCCTCGATGTGCAAGCACGTGGCCGCGGTGCTGTACGGCGTCGGCGCGCGGCTCGATGCAAAACCGGAGTTGCTGTTCCGGCTGCGCGCGGTGGATGAGAACGATCTGGTCGCCGATATCGGCAAGGTCCTGCCGATGTCGAAGCAGGGTCCGGCTGCCGGCAAGGTGCTGGAAACCGACGATATGGCAGCGCTGTTCGGGCTGGATATGGCGGAAGCGGAAGCGCCGGTCGCGGCCGTCGGCGTCGCGCGCGGGCGGCGGAAGGGTGGTCCGGATGTTGCCGCCGCCGCCTCGGAGGCCGGCGGTGCTTCAGGGGCCAGGCCCAAGGGGGCGTCCCGCGGCAAAGCGGCTCCGGCGAGCAGCAAGGCCGATGCGTCGGGTTCGCCAACGGCTGCCCGCAAGGTGGCGCCGGCGAAGCGGGCGGTTGCGTCCGGTCGGGCCGGGATTGTCGCGGTGGCATCGGCTGCCAGCCGAAACGGCAAGGCTGACGCGCCATCGCGGGACAAATCGGTAACGGCGACCCGGAAGCCCGGCGCGTCGGCTGCAAAACCCGTGGCCGGTAAAGCTGTGTTGCCGGTCGCGAACGCTCAGCCCGTCATCGGTCGTGCGGCGGTGCAGCCGGTGGCTTTGGTGAAGCCCGGCCGCTCGAAGCCGGGCTTGCCGCAGCGGGCGGCCAGGGCGCCGAACCTGGCGCGCGGGCCGGCGCAGGGGCACGCAAGAGGCGGAGCGACTTCGGCGCCTTGACGGGCTCTGCGTCGGGCAGCGTCAGGAAACAGCCGGACTGGTTGGCATGCCGGATATCGGGCAGCGCGTCGCTGCCGTTGATGCCGCGGCGAGACCGGCTGACGCACCAGCCTTGGCTGCGTGGCAACGGACGAAACCAGGCACCGTCGCATCGATGCCGGCGGCTTTGTGCGCGTCGCGTTCTGCGTGCGCCTTATGCAATGATCGCCGGCGCGCCAGACACAACCTGGACCGCCGCAACGACCGCCTGGCCTCGCGAGGCAACCGTCCGCCCGGGGCAAACCTACTGCGCCAGCCGCTCGCCAAGACCGCGGGTGAAGTCGTTGAACGGCATGAAGCTCGGATCCTTGCGGCAGGCCGCTTCCGTCTCGCGCAGGATCGCCTCGTCCGACTTCGCAAGATCGAGGAACTCGCCGTGCGGCTGCGCCACGTGGAACGGCGTGTCGAGATAGGCCTCCACGGTGTTGCCTTCGGGGTCCTTGAAATAGACCGACCACGCGTTGCCGTGGTTGACCGGCCGCATGTCGGTGGCGCCGAGCGAGACCGCGCGGCGCTGCACCTCGCGCAAGTCGGCCAGCGAATCGATCATGAACGAGATCTGCTGGATCGGGTTGAAGCCCGATGTGTCCGGCCGGCCGCTGACCAGCACCAACTGGTGGTGGTTGTTCTGATTGCCGCTCATGAAGGTCAGATAGGCGCCGCCGCGTCCCTCGCCTTGGTCGGTCACCACCAGGCCGAGCACCTCGGTATAGAAGCGCCGCATCACATCCCGGTCCTTGACGTAGATGCCCATATGGGCGAGCCGCGCGTGGATCGTCATCGCCGTCCTCCGACTGCTGTGTTGGCGCATTGAAAGCCGGCCGGGTGGTGCGGCGCAAGGTCGGTGCCCCGGTGGGCCAGGGCAATCAGGTGAACGAAGCAAGGCCAGGGGCTTCGCCCCTGGAACCCCACCAAGGGGCTCTGCCCCTTGGATCCCCGCCAAGGGCGGAGCCCTTGGGACCCTTTAGTTGGCTGGGTTGACGGGAGGGGGGACGGCGCGCTGCGCCGGTGTCGCCATCGTGG
>JBEKNT010000471.1:0-5025 GCA_049522565.1 Acetobacteraceae bacterium
CCTCACGCTCGTCGTCGATGGCGTCGCCGGATCGACCTCGGCGAAATATGGCATTTTATCAAATTTCACCGGCGACACGATCACCAACGCCGGCAAGGTGTTCGGCCTGCTCTCCGGCGGCAACGGCGTCGAATTGAATGACGGAGGCCTGGTCACCAACCAGTCCGGCGCCACCATCAGCGGCAGTTACGCCGGCATCATGGGTCAAACCCATGCGGTGACGCTGACGAACCAGGGCAGCATCGTCGGCGGAACGGCGGGCGTCTGGCTGAAGGCCGGCGGTTCCATCAGCAACTCCGGAACGATCGGCGCGAACTACGACGTTATCGTCAGCGGCGGCGCCGGAACGGTTCACAACACCGGCCACATCAATGGCGGCGAACTAGGCATCGCCCTCCAGGACGGCGGGTTCATCGACAACGGCGCCGGCGCCACGATCAGCTCCAACGCCGGTGCGACGGCGCTGTACGTCCTGAATGCCGGTGGCTTTGTCTATAACCGCGGCGTCATCAACGCCGGCACGGCCGGGACCGCCGTCGCCCTGGCTGCCGGGCTCAACAATGTGCTGGGGATCTATCCGGGCTCCACGATCATCGGCACGGTGACCGGCGGCAACAGCATAGGCGCCGCGGAGAGCAGCCAATTGCTCCTCGACTCGTCCGGAGCGGCCGTCGGCACGGTCACCGGCATCGGCGTGAAATATGTGAACTTCAACCACATCGCGGTGGAGCCCTTCGCGTCGTGGGTGCTGGCGGGCAGCAACACGATCGCCACGTTGCACGAGTATGGCGCGCTGACCAACAGCGGCTCCGACCATGGCATCGTCCAACTGGAGACGTTCAGCCCCAGCGCTACGCTGCCCAGTCTGACCAACGCATCGGGCGGCGTGATCACCGGGTCGTCCTATGCCGTTCAAGGCATCACCGTTATCGACGACGTCGTGAACAACGGGCTGCTCACCGCGACGTCGGAAGGCGTCACACTGGCAACGGGCGGTTCGGTCAACAATTCCGGTACGATCGTTGGCGGTTACGCCGGGATCATGGCTTCGGGCGCCGCGGGGACAGTCACCAACCAGGGCACCGTCACCGGCAGCGTGGCAGGCATCTGGCTGAGGGCGGGCGGCTCGGTCGGCAATTCCGGAACGATTGGCGGAAACTACGCGATCCTTGCCGGTGGTGGGTTCGCGATTGTCAACAACACCGGCCACATCAATGGCGGCAGGCAGGGTGTGGCCCCGTCGGACGGCGGCTTCGTCACCAACGGCGCCGGCGGCACGATCATCGGCACCCAGGCGGTGGTCATCGCCGGCGGCAGCGGCGCCGTCTATAACCTCGGCGTCATCAACGCCGGCACGGCCGGGACGGCGGTGTCCTTGCCGTCCGGGTTCAACGACGCGGTGCAGTTTTATCCGGGCGCCACGTTCGTCGGCACGGTCAATGGCGGCAACGGATTCGGCGCCTCGGCGGTCACCGGATTGAACCTGCACTCCGGATCGTCCATCGGTACGATCGCCGGCATCGGCTCCAAATATGTGAACTTCAACGTGGTCGACGTCAAACCCGGTGCGTCGTGGGTGCTGGCGGGCAGCAACACGATCGCACCGCTCTATGTCGAAGGCGCGCTGACCAACAGTGGCTCTGCGCAGGGCCTCGTCGAACTGGAGACCGTCTCCGCCCTCTACCCCTCGCCCAGTCTGACCAATGCGTCCGGCGGCAGGATCACCGGGGCGTCCGTAGCTGTCGGCGGCACCCTTGGCCGGGCCCTGGTCGTGAACGACAGCCTGATCACCGCAGCCTCGGACGGCGTTTATTTGCAGCAAGGGGGCAGCGTCACCAATCAATCGCTCGGCACGATCGCCGGCGCATACGCGGTGTATATCGCGTTCGGCAGCGGAACGGTCGTGAATTCCGGTCACCTCGTGGGCGGTACTGTCGGCCCGGACGTGTCCGGCGTCGACCTCCAGGACGGCGGCACGGTTACCAATCTCAGCGGCACCATCAGCGGCAAATTCGGCGTCATTATCAATGGCCTCGCCCAGGTTACCAATGACGCGACGATCTCCGGGGGTAACGGCGGCAAGGCCGTCGCGTTCGCACCCGGGTACGCGAGTGGGGTCACGATCGCCCCGGGCGCGAAGTTCATCGGCACGGTGGACGGCGGCAATACGATTGGGGCCACTTCGGTGTCCAGCCTGGTGCTGACCACGGCCGCGTCCGGCGGCACGCTCAGCGGCACGCTTAGCGGCGTCGGCTCGCAGTACATCGACTTCGGCAACTTCGTCGTCACCAACGGCGCCACCTGGACCCTGGCCTCCGGAAACACGATTACGTCCCAGGAGACGTTCACCGACAACGGCACGCTGATCAACGACGGCAGCGTGGGGACCGGGGTGACGCTGGGCGCCGGGGCCAACCTGACCAATGCGAGCGGCGCGATGATCAGCGGCAACGGCTCCGCGATCCGCGACACGGCTGGTTTTGCCACCGTCAGGAACAGCAACCAGATCACCGGCAGTGACTACGGCATCTCCCTGACCATGGGCGGCGTCATTACCAACGTGCAGAAGGCCAGGATCACTGGCCAGAACCAGTCCGCAATCTACCTGTCCACCGGAACGGTGACGAACTCGGGCCTGCTCGCCGGCGCCCCTGGCGGCGGCGCGGGCGTGAACCTGGAAAGTGGCGGCACCATCATCAACAACCTGGGCGGCACGATCAGCGGCGAGTACGGCGTCACCTCGGAACACGGCGCCACCACCATCTTCAACTATGCGACCATCACGGGGGGAGCGACCGACAAGGCGGTGCGGCTCGCCGCCGGCTACGCCAACAAGGTGGCGTTCACCCCGGGCGCGACGTTCAGCGCCGTGGTGGAAGGCGGCAACCCGATCAGCGCAACGGCGGCCCATGTCTCCACGCTGCAACTGAATCCGGGCACGTCGGTCGGGACGGTCAGCGGCATCGGCTCGCAATACAGGGATTTCGGCAACGTCGTCATCGCCAGCGGCGCCACCTGGACCTTGGCGTCCGCGAATACGCTCCCGGCGGCCGGGACGCTCACCAATGACGGCACGCTGACCAACGATACCACCGTGTTCAGCGGGGTGACGCTCGGCGCCGGAGCCGTCCTGACCAACGCATCGGCCGGCCTGATCGACCCACAGAATGGCCAGCCCGGGGTTTACGGCATCGCCGGCGCCGCCACCGTCACCAACTACGGCGTGATCGAGAGCAGCGTGACCGAGGCCGCTGGCGGGACCGTCATCAATCGCGGCGGGACCATCAGCGGCCTCAATGGCGTCGTTATCCAGAACGGCGCCGCCACGTTGGTGAATGACGCCACGATCATCGGACTCAACCCCGCCAAATACTATGCAGTGTATCTCGGAGCCGGCAGTCAGAACCTGCTGAAAATCGCCCCGGGGTCAACGATCGTCGGCTACGCCGGCGGTGGCAATACGATCGGTGCCACGGCGACCAGCACGCTGGAGCTGACCACGGGGACAGGCGCCGGCACCGTGACCGGCTTTGGTTCGCGCTACCGCGATTTCGGCAACGTCGTCGTCGATTCCGGCGCGGCCTGGACCCTGGCGTCCGGGGGCACGGTCGCCGCCGGCTACACGCTCACCGACAACGGCTCGCTGACCAACGCCGGCACCGTACTGACCACGGTGACACTGGTGGACACGGGCTCGCTCTACAACGGGCCGGCGGGGGCGCCAGGCGCGGTGATCGACGCCGCACAATTCGGCGTTTCGGATAGCACCGGCAACGGCACCGTGTTCAACGACGGCCTGATCACCGCGACGCCAACGGGGATGGCCGCGGCGGTCGCTGTCAGGATGATCGGCGGGTACCTGCGTAACGGCCCGACCGGGACGATCTCTGCCGGATCCGGCGCGCTCTTCCAGGGCTCTGCCGGAACGATCTTCAACGACGGCCAGATCCGCGCGACCGCGACCAACGCCGGGGGTGTCTTTCTCTTGAATGGCGGGGCGCTCACCAACTTTGGTGGAACCATCAGTGGCGGCGCCGGCGTCGATATTCTTGGCGGCACCGCCACGGTCGTGAACTACAGCGCGATCGTCGGGAACAACTACAACTACTCCGCGGTGTATCTGGCTCCCGGCTTTCAGGACCGGCTGGCGATCGGCCCGAGTTCCACGATCGTCGGCAGGGCGGATGGCGGCAACACGATCGGTTCCACGGCAGTCAGCACGCTGGAGCTGAAGAGGGGACTCGGCTCCACCCCGCCCACCGGCACGATCGACGGAATTGGCTCGATCGCCGCGACCATCTCCAGCAAGATCTATGATGAATACCAGAACTTCGGCAACATCGTTGTCGATGCCGGCGCATCGTGGGTGATGACCGCGGACACCATCGCGGCCGGCTACACGCTCACCGACAACGGCACGCTGACCAACACGGGCACCGTGCTGACCACGGTGACGCTCGGCTCCGGGGCCAGCCTGACCAATGCGCAAGGCGGGGTGATCAGCGCCGCGCAGTTAGGGGTTGCCGCGGCCTCCGGCCTGGGCACCGTGGTGAATGACGGTCTGATCATCGCGACGCAGTTGGATGCGAGCTTCACCGAGAGTGTCCTGCTCGACGGCGGTGGGGTCGTCACCAATCTGGCGGACGGCACGATCTCCGGCTCGTACGGGACGGCGGCCCTTTCCACGACCGCGATTGAAATGGGTTCGGCCGGTACGGTCACGAACTACGGTCTGATCGTCGGCGGCTCGGCTGGCAACGGTATCCGGCTCTTTGGCGGCGGGACAGTCACCAATTTGAGCGGCGTCATCAGCGGAGGTCCGAGCGGTGGCTATGGCGCCATCTATTCTTTCGGGGGTGCAACCACGATCGTGAATTCCGCCACGATCGCGGGGCTTGGCGGCAGCCGGGCGGTGGACCTTGCCGCCGGCTACCAGAACCGTTTGGTGGTCGCCCCGGGCGCAGTGTTCATCGGTTTGGTGCAAGGCGACGACCCGAGCAGCGGCACGCCCAACGGGTTCACCAG
>JBEKNT010000472.1:0-5024 GCA_049522565.1 Acetobacteraceae bacterium
CGGCGCCGTGATCGGCACTGGCCCGAGGTGGAACATGGCAGCCAGAGACAGCGGGGATTCGGTCATGGCGTGATCGCCAGCACGCGCAGCACCAACAGTCGCGCGAGCAATACGCCGATCGCGGCCAGCAGCAGCGGCAACGCACCGCCATGCCATGCGGCGAAAGCCAGCAACAAAGCTGTGACAACCATGCGCAGCGCCTGCACGCCGAGTGCACGCCCGACGCTGCCGCCACCGAGGTAAAGCCGCGTGTTCCAGCGCAGCAATACGAAATGCGCGGTGCCGCCTGCCACGCCGGCCAGCAGCCAGAATGCGCCCAGCAGCGGGGTTGCGGCGCTCATGGCCGGTGCATCCAGCGCCAGGCGCCCCAGCAGCCGATCGCGAGTCCCGCCATCAGCAGCGGGCCGGTCCAGAAGATGCCGGTGCCGAGCCGACGATCCACCCAGCGGCCGGCGAACACGCCGAGCAAGGTCGGCAGCACGATGGTCCAGCCGAGCACGCCCACCTGCGCGAGGTAGCGGCCGAACGAGGGTTGGCCTTCGCGCTGCGCTTTCTGGTGGCGCGTGACGCGACGGCGGATGGAGGAGAGCAGGTGGGTGTCCTCCGACGGGGAAGGTGTGGTCATGGCTGTCCTACACCTCTCCCGCTGCGCGGGAGAGGTCGAGGCACGAAGCGACGAGGGTGAGGGGTGGGCGGCACACAGCGATCGTGCGTAACGCCCCTCACCCGGCGCTTCGCGCCGCCCTCTCCCGCAGGACGGGAAAGGGAAGTCACGCCCCGTCTCCTATTCGTTCACGCCCGTCCGGGCGCAGCGCTCGGATGATCTCGCGAATCGCCGCGGTGTGCAGCTTCGTCGCCGCCACGCGCGCCCGCCTGTCCGCATCCTGCTCCGCGCGGAACCGCGCCAGCACCGCCTGTTCCAGTGCCGCCAGGTCGTCGCCGCATTGCGCCTGGCGCGTGGCGATCGCCACCTCGCGGCCCGCGCGCACCGACAGCACGCCGCGCCGCACCGCGCACCAGCCTTGCCTTCCGTCGGCCTGCCGCCACGCCACCACCGACGGGCTCAGCGCGGTGATCAGGTCGGCGTGACCTTGCAGAATCCCGAAGCTGCCGCTGGCATCCTCGGCGCGCACCGACACCACGTCGTCGCGGTCCACCACCACCTGCGTCGGTTCGGTGATCACCAAGTGCATCAGGCCGCCGCCTTGGCGCGCTGCCGCGCCTCGTCGAACCCGCCGAGCATGTACAACGCGCTCTCCGACCAGGAATCCGCCTCGCCGTCCAGAATGGCGCGGCAGCCGGCGAGCGTATCGGCCAGCGATACCGAACGTCCCGGCACGCCGGTGAACGCCTCGGTCACCGCGAAGGGCTGGGTGAGAAAGCGCAGCAGCTTGCGGGCGCGCGCCACCATCAGCCGGTCCGCCGCGCCAAGTTCCTCGACACCAAGCAGCGCAATCACGTCGGCCAGTTCGCGATAATGCGCGATTGCCTCGCGGACCCGGCCGGCAAGCGTGAAATGCTCCACGCCGACCACCAGCGGATCGAGCAGAATGGAACTGGAGGCCAGCGGATCGATCGCTGGATACATGCCCTCGGCCGCCAGGGCGCGCGACAACACGATGTTGCTCTCGAGATGGCTGGAGATCGTGGTCACCGCCGGATCGGTGAAGTCGTCGGCCGGCACATAGACCGCCTCGATCGCGGTGATCGCGGCGCCGGCCACCGAGGCGATGCGCTCCTCCAACGCCGCCACTTCGGTGGCCAGCGTCGGCTGGTAGCCGACGCGCGACGGCAGCCGCCCCAGCAAGCCCGAAACCTCAGCGCCGGCCTGCACGAAACGAAATACGTTGTCCATCAGCAGCAGCACGTTCTGCCGCTTCACGTCGCGGAAATACTCGGAGATGGTCAGCGCGGTGAGGCCGACGCGCCAGCGCGCGCCGGGCGGCTCGTTCATCTGCCCGAACACCAGCGCGGTGCGGCCGATGACGCCGGACCCTTGCATGTCCGCCCACAGTTCGTGGCCCTCGCGCGAGCGCTCGCCGATGCCGGCGAATACCGAGATGCCCTTGTAGCGCTCCACCATCGCGTGGATCAGTTCCATCAGCAGCACGGTCTTGCCGACGCCGGCGCCGCCGAACATCGCCGTCTTGCTGCCGAACGCCAGCGGCACCAGCAGGTCGATCACCTTGATGCCGGTCTCGAACACCGTGGTGGCCGCGGTCTGCGCCGCGAGCGGCGGCGGCATGCGATGGATCGGCAGCCACGGCGTGTCGGCGGGCAACGGCGGCCCGTGGTCGTGTATCGCCCCAATGACATCGAGCAATCGGCCGAGCACGGCATCACCGACGGGCGCGGTCAACGGGCCGCCGGTCGGCTGCGCCGCAGCGCCGCGACGCAAGCCGGACGTTGCCTGCAAGGCGATGGCACGCACAGTCTCGGAGTCGAGGTGGCTCTGCACCTCGGCGACCAGCCGAAGAGTGTCGTCGTCGATATGCAACGCCTCGCCGATCGACGGCAGCGTGCCGCCGCTGAAGGTGACATCCAGCACCGCGCCACGGATGGCGCGCACCCGACCCGGGTTGGCAACCGTGGCGGACACGCCTCAGACCTCATTCCGTGACGGCATCGGGCGACTGCGCGATGGCGCGGATCACGTCGGCGCGGCTGACAATACCGACCAGCTTGCCATCGCGCACGATCGGCAGCCGCTTGATGCGATGCTCCACCATCTGCTCGGCGAGTTCGGTGACGTGAGCGGTCTCGCTCGCGGTGATGACCGGCTTGGTCATCAGGTCGCCGATCTGGTGGCGGTCGAGCCGCACATAGTCCACGAACTCCGGCGCAAGGTCGGTGCCGTCGGCCAGCAGCGCGAGCCACCAGGCACGGCGCCTGACGTTGGTGTCGACGAAGGGGCGCATCAGGTCGCCCTCGCTGATCATGCCGAGCAAGGCGCCGGTGTCGTCGCAAACCGGCACGGCGCTGATGGTGTTGTCGGCGAGCAGACGTGCCACGCGTGCCACCGTGTCGGTGGGGCGAGCGGTAACGACGTTGCGAGTCATGATGCTGGCTGCATCCAACATGGTGGTCTCCCCGAGTTGTGCCGGCAGCTTGGTCCCACAGGCGTGTGCCGGCATTGACCCAGGTCAAGTGCGCTACACCTCTCCCGCTTTGCGGGAGAGGTGGAGGTGCGAAGCACCGAGGGTGAGGGGCGTAACGCACGGAGGCCGGTGCGTTACGCCCCTTACCCTCGGTGCTGACGCGTCTCGACCTCTCCCGCAAGGCGGGAGAGGTGTACTGGTCAATGTGCAATCAGCACTGGCAATCCCGCCGCGAGCAGCACACGGCGGGTGAAGCCGCCGAACATCGCTTCGCGCATCCGGCTATGGCTGTAGCCGCCCATCACCAGAAGGTCGGCGCCGTCAGCCTCGACGACGGCCAGCAACGCCTCCACCGGGTCGTGGTTGGTCCGTGGCACGATGCGCAGGGTCGTCGCGGGATTATGCCACCGCAAGGCGCGGCGCAGCCGCTTGCCGGAATCGCTGTCGGCGTGGGTATCCGAACTCTCCTGCACGGCAAACAGGGTGACGGTCTCCGCAAGCGCCAGCAATGGCAATGCGGCGGCCACGGCGCGCGCGGCCTCGGCGGAGTCCTTCCAGGCGATGGCAATGTGCCGGCCGATCGACGGCCGAACGACCTCCGGTGCGATGAGCAGTGGCCGGCCGGTCTCCAGCAGCACCGTCTCCAGCAGGTGCAGCGCCACCTTCCCACCCTCGCGCGCCCGCCCGAGCACGGTCAGATCGGCGGTGCGGCCATGCGCGGCGAGGCATTGCGACTCGTCGCCGGCTTCCACGTACCACTCAGCGGACGGCGCGCCGGGAACCGGCGTCTCCGTCAGAGGCGCTGGCTCGCGCGTGGTGTAGGCAGCTTGTCCGGACGGCCTGAAACCCGGCGCATCCGCCAGCGTCACCTGCTCGCGCGCGCAGAATGCCGCCACCCCGGCATGCGCCCGGCTCTGCCGCGCTTCAACCTCGCCCTGCACCGAGTCGATGACGCCGCCATAGCCGGCCCCGCCGAGGTCGCCGCCGGCGACTGCGAGTACTGTCTGCTGCATGTCGAGACGGACATGCAGGAACGCCAGATGGCCGGCGGACGGACGCGCGATCGCCAGGGCGCTGCGGAAAACGGCATCATCCGTCGGCGCACCGGTGGCGGGGACCAGGATGTATCTGAACATGCGTCCTCCGATCGGACGCAATTTGCCGCCGATCGGCGACGGGCACGTTGATCTGGGTCAAATGCCGTTATGGGGTCGCCCGGTTTACGACCCCCCGGCCGCGATCGCCTGCTCCAGCAGCCGCATCGCCTCCAACCGGTCGCCGTTGCCGAGCGTGTGCAGCACCTGCGCGATGCGCTCGACCACCGGATCGCGGATGGGGGTCGAGGTCTGGAACAGCGGCACAGACCGATCCAGCGCCCGGGTCTCCGCCCGTTCCAAGGCTTCCTGCGCCTCGCCGGTGCGGCCCGCGGCCAGCGCGTTGCGGGCAGCGAGCAGGTAGTCACGGATCGCGGCGGCGTCCCCCACCGGGGGCTCGGGGAGGCGGCCGGCGATCAGCGACGTGGTGTCCTGCGGGGTGATGTTGCCGGCCTGGTCGGACAGCGGCAGCGACATGCCGGTGCCGATCTCATTACCCGGCCGGGCGCCGGTGATCGGATTGGCACCGGGCGGCACCCAACCGGGTTGACCGGTCGATGCTGGCTGGGCGAATGCCGGAACGGCGAGGCTCGCGGCGACGGCGAGCAGCGGAACGAGGCGCGAGCGCACGGGGGCCTCCTGGGTGGCGGGCGAGTTGCGACCGCCTGCTAGCACGCGGCGGGCCGGGCGTCGCCGTACCACGCTCGCCCCCTGGAATTGCGGACCCGCCGTCATTGCGGACTCGTTGTCATCGCGGACTCGCTGTCATCGCGAGTTGGCCGCCGGCTGGCGGCCGACCCGCCGTGAATGAAACTGTGGAGGTCGCCGGAGA
>JBEKNT010000473.1:0-5019 GCA_049522565.1 Acetobacteraceae bacterium
ACTCCCCCTCCCCTTGAGGGAGGGGGTTGGGGGGAGGGGTTCGTGCCGCTTCGCCCCTCCCCCCCCCAACCCCCCACAAGGGGAGGGGGAGACTCTTGGAAGATACGTGACTTAACCGATGTCCGCCCCCATATGGCGGCATACGGCGCCCACCCCCTCCCCATGGTGGGGCGGGGCAACGCCATGGAGGCGGGCAAACGCCTCCCAACGCCGCGACACGCGGCGGATCGACAAACCGCCGATCCGGTACGCCCCGAAAGGTGTGGGAACCGCGACGGCGTTTCCGGCCACATGGCCCGCGGCTGCGCCAAACTTTGCCGTCACCGGCCGGCGCAGCCTCCTCCATGCGACCCGAGACGCCGCCTCCCGCCCCGAAAGGGCAGTCAGGATTGCCCGGAATGCCGTCCGCCGATGCCGCGCGCATCTGAAGGACGCATGAATGTTCAACTACTTTCGCAAGGAACTCGACTGGGGCGGGCGCAAGCTGGTCCTGGAAACCGGCAAGATCGCCCGCCAGGCCGATGGCGCCGTGCTGGCCAGCTACGGCGACACGATCGTGCTGTGCACCGCGGTCGGAGTGAAAAGCTCCCGCCCCGGCCAGGACTTCTTCCCGCTGACGGTGAACTACCAGGAGAAGGCCTTCGCCGCCGGCAAGATCCCCGGCGGCTTCTTCAAGCGTGAGGGCCGGCCCAGCGAGGCCGAGGTCCTCAAAAGCCGCCTGATCGACCGGCCGATCCGCCCGCTGTTCCCCGAGGGCTTCCGCAACGAGGTCCAGGTCATCGCCACCGTGCTCAGCCACGACCTGGAGAACGACCCCGACATCGTCGCCATGATCGGGTGCTCCGCCGCCCTGACCCTGTCCGGCATCCCGTTCTTCGGCCCGGTGGCCGCCGCCCGCGTCGGCTACACAGGCACCCAGTACGTCCTGAATCCTACCGCCGACCAGATGAAGGACAGCAAGCTGGAGCTGGTGATGGCCGGCACCACCGAAGGCGTGCTGATGGTGGAATCCGAAGCGCAGGAGCTGTCCGAGGACGTCATGCTCGGCGCCGTCAGCTTCGGCCATGAGAGCTTCCAGCCGGTGATCCAGGCGATCATCGAACTCGCCGAACGCGCCGCCAAGGAGCCCTGGCCGCTGCCGGAACCCTCAGCCGAGGAACTGGCGCTGAAGGCAAGGGTGGATGCGCTGGCCCGTGCCGGCCTGGCGGACGCCTATCGCGAGCCCGACAAGGGCCTGCGGCACGACAAGGTCGACGCCGTGCGCCGGCAGATGGCCGAGGCGCTGGCCGGTGAGGGCGTGGACGCCGAGAAGGCCCGCCACGCGTTCCACGACCTGGAAGCGGACATCGTCCGCAACGCCATCCTGGACACCGGCATGCGCATCGACGGCCGCGACACCAGGACGGTGCGGCCGATCGTCGCCGAAGTCGGTATTCTCCCCCGCGCGCATGGCTCCGCCTTGTTCACCCGCGGCGAGACCCAGGCGTTCTGCGTTGCCACGCTCGGCACCGGGCAGGACGAACAGATCATCGACGCGCTGGCCGGCGAATACCGCGAGCACTTCATGCTGCACTACAATTTCCCGCCCTACTCGGTGGGCGAGGCGGGCCGCATGGGCAGCCCGGGGCGGCGCGAGATCGGCCACGGCAAGCTGGCCTGGCGGGCGATCCATCCGCTGCTGCCGGAGAAGGAGAAGTTCCCCTACACGCTGCGGGTGGTCTCCGAGATCACCGAATCCAACGGCTCGTCCTCCATGGCGACCGTGTGCGGCTCGTCGCTGGCGCTGATGGATGCCGGCGTGCCGTTGAAGCGGCCGGTGGCGGGCATCGCCATGGGGCTGATCAAGGAGGATCGCGGCTACGCCGTGCTGTCCGACATCCTCGGCGACGAGGACCATCTGGGCGACATGGACTTCAAGGTGGCCGGCACCGAGGCGGGCATCACCTCTCTCCAGATGGACATCAAGATCACCTCGATCACGCCGGATATCATGCGCATCGCCCTGGCGCAGGCGCGCGACGGCCGGCTGCACATCCTGGGCGAGATGTCCAAGGCGATCACCGGCCATCGCGACGAGGTCGCCATGACCGCGCCGCGCATCACCATCATCAACGTGCCGAAGGAGAAGATCCGCGAGGTGATCGGCACCGGCGGCAAGGTGATCCGCGAGATCGTCGAGCAAACCAAGTGCAAGATCGACATCGAGGACGACGGCACGATCAAGATCGCCGCGACCGATATCGCTCAGGCGCAGCAGGCGATCGACTGGATCCGCGGCATCGTCGCGGAGCCGGAGATCGGCGTGATCTACACCGGCAAGGTGGTGAAGACCGCCGATTTCGGCGCGTTCGTGAACTTCCTCGGGTCGCGCGACGGGCTGGTGCATATCAGCGAGTTGCAGCAGGGCCGCGTCGGCAAGACCACCGACGTGGTGAATGTCGGCGACGCGGTGAAGGTGAAGGTGCTGGGCTTCGACGAGCGCGGCAAGGTGAAGCTGTCGATGCGGGTGGTGGACCAGGCCACCGGTGCCGACATCACCGAGCAAGTGGGCGCCAAGCCGGGCCGCGGCGACCGTGACCACGGCGGCGACCGCGACCGGGGCGAGCGCGGCGATCGCGGTAACCGCGGAGATCGTGGCGACCGCGGCGATCGCGGCCCGCCGCGGGAGCGTTACGAGCCAAGCCCGATGCCGCAGGACTCCGAGCAACCCGTCATCGGCGAGTAGCCGCAAAAACCGGGCGCGGCGCCTGTTTTCGCATGGTTGCATCTTGCATCCGGCGGCGGGCGCCGCGTAACCGTTATGTGACAGGGGGGCGCACGGGTCGCCCCACGAGGCGCCATTGCTGCTTGGCGAAAGGCGGGATGCCATGAGAGCGATCAATGCGATTCGCATGGGAGGGATCGAGGTCCTGCCGCTGGTGGAAGGCGGCAAGGGCGTGTCGATCTCCAATGGCATCTCGTCCGGCAACTGGGCCGCGACCGGCGGCGTCGGCACCTTCAGCGCGGTGAACGCCGACAGCTTCGACGAACAGGGCCGGCGCATCCCGCAGCTCTATCACGGCCGCACCCGGCGGGAGCGGCACGAGGAACTGGTCGCCTACGCCATCAAGGGCGCGCTGACCCAGGCGCGGCGGGCCTACGACCTGGCTTCCGGCAAGGGGCGCATCCACGCCAACATCCTGTGGGAAATGGGTGCCGCCGAACGCATCATCACCGAGGTGCTGGAACAGGCGAAGGGCATCATCAGCGGCGTTACCTGCGGCGCCGGCATGCCGTACCGGCTGTCCGACATCGCGGCGCGGTTCAACATCTACTACTACCCGATCGTGTCCTCGGCGCGGGCGTTCAACGCGCTGTGGAAGCGCGCCTACTCGAAGGCGGCGGCTTTGCTCGGCGGCGTTGTCTACGAGGACCCCTGGCTGGCCGGCGGCCATAATGGCCTGTCCAACAGCGAGGACCCCAACCGGCCGGAAGACCCGTATCCGCGGGTGCTGGCGCTGCGCAAGCTGCTGCGCGAGTTCGGCCTGCACGACACGCCGATCATCATGGCCGGCGGCGTGTGGTGGCTGGAGGAGTGGGAGCACTGGATCGACAACCCCGAGCTGGGACCGATCGCCTTCCAGTTCGGCACGCGTCCGCTGCTGACCAAGGAAAGCCCGATCGGCGACGCCTGGAAGGAACGGCTGCGCACGCTGAAGGAGGGGGATGTCTTCCTCAACCGGTTCAGCCCGACCGGCTTCTATTCCAGCGCGGTGAACAACGGCTTCATCCAGGAACTGCGCGAACGCAGCGAGCGGCAGGTGGCCTATACCGCCGAGCCGATCGGCGAGCATGTCGCGGAGTATGGCGTCGGGCCGCGCAAGCGCCCGGTCTACCTGACGCCGGCCGATTGGGAGCGCGCCCGGTCATGGGAGGCGCTGGGCTTCACCGAGGCGCTGCGCACGCCGGACTCCACGCTGATCTTCGCCACGCCAGAGAAGGCGAAGGAGATCCTGACCGACCAGGTGGGGTGCATGGGCTGCCTGTCGCAGTGCCGGTTCTCCAACTGGTCGCAGCACGAGGCCGACCATTCCACCGGCAAACGGCCCGACCCGCGCAGCTTCTGCATCCAGAAGACGTTGCAGAACATCGCGCACGACGCGGACCAGCCGGGAACGCTGGACGACAACCTGATGTTCAGCGGACATAACGCGTTCCGGTTCGCGAAGGACCCGTTCTACTCGAATGGGTTCATTCCGACCGTGAAGCAGTTGGTCGAGCGAATCCTGACCGGGCGCTGACCTGCGCACCGGCAATCGCCCGCGCATTGCGTGCGGCCCTGCCGGCTGAATAATGGACAAGCGCTTTCAGCCGGTGCCAGGCGCCTGATCCGACATTCCCACCAGCGTCATACCGTCGAGCGGGACGGCGATCCCCGACGGCGCGCCCGCGACAGGCACGCCGCGCGGCGCACTGTCGAGCGCCTCCGTGCCTGGCAGGCCGCGGCCCGCTTGCGGGAACAACCCTTCCTTGATGTGCGATGTCGCGAACCTGATGTGCCGGCGCAGCAGCACGCTCGCCAGTTCCTCGTCACGGGCCAGTACGGCCTCCATGAGTTGCTGGTGCCCCTCGAAGACAGATGGCGACATCGCCTTGCCGGCGTAAGCCAGGTTACGATAGCGGGCCACGTGGTCCCACAGCGATAGGCGGAACTCCCGCAGCATGGGGAGCCGGGCCGCCGACAATAGGGCGAAGTGGAACCCGCGATGCGCCGATTCCCAATCGCTGGTGTATGGGCCGGGATTGAACTTGTACTCGGCGGTACGCTGCAGGCGATGGAAAGCGCCGACGATCTGTGCCTCCCACTGCACATCGGCATGCTTGAAGGCGTTACCCAGCAGCATTGTCTCGACGGCCTCGCGCAACTCGATCACCTCGGCCAGGTGCGTCGGCGATACGGTGGCCACGCGGAAGCCGCGGCGGTCTTCCAACGTGACGAGCTTGGACGCCGAGAGCCGGTATAGCGCCTCGCGCAGCGGG
>JBEKNT010000474.1:0-5019 GCA_049522565.1 Acetobacteraceae bacterium
CCCGCCCGGGGCATTCGGGTAAAAAGTGCTAAAAATGATCGCGCTCCACCCTCCGTGTATGGGCCGGCGATGGCCGCCCACCCCCGTCTTCCCTTGGTTCCACCCAGCAAAGTCGGGGGTGGCCGGCCTTCGCCGGCCATGACACGGAGGTTGCAGCGCGATCATTTGAAGCACTTGTTCCCGGAAGGCCCCTTGCGGTATGGCAAGGGGCACGGTTGTGGCTGTCCGGCCGGAGCCGGCCCCCGGGCGCTTGCCCCGCGGACCGGCCATGACACAAATTCTCTCCGGACGGCCGCCCATCCTGATGTGCATGGAATCGAACCCGGCGACGACTGGGTGCCCCGTGCCGCTACGTCGATCTCTTGGTCTGGTGGTGGAGCGCCGCGACCAGGCGTCCTACGCCGCGACCAGGCGTCCTACGCCGCGATCACGCGCCATACGCCGCGATCACCCCCTCCACCGGATCGAAGAACCCGCAGATCGCTTGTTCAAGCCCCGCCATGTGGGCCCGCGCCTGCGGGTCGCCGGACCACCGCGGATGCGCCTGCACCTCATGCAACGCCAGCACGCGGCGAGTCGCCACCCAGCGCGGCGGATCGTCGCTGTGCAATGCGAGATGCGTGACCAGGTGCCGCAGCACCGTCTCCAGCGCAATCAGCCGCACAGAGAGATCGTCGGTCTCGGTCATCTCAAGTCTCCATACTGCCGGGGTGTCGCGCGGACTCTACCAACCTGCCGGTGGCCGCGCGACCACCAATCGACCCAGATCGCCGCATCGTGCGCGGCATTATCAAAAGGTTACAGGAAAAGCCTCACAAATTTCATAGTTCGAGGGAAAGCCGCGCAGCGGTTTGCGGCGCGATCCAGTCCGGCCAGCAGGCATCGCGGGCGTCCATCAGCACCGGTTCGGCCGGCCAGCGCACGGCGAAGGCGGGATCGTTCCACCGCACGCCACGTGCCTTGCCCGGCACGTGCAGTGGACTGATCTGGTACATGACATCGGTGTCCGGCTGCAATGTCATGAAGCCGTGCGCGCAACCTTCCGGTACGAACACCGCATTCATCGCCTCGGCATCGAGTTCCACGGCGATCCATTCGCCGCAGCGAGGACTGTCGCGCCGCAGGTCGATCACCACATCGTAAGCCCGCCCGCGCACCGCGCGCACCAGCTTCGCCTCGTCGTGCGGCGGCGCCTGGAAGTGCATGCCGCGCAAGGTGTGGCAGGTCGGATTGCGCGACAGGCTTACCTGCCACGCCTGGCAATCGGCGATGCCGGCGGCAGCGAATTCCTCCGGGCAATACAGCCGCGCAAACGCGCCCCGCGCATCGCGCCGCGGTTCCGCGTCGATCCGCAACACCCCGGGAAGCGTGGTCAACAGGAAGCGCATGGGCCTGGCATTTCGTATGTGCCGGACTGCCGCCCAGTCATGACGGGAGGATCGAACGCCGCCAGTCCGGCACCATGCGACATGCTGGCACGGCCCTACAGGGCGCGCGCTTCCGGCACGGCGACCCATAGCCGCGTGCCGGCAGCGCGCAGCGGCGCGAGTTCCGCCGCCACCTCGTCGGCCAGGTTCCACGGCAGGATGACCACGTCGTCCGGCCGCGCGGCGGCCAGTGCGTCCGGCGAGACCACGGGAATGTGACTGCCTGGCAGCAGCTTGCCTTGCTTCTCCGGATTGCGGTCGGCGACGCAGATCACGTCGCTCGCGGTGATGCCGCAGCTATTCAGGAACGTGTTGCCCTTGGCAGCCGCGCCATAGGCCGCGAGCCGACGCCCGCGCGCGTGTTGCTCGGCGACGAAGCTGCGAAAACCGCGCTGGATGCGCGCCACCTTCGGCGCGAAGCTGTCATACGTCTCCGGCCGGTGCAGCCCGGCCGCCGCTTCCCGCGCGCGCACCGCATCGAGGCCAGGCTGCGGCGCGTGGCTCGCATCCGCGTGGCAGGCGAAAACCCGCAGCGATCCGCCATGCGTCGGCAGGCACGCCACGTCGAACACCCGCAGGCCGGCATCGCGCAGCACATGCTCCACCACCAGCAGCGACAGGTAGGAAAAATGTTCGTGATAGATCGTGTCGAACTGCACATGCTCCAGCAGCGAGAGCAGATGCGGGAATTCGAACGTGGCGACGCCTTCCGGGCGGAGCATGGCGGTGAAGCCGGCGACGAAGCCGGGCAGGTCCGGCACATGTGCCAGCACGTTGTTGGCGGCGATCAGGTCGGCGCGGCCATAACGCGACGCCAGTCCTGCCGCCGTGTCCGCACCGAAGAACATTTGCTCCGTGCGCACGCCGATCCGCCGCGCCGCCGCGGCGACGCCGGCCGCCGGCTCGATGCCCAATACCGGAATGTCCATCGCGCGGAAATGCTGCAACAGGTAGCCGTCATTCGATGCCACCTCGGCGACCAGTGAGCGCTCATGCAGATTGAAGCGCGTGGCCATCGCCGCGGCGTAGCGCCGCGCGTGCGCCACCCAGCTTGCCGAGAACGATGAGAAATACGCGTAGTCGGCGGCGAAGATCGCCTCCGGCGGAATCGTTTCCCCCACCTGCACCAGCAGACACCGGTCGCACACCAGCACTTGCAGAGGATAGGGGCGGTCGGCGCCGCTCGCGGCCTCTTCCCCCGTCACGTAGCAATTGGCCAGCGGGGTTGCGCCGAGATCGATCAGCGTGCGCTGCACCGTGGCGCCGCACAGCCGGCAAATGCGCGTGGTCACGACAGGGCCTCGTAGGCGGTGATTTGTTGCAGCGTGACGGCCCGCATGTCGGCGGCCTCGGCCCAGGCCTGGTACCAGGCCGCGGTCTCCGCGATCATCCGCTGGCCAGGCAAGCGGTCGGACCAGCCGAGGGTGCGGCGCGCCAGCGTCGAATCCAGCGACAGCACATGCGTTTCCCGCACCTCCGGCGTCGGCGCGTAGGCCCAGGCATCCGGTGCGCCCAGCGCTTCGAGCATGGCATTGGCGATCTCGCCAACCGTCGGGCCAGCGGCATTGCGCGGCCCGAAGTTCAGCGCCGGCGGCACGGTCGGATCGGTTGCCAGTGCCGCCGCATAAAGCAGGTAGCCGCTGAGGCAATCCAGCACGTGCTGCCAGGGCCGGCGGGATGCGGGATTGCGCAAGGTCAGCTTCTGGCCCGACCGCGCCGCATTCACCACGTCCGGCACCAACCGGCCGGGAGCGAAATCGCCGCCGCCGATCACGTTGCCGGCGCGGGCCGTGGCCACGGCGACGCCGTTCGGCGCCAGGAAGCTCTGCGCCATCGCGGCGGTCGCCAGTTCGACGGCCGCCTTGGACGCGGAATAGGGGTCGCGGCCGCCCAGCCGATCGCCCTCCTGGCGGGCCTGGCCGTCCGGAATGTCGGCGTAGACCTTGTCGGTGGTGACCACCAGCACGCCGGCCAGGTGCGGCACGGCACGCAGCGCATCCAGTAGATGCACGGTGCCCAGCACGTTGATCGCGAAGCTCTCGGCAGGATCGACCACCGAGCGTTGCACCGAGGTCTGCGCGGTCAGGTGCAGCACCACGTCCGGCTGTGTTGCGGCGACGGCCGCGGCGACGGCGCTGGCGTCGCGCAGGTCGGCCACCCGTGTCTGCACCAGGTCGTCGAGATGCAGCAGGCGGAACAGGCGGTGCTCGGCTGGCGACCGGGCAATGCCGGTGACCGCGGCGCCGAGGTGATGCAGCCAGAATGCCAGCCAGCAGCCCTTGAAGCCGGTATGCCCGGTCAGCAGCACCCGCCGGCCTCGCCAGAAGCCGGGATCCGGATTGATTGCTGGCATGGTTCAGTCCGCCCAGACTTTCCAGGGTGCGTTGCCGGACGTCCACAGCGCCTCCAGCGTGGTCTTGTCGCGCAGCGTGTCCATCGGTTGCCAGAACCCGGCATGGCGGAACGCGCGCAGCTCCCCGTCTTGCGCCAGGCTTTCCAGTGGCCCGGTCTCCCACGGCGTGTCGTCGCTCTCGATGCGGTGCAGCACCGTGGGGTGCAGCACGAAGAAGCCGCCATTGATCACCGCATTGTCGCCCGGCGGCTTCTCGCTGAAGCTATCCACCCGATCCTGCTGCAACATCAGCGCGCCGTAGCGGCCGGGCGGTGTCACCGCGGTGACGGTGGCGAGCCGGCCGTGCCGGCGGTGGAAATCGACCAGTCCGGTGATGTCGATGTCGGCGACGCCGTCGCCATAGGTCATGCAGAAGCTGTCGTCCGGATCGAGATACCGTGCGACGCGCTTGAGCCGTCCGCCGGTCATGGTCGCGGCGCCGGTGTCCACCATCGTGATGCGCCAGGGCTCGGCGTAGTTGCGGTGATAGATGGTCTCGCCCGACCGCGCATCGATGGTGACGTCGGAGGCGTACAGCATGTAGTTGGCGAAATACTCCTTGATCATGTGGCCGCGATAGCCGAGGCAGATGATGAACTCGGTGACGCCGTGCGCGGTGTAGATGTTCATGATGTGCCACAGCAGCGGCTTGCCGCCGATTTCGATCATCGGCTTCGGCCGCAGATGCGATTCCTCGGAGATCCGCGTGCCGAGGCCGCCGGCGAGGATGACCGCTTTCATGCGCGTGCCCCCGGGTTGCCAGGCATCGCAACGGGCGCGCGCGGCTTCGCAGACAGGCAAGATTTCAACACGGAGGACGTGCGGAGGGCCACGGAGGGCCACGGAGAAGCAATACCAACCGTCCGAAAGTTTGACACACGGACGACGCCCACATCGTCATGCCGCCCCCCGGGCCAAGTGCCCGAGGGTAGGCGGAGCTTGCCACCGGGCACTTGACCCGGTGGGTCGGCATCCACGACTTTCCCCGTTGCAAGCGCCAAATTCGTGGATGGCAGGCCCACCGGGTCAAGCGCCCGGTGGCAAGCTCCGCCTGTCTCCGGGCGCTTGACCCGGGGGGCCGCCATGACGATGAACGCGACCGACGAGTCACCCTCACGGGCGATTGGTATAAATTCAACACGCATCGGGCAAAGCGCAATTCTGATCTGCTCCGTGGCCCTCCGTGGCTCTCCGCACTTT
>JBEKNT010000475.1:0-5018 GCA_049522565.1 Acetobacteraceae bacterium
CTTGTGGGAGGGGGTTGGGGGGAGGGGTCGATGCGGCACCGACCCCTCCCCCCAACCCCCTCCCACAAGGGGAGGGGCAGCAATTTTGGTCCCGCCGCATGACCCCCACCACGCTCTTCCTCGGCGTCCGTCTGCTCGACGCGTCGTCCGGCGTGGACACGCTGGGCGACCTGCTGGTGCGCGACGGGGTCATCGCGGATTTCGGCGCCGGTCTCGGCCGCCCTGACGGCGCGGTCGTCATCCAGGAAGACGGCGCGGTGCTCTGCCCCGGCCTGGTGGACATGCGCGCCGCGCTCGGCGAACCGGGCTACGAATACCGCGAGACCATCGCCTCGGCCGCCGCGGCCGCCGCGGCCGGCGGCATCACCACGCTCGCCGCGCTACCCGACACGCTGCCGGCCATCGACGATCCGGCGCTGGTGCACATGATGCGGTGGCGCGGCGAGGAAACCGGCAGCCTGACCATCCTGCCCTACGCTGCCGTCACCACCGGCTGCCGCGGCGAGGCGCTCGCCGAACTCGGCCTGTTGCGCGAGGCCGGCGCGGTCGCCTTCACCGACGGCGCCAACACGCTGCGGTCCGCCCGGCTGATGCGGCTGGCGCTGTCCTATGCGCGAGGCTTCGGTGCCCGCATCGTGCAGCACCCGGAGGAGCCGTCGCTCGCCGCCGGCGGTGCCGCGACCGAGGGCGAGCTGGCGACGCGCCTCGGCCTGCCCGGCATCCCCGCCGCCGCCGAGGCGATCCAGGTCGCGCGCGACATCCGCCTGGCGCTGCTCACCGGCGGCGCGGTGCACTTCGCGCATGTCTCCACCGCCGACGCGCTGGCACTGATCCGCCGCGCGAAGCAGGACGGTGCGGCGGTCACCTGCGACACCGCGCCGCCCTATTTCGACCTGAACGAAACAGCGATCGGCGACTTTCGCACCTATGCCAAGCTGTCGCCGCCGCTGCGCAAAGACTCCGATCGCCAGGCGGTTGCCGCGGCCCTGGCCGACGGCACGATCGACGCGGTGGCCTCGGACCACCAGCCGCGCGACGCCGACGACAAGCGCCTGCCCTTCGCCCAGGCCACCCCCGGTGGGGTCGGGCTGGCCACCTTGCTCGGGGTGACGCTGGCGCAGGTCCACAACGGCACGATCGGCATGGCGCTGGCGATCGAGCTGCTGACGGCGCGGCCGGCCCGCTTGCTCGGGATCGAAGCCGGCCGGCTGGTCAAGGGCGCGCCCGCCGATCTGTGCCTGTTCCACCCCGAGCGGATCTGGCAGGTCGAATCCGGCAAGCTGCCCGGCAAGGCGCAGAACACCCCGTTCGACGGACGCGCGCTGGAGGGCGTGGTGCTGGGGACCTGGAAGGCGGGCCGCCGGGTGTTCGGGGCACCCGCGTAGGGCGGAAAAGTGCGGCGCCTTCCGCCGGGCATCTCGGGGGACGGCGCTGCGCTTTTCCGCCCTATGCGTACTGCCACGGATCGAGCAATCGCAGGCCGGCCCGTTCAAAATCGGCGGTGTTGCGGGTGACCACGCCAAGCTCGTGTACCAGCGCGATGGCGGCCAAAAGGGCGTCCGGCTGGGAATCGGTGTAGTTGGCCTTCTGACTGTCCCAGACCAACTGCCGCCAGCGCAGCAAGACACGGCCGTCCACCTCCAGGACGCGGTCGCCGAACCAGGGGAGCAGACCGTCTCGCACCCAGGCCTCCAGCTCGGCGCGGAAGGCGGGGTCGGTGACGCGGCCGATCCCGAAGTGGATTTCGGCGATGCTGAGCCGGCTGAGAAAACACGCGGCACGCGGCACGCTTTCTGCCCAGGCCCGCACGGGGGCCGCAGCACGCGGGCCTTTGCGCAATTCGGAAACGACGTTGGTGTCGATCAGCCAGCCTCGGGCCGGCGGCAGGGTCACGCTTCGAAGTCCGGTGCCTCGCGAACCGGGGAACGCTCACGGAGCAGACCGTCGTCGAAGTCGTCCAGGCGCGCCAGCGGGCTATCGGCGAACAGCGCGGCCAGGCTGGGGCTGGATGCTGCCGGAGCGAGCCGCGCGTAGTCGGCGGCGGCGAGGATCACCACCGCCGGCTGCCCGCGGACGGTGACATGCTGCGGATTACCGTGGAGTGCCAGACGCACCACTTCGCTGAACCTTGCCTTTGCGTCTTCCAACTTCCAGACCGGCGGTCCCTTGGGAGGGTTTGAGACCGCACCGGTGTGCCGTTGTGCCTGAGACATGTTAGCGGACTCTTGCTGACTAGACTAGTCAGATAGGTGTTCGCTGACGATCTGACAAGAACAATCCCGGACCGCGCGAAGCAAATTCGCGCTCGACGAGCAGCGTCCGCCCCGACGCAGGGGATTGCTTCGTCGCTTCGTTTCTCGCAATGACAGATGGCGCCAACCCGGAATCCGAACCCCATGCCCCCGCCAACCTACCTCCTGCTCGGCTACCTGTTCGGCTCGATCCCGTTCGGCCTGTTGCTGACGCGGGCCGCCGGACTGCCGGACATCCGCACCATCGGCTCCGGCAATATCGGCGCCACCAATGTCCTGCGGACCGGGCGCAAGACCCTGGCTGCCGCAACCCTGCTGCTGGACCTGGGAAAAGGCGCCGCCGCCGTGCTGCTGGCTGGATGGCTCGCCGGGCGGGATGCGGCGTTGTGGGCGGGGCTGGGTGCCGTGCTGGGCCACCTCTTTCCAGTCTGGCTCCGCTTCAAGGGTGGCAAGGGCGTCGCCACCAGCTACGGTGTGCTGATCGCCGCCGCCTGGCCGGTCGGGATTGCGGCCGGAGCAGTGTGGCTGATCGCGGCCGCCACGCTGCGGCGGTCGTCGCTCGCCGGGCTGATTTCCTTCGCGCTGGCACCTTTTCTCGCCTGGGCGCTGGCGGATTCGGGCGCCGTTAAGCTGGCGTTGGCGATTGCTGTGCTGGTGTATGCCCGCCACCACGCCAACATCCGCCGCCTGCTGGCCGGGACCGAGCCTCGGATCGGCCAGCACAGCAGCGGCACGGCGTAGCGCTGGCCCGCAGGGATGACCTGAGCCTACAGCCGCCGGGCGCCAACGCACCGACCCCAAGCGGCCCGGCAACTCTGTGCCTTCTTTGCAACAAAGCGACGATATCCGCTCGGCGCAGTAAATTCGAAAGGCGCCCGTGGGAATATGCAGCGTGAAGCTGTTCGTCACGCAACCGCCCTCAGTGCTTCGTAGATATCGAGCCACTGTCCGAGGCGTCACCAAGAGGTCCGGCCCCCTTTGCGGCTAAGAATCCTGCGCGGTGCGCGACAGATTGGCGGTTCCTGCGTCGAGATCGAAGCGCAGGGAGCACGGCTGGTCGTCGATCTCGGCCTGCCGCTCGATGCGCCAGACGGCGTTGACCCGAGCACATTGCTCCCCGAGGTATCGGGCTTGCGTGAGCCGGATACGTCGCTGCTCGGTGTCCTGCTGTCGCACGGGCACCACGACCATTGGGGGCTGCTGCCCGCGAGCGGGGACCATGTGCCGGTCTGGATGGGCGAGGCGACCCATCGGATCATGACAGCCGCGGCCGGCTGGGTTCCCGGTGTGGTTCTGCCGCGCGACGTCCGGCACATCTCCAACCGCAAGACGTTCGTGCTCGGGCCGTTCGAGATCACGCCCTATCTCACCGACCATTCCGCCTACGATGCGTACTCCTTCCTCATCAAGGGCGACGGGCGGAGCGTGCTTTACACCGGCGACCTTCGCGCCCATGGCCGCAAGGCAAAGCTGTTTGAGGCCTTCGTCGCACGGCCCCCGATGGGGGTCGATGTCATGCTGATGGAGGGCTCCACCATCGGCAGGTCGGGCGCCGAGGCCGGCTTGCCGACCGAGACCGATATCGAAGCCGAACTCACCGAGGTATTCGGCGCCGCCCGAGGCATGGTCCTGCTGGCTGCATCGGCACAGAATATCGACCGGATGGTCACGGTCTTCCGGGCGTGCCGCAGGACCCGACGCACGTTCCTGGTGGACCTGTACGCTGCGGAGGTCCTGCGGGCCACGGCGAATCCCAACATTCCCATGGTTGGACCGGAATGGCCGGAGATGGCGCTGTTCACCCCGCGCCGCCAGCAGAGACAGGTGAAGCGGAAGCGGGCATTCGAGGCGCTGCACCAGAATGCGCATCGTCGCGTGTTTCCGGAGGACCTTGCGGCCCTGGCGCCGCGCGCGGTGATGCTGTTCCGGCGTTTCATGCTGGAGGACCTTGAAGCGGCAGGATGCCTCGACGGTGCGACCGCGATCTGGTCGCAGTGGGCGGGCTATCTCACGCAGCCGGAGAACCTGGAACTGCGGGAGCGGCTGACGCGCCTGGGGATACCAATCCGGGTCATCCATACATCCGGCCACGCGAGCGTGCCGGATCTGAAGCGGCTGGCAAATGCGGTAGCGCCCAAGGCGCTGGTGCCGATCCATACGTTTCGTCCGGAGGATTACACGCGGCTTTTCGACAATGTCGTGCAAAGGGGAGACGGGGAATGGTGGGCGATATAAACAGCACGAAATTCAAACGATGGCTAGCAGCGGACGCAATCAGGTATCTTCAAGATATGCCGGTTTGGTGGCGGCACGTTTTGAACGAACAGTACGAGACTCCCAGCGGGGAAAAGCGGCCGCTCCTGATTGCCTTGCGCGACGGCAAGCTCGATGCGTACGCCGGTGGCCACCGGGTACTTCGGATTGGATTTAAGAAGACCGAAGTTGGAGTCGTTCCCCGCTGTAAGTTACACTGGAAATTCGCTGAGAAGTCGGAGGCGAAAGGGGCCGATGTCCCCGTTGAACCCGACGAGATAATCGAGAACTTACAAAAATGGATCAAAACCGCCCTTTCCCACGCTCCAAACAAGGAGAAACATGGTGTCGCCGCCATCGTGCATCGCCATGCCAACGTAATAGACGTAGAAATGGCTCTCCCGCGAGATAACACGATACAAACATGCGACTCCACGGGCGCACCACGGATGGATATAGTGGCTCTAGAGGGCGGCGCTTCAGTGTCAAGAATTAATCTGGCGTTCTATGAAG
>JBEKNT010000476.1:0-5011 GCA_049522565.1 Acetobacteraceae bacterium
CTGGTGTGGGCCCGGCCATCCGGCGGCTGCCTCGTTTATAGTGAGGACCGCAAGGGCGAACATCCGCAGGCGCACCTGCGTGGGTTCCGCCGCCTGCTGCAGGTGGACGGCTATGCAGGGCTTGCTGGCTTGGTCCGCGGCAACACGAACGATGCGCCCCAGCTCGCCTTCTGCTGGGCGCATGCCCGACGCAAGTTCTACGACATCCATGTCGCAACCAGGTCGCCGCTGGCCGAGGAAGCTCTGCGACGGATCGCCGGACTCTATGCCATCGAGGCCGACATCCGCGGCACGCCGGCCGAAAACCGCCGATCGGTGCGTCAGCAACGCAGTCGGCCATTGGTCGAGGCGATGCGCACCTGGCTGACCGAGCAACTGGAGCGGATCTCCGGCCGTTCCACGCTGGCTCAGGCGATGCGCTACGCCCTGAACCACTGGAACGGGCTGATCCTCTATCTCGATGACGGCCGCCTGGAGCTGGACACCAACACCGTCGAGCGCGCCATGCGGCCGGTGGCTCTCGGACGCAAGAATGCGTTGTTCGCTGGCGCCGATAGCGGCGGGCGGCATTGGGCGATCATCGCTACGCTGATCCAGACGGCCAAGCTGAACGATGTTGAGCCGCTGGCGTGGCTGACCGATGTGCTGCAACGCATCGTGGCGGGACGTACCAAACTGAACGAACTCGCCCCGCTGCTGCTGTGGAACTGGAAGGCTGCCAAGGCGCTTGAAGCACCTGGCACCGGGTAGCGACGCGAAGTTTGGCGTTGATCCGCTATCCTGCATCATCCTCATACAGGACCACAGATCACGTGATCAGCACCATGTGGGTGGCCCGCAACGCTAACGTTCCTGGCGCATCAACTGGCGTTGCAGCGTGGCCAGGCCGGTCCAATTGCCAGACCCTGTTTGGCATGCGGCGATCCCCGCGAGCGCCGCCATTACATCTGCTCCGTGGTCTTGATGGCCGCGCTATTCGTCAATGCCGTGCGTTGCCACTGGCATATCGAGAACCGCCTGCACTGGGCGCTGGCTGTTATCTTCCGTGAGGACCTCTCGCGCCTGCGCTCCGTTCACGGCCCGCACAACATGGCGACCGTCCGTCACATGGTCATGAACCTGTGCGATCGGACAAACCGGGCAAGAGCCGCGAGCTCCGCCGCAAACTGGCCGATTGTTACCCCGCTTACCTTCAAGCCATTCTTCAAGGATCAGCCTGAGACTTTCAAGCGATTCCCCTGAGTGAAACATCGCCCGGGAATGCCGCATGCACGGTTCTCTGCGTGGAGCCGGTGTGCCGTAAGGCGCGCCCCCGTCGCGATTTACGGACGGCCCTTCGGACAATTCGCGCTGCTGGGCTCTGCCGATGTCGGGTTGCGGAAGAGCAGCACGACCAACCAGTTCTCCTACTACCTAGCCTTGCAGTTCACATTCTGGCGGCACCGTGCCAGGCAGCCATCGCCTGAAGCGCCGCCACGGCCCTTGCCATCGGCACCGACCAGTCGCCCTGCACTTCCTGGCGGAAGATCGTCATCGTCGGGTACCACGGACTGTCCGCTCGGCCGGACAGCCAGCGCCAGCAATTGTCATAGCGGTCCAGCATGAACACCGGTTTGCCCATAGCTCCGGCGAGATGCACGACCGCCGTATCCACACTGACCACCAGATCGAGGTTGGCAATAATCGCCGCCGTATCGGCAAAATCCTCTGCCATCCCCATGGGATCGAATAAGGTCATTCCTGGGGACGTAATTCCCTCTGGGGCCATCGCGCCCCGGCTCATCTCCCCTGGGGCCGTCTCTTCAGGCGCCCTCACACGCGCCGTCTGACGGATCTGCTCTTGCGCTAGCCCCTTCTGCAGGCTGACAAACTGAACACCCGGAACCGTGCCCAATGACGCGAAGGCCGTCAAGCTAATGCTACGCCGCCGGTCCACCGTGGTGAAGCCAGGTAGCCAGGGTCGGTTCTGCCCCGCCCAGGTGAGCCCGACCCGCATGCCGGAACTCGGCAGCCGGTTTGCCCACGCTGCCGCGAGCGCCGGGTCGGCGGCCAGATAGGGCGCGCTGGGAATCGTTGTCACAGTGGTTTCAAACGCGCGCGGCAAGCTGACGAACGGGCAATGGAAATCGAAGGCCGGCGGCGCACCGTCGCCAGTGAACACCGCCGTCACCCCCGGAACCGACTGCACTACGCGGACCAACGGCCAGGGTACCCATGCCAGCACCCGTGCCCCAAGCCGCGCGAACAGCGGCACATAGCGCAGGAATTGTATCGTATCGCCGAACCCCTCCTCATGCGTCAGCAGCACGGTGCGGCCGGTCAGGTCGCCGACCTCCGATATCGCGGGGAGCAAAAGGTCAAGCGGCAGTGTGATAGCCCCCTTGACGTGCAGGCGCCACTCGAAGTCCGACCAGGCTTCGGCCCAGCGACCGGCGTGCAGTAGCGCCACCGAACGGTTCACCCGGATCTGCGCGTCCGATGGCGCCGCGGCGATCGCCTGCGCATACGCCGCGAGCGAGCGATCGAATTGCCGTTCGACCTTCAGCAGCATGCCAAGATTGGCCCAACTCGCGGCCTGCCCCGGATTGGTCGTCACCGCCTGATGGAAATGCCAGATCGCCTCCTCGTTATGGCCCAGCTCCGCCAGCGCCAAGCCCATGGCGTGCTGCGCGACGGCGGAGCCTGGGTGCAGTTGCAGCCCCTCACGAAGCAAGGCGACGGCCGCCTCCGGCTCTCCGCCTTCCTGCAAAAAACTTGCGAAGGCATGCCGCAAGCGCAAATCCTCGGGTGCCAGGCGCAGGCAGGCCCGATATTGAGCGGCGATCTGGACGCGCGAGAACCGCGGGAAAAGGGCGGTGAGGTCGCCGCACGGGTGGGCATCGTGCGGCCGCTCCCGTGCCACCCTGTCGAGAATTGCCGCGGCACGCCGGGTCTGGCCGCGTGCCGCGACCGAAAGACCTAGCAACAACAGCGCCTCCACATCCACCGCGTCTCTGGCCAGAAGGCGGCCACACGCCTCCTCCGTCTGCTGCCACTGACCAGCGCCCAGCCCTCCCAGCGCCACACCCAACTGCCGCCGCCGTTCCGCGAGTTCCATCCGAACGCCTCCTGCCGTTGGCGGGAGAGTCGCGGAGCAACGTTAAGCGCTGGTGTACACGCCACCACTTACCTCTCCCGCCGTACGTGGGAGAAATTGCCTACCCCGTGAAGGCGACAATGCCGCCTTTTTCCGAGATGCCGAGGCACACCTGCGTCCTGTCGCAGTCCAGCAGCAGATACGGATCGAGCATGACATAATCCTGGTTTAGCTCGACTTTATCGAACTACGCGGCATAGGCGAGTGCGTTTGCGGCATGTTCCCAGAGTTGGCGTGGAATTTCGATAAACATCGCGCTGCTGCCTGGACAGGCAAGAAACCTGGTGATGCCAGATCTGCCGGCAGACCGCGGCGATAGCATCGCTGAAGGTGCTGTGCGTCTTCGGGTACCAGGCAGCGGCTCTGGGAGCGAGCGGCAGTCGGGCTGCCAGGTCGTGCAGCCAGAGGGTAACCAGCGAGAACAGGCCGAGCAAAGCCGGGGCAGTGCGGATGATCGCGAGGTCGGCCCACTGGCGCTGGTTTCGACGCCGAGATGGCACGGCTTTCCTGGAACGTGACCTCGAGCCTCCAGCGCGAGACGAACCACTGAATGATATCGACCGGAGCTGCGCCGAGATTGGTGCAGAGGAAGGCCTGCGGCGCAAGCTCGCCGCGCGGATCGCGGACCAGGATGGCATCGCCGATCGTCGGGTCGCAGACCAACTCGTGCCAGCGCATCACGGGAACCTGGCTGGTCACCAGGAGCGAGCCCTTCTCGTAGCCGTCATCGATGATCTCCGGCGGGTCGCGTCGCTGCTCGGCGGTCAGCGGTTCCGGACCCCAGCCGTCGATGATCAGCAGCTTGGTGCGTTCCAGCATCGCCAGCATCCGCCGCAGCCTTCCCTCACCACGGGCGGTCGCCAGTTCGGTGAACATCCGCGACGCGCGCCGATACACCACCGAGAAGCCTTCCCGGCAGGCCTTGTGTCCTAGGGCGCAGGCCAGCCATGATTTGCCAGTACCCGTCGGACCGCTGATCACTAGGTGTTGGCTGTAACGGATCCAGTCGTAGCAGCGAGCTTGAGGAACAGGGCACGGCCCAGACCGCGCGACGTGCGGAAGTCGGTGTCCTCGACCACAGCGTTCTGAAGCAACCGGGCCTGGCACAGCCGTCGGCCGAGACGCTTGTTGTCGCGCGCGGTCACCTCGCGGTCGAGCAGCAGGCCGAGCCAATCCTCACGCGAGAGGTCGGTGGCGGTGGAATTGCTCTGCATCTCGAGGAACCCATCGGCCATGGCGGCCATGTCGAGGCCGCGCAGGCGCTCGGCCAGGGAGTGGGTCAGCATCGTCTCTCCTTTCAATGGTAGTAGCCGGGGCCGCGGATGTTTTCGTGGAATAGGCTGGGGTGGTCCGGCTCGCGCGGCTTCCTATCCTGAGCATGCTTCCGGATCGCCGCGACCGAGCTGTACGAGCGGGTGCTGAATGCCAGCGCCCGCGCGCAGGCGGCATCCAGCCGCTCGGCGTTGTAGCGCGTCGCCGGTCGAAGGATGCCGATGCAGGAGCGGAAGCCCTGCTCGGGATGCGGGCGCGAGCGCAGGATGATCTCTACCAACGTCGCTGCGTCGTCGCCGATCGCTGCGGTCTCGCGGAGGATTCGCTCGTGCGTCCAGTCGCGGTAGCGCCGGTGCGAACTCGGCATGTGGTCGGCGAGCGTGGTCGGGCGGTACGGCCGCAGGCCGCGCAGATGGACCGCCACCAGCTTGCCGCGATGGAAGATCTCAACCGTCTTCGCCGTGATGCGCGCTTCGACTTCTTAAGCCGAGCTTCCCTCTTTCAAAAGTCGCAAACCACTACAAAGCAACGATAATTTGCAGTTTAGGCCTTTTGTTACTGGCTACACCGTCAGCCCCAGCAGTTCGTATGCCCGGCGCTGCA
>JBEKNT010000477.1:0-5009 GCA_049522565.1 Acetobacteraceae bacterium
CAACGGGGCTACAGCGCCAGGATTCGCAGCAGCGCGGCATTGAAGCGCTCTGCTGCCTCGTAGAATACCCAGTGCCCGGCTTGCGGGATAACCTCGATCTCGACATCAGGGCGGGCCTGTCGCAGCAATGCCATACGCACATCCAACATCGCACGGTCGGCCATTTCATGCTCGCCCCAGAAGGCATGCACGTGCCCGTGCACGCGCGGCAAGGCTTCATGCAACACCCGGGACATCCACATGAACCCGCTATTGAGGCGGGCCCGGCTCGTATTCTGCTCTTGAATCTCCAACGCGAGGGCATCGACGTTGGCGGGATCCGCCAGCATCATGCGCAACAGGTTGTCGCGGTGCGCCGCCAGCCGTTCGGCGCCGGTCTTGTCGCGGACCCTGACCAGTTCGACGGAACGATTCGGCGGCCCCAGGCCGCCGGTGCCGATCAATGTGAGCGAACGAACGCGGTCAGCGGCGTTCGCCGCGACAGCCCCGGCGATAACCCCACCGTACGAAAAGCCCACGATGTGAACAGCAGCATCCGACCCGATAACCTTGTCGAGCCCCTGGCCAACAATTGCCGCCACTGACTCGGCGCTGATCGGGTCTGGCGCACGCGCCGAATCACCGAGCCCGGGTAGATCCGGCGCTATGACGGTGTGGCCCTCGGTGAGCGTTCCAAGGTTGCGCACCCAATGGCGCCACGATCCGGCGCCGCCATGCACCAGCAACACCGCGGGGCCACGCCCCCAACCGCGCCAAACCATCCTCCCGTCGCCGCACGGCGTTTCCCAATGTTGTGCCGTGCGATCGAGATGCTCCAGCACCGCTTGTGCCGTTTCGGCATCGGCGATCGGCGCGGTTTCTGTCGTCGCGGTCATGCGTGAGCCGGGACTGTCATGCGGTGAGACAGTGCACGGAAGAATGGCAACGCATCATCCTCCTATCGATCTTGCCGCGGCGCAACGTTGCCGATCGGCGTCCGGACGCCACCAAATGATCTCCACTCAGGCGCGCTGGTGAAGCGTCGCCACACCCCGCATCCAAGGCGATTCACCGGAGCAGCGGTGGCGCTTTGATCTGGATCAATGCCATGATCTCGCCTGAGGGTAAAGGGAGCCTGGGGTGATTGCTCTATCGATGTGAATATGTATCAGAATGGCAAGCGGTCATGCATCCAGGGCCGCCGCGCAGAGACATGTCATTCAGGCCTCGTCTCTGGCGCTGCCTTGATTTCTTTAAGCGACGCTTGCTGCAAAGGGGAGAAAACATGCCGGAAAACTACATCACCGATGAGATAAAAGCCTTGATTGGCGCTCGTAACGGCCCGATCCTGGCCTTCCACCCGGTGGAGGCGAGCGAGGTGCGTCGCTTCCACCAGGCGATTATGGATCCTGCTCGACGCTACTGGGACGAGGCATGGGCGAAAACCAGCCGCTACGGCGGATTGGTCGCACCGCCGGCCTTTCCGCCGCTGGCTTTTCGGCGCGCGCCGGATGAGCCGGACCCGCTGGATCGCATGGGGGAGCCCGGCTTCGACGGCAACACGCGCAACTTCCGCGGCCTGCCGCCGGTCAAGGTATCGCTGCCACGCCTGATGAACGGCGGATACGAGTACGAATTCTTCCGCTATGCCAGGATCGGCGAGCGCATCTATCGCAACAGCACCTATCGCGACATTTATCAGCGCAACGGTCGCAGCGGGCCGATGGTGTTCGTCGTGGTCGCCGACATGTACAGCACGGACGGCAATGTCCCGCTGGTCAACATGACAACCACCACCATCCTGCGCTGAGGGAGAATCCCGCCATGAGTGGCATTTGCTTCGAAGACGTCACCGTCGGGCAGGACATCCCGAACCTCGTCAAAGGACCGATGAGCACCGCGCATTTGGTGCGGTGGTGCGCAGCGATGGAAAACTGGCACCTCATCCACTACGATTGGAAATATGCCACAGAGCATGACAAGCTGCCGGACGTGATGGTCAACGGGACGTGGAAGCAGAACGTCATGATCCAGTTGCTGACCGACTGGGTGGGTGAGAGCGGGTGGTTGTGGAAGATCAACTTCCAATTCCGCGGCATGAACGTTCCCGGCGATTTGCTCACCGCCTGGGGACGTGTCGCAGCGGTCGAACCGCGCGGCGCCTACGGCGTAGTCCGGCTCGACATCGGGTTGAGAAACCACAAGGGCGCGGAAGGCACGCCCGGCAATGCGACGGTGGTGCTGCCGCGCCGCGGTGGGCCGGCAGTGCCGTACCCGTTCGATCCGACCTGCCTCGGCCCGACGGCATGACGCTTCACCGCAGCATATCACCACGAGTCCCCGTAACCCGATCGCCTCGCATCGTGACCGATGCGGCGTGACCGCGCCGTCTTCCGTGACCCGGAAGGCGGCGCGCAAGAACGGCTTGAGAATCTTGACGCCAGGACAGCAGCGAAAGGACCAGACCATGCCTCTCACCTACGCACTCGGCCAGTTTGTCGCGGATCTGTCGCCGAACCGGCTCCCGGAGGAGGCGGTGCGCATCGCTCGCCTCGGTTTCATCGACTGCATCGGCAC
This sequence comes from Acetobacteraceae bacterium, assembly GCA_049522565.1. GTDB lineage: Bacteria > Pseudomonadota > Alphaproteobacteria > Acetobacterales > Acetobacteraceae > JASHVB01. The sequence continues at coordinate 2,557 of JBEKNT010000477.1, forward strand.
GATGATCGTCGGCCGCAGCGAACCCTGCGCGCAGATTCTCAAGAGCGTGCTGGCGCCGGCGTCTGGCGCGGCGACACTCTATTTCAGCGGCGAACCGAGCCCGGGGCCCGAGGCCGGCTGGATCAACGGCACCGCGGCGCACGCACTCGACTATGATGACGTAGCGCTGCGCGGCCATCCCTCCACCGTGTTGGTGCCGGCCATTCTCGCGGAAGCCGAGGTGCTCGGTTCCAGCGGCCAGGACATGATCGTGGCGTATGTCGCGGGCTACGAGACCTGGGCCGAACTGGTGCGGCGCGACGTGCCGATGTACCACCAGAAAGGCTGGCACCCGACGGGCATTTTTGGCGCGGTCGGTGCCGCGGCGGCGTGTGCCAAGCTTCGCAAACTCGATGCCACGCGCGCGGCCACCGCGATCGCGCTCGGGGCATCGCAAAGCGCCGGGATCATGGCGAATTTCGGCACCATGACGAAGCCGTTCCATGCCGGCAAAGCAGCACATTCCGGCATCATCGCCGCGCGTCTGGCGGAGGCCGGCTTTACCGCCAACACGGACGCGCTCGAACATCCGCAGGGGTTCCTCAGTGCCGTCTCGCCCGAGGGCAATCCCGATCGCACCGGCGACGGCAGGCTGGGGGAGGACTGGGCGATTATCCAGCACGGGCTCAGCATCAAGAAGTATCCTGCCTGCTACGGCACGCATCGCGCGATCGACGGCATGCTCGACCTGTTGGCAGCGCACCCCGTGAAGCCCGAGGAGGTGCGGAAGGTGTCGGTGCATTTCGGGGCGTTCACCTCGAAGGTACTGCGCAACCGCCAGCCGGACACCGGGCTCGCTGCGAAGTTCAGCATGGAATTCGCGATGGCGAGCGGCATCATCGCCCGCCGCGTGAGCCTGGCCGAGCTGACCGACCCGTTTGTGCAGCGGAAGGACGTGCAGGCCATGATGCGCCTTGTGGAGCGCGATCTGACGGACGAAACCGACGCGGCGAACCCGGGTTCGGCACCGTACGAACAGGTGCGTATCGAACTCGCCTCCGGGCAGGTGATTGAGGGGCCGCGGGTGACGCGCGCGCGCGGCCACGCCGAACGGCCACTGACGGAAGAGCAGTTGCACGACAAGTTCGTGGACTGCCTCACCGCCGGAGGCTCCGCCATCCCGGCGGAAACGCTGTTCGGACGCTTGCAGGCGATGCAGTCGGTCACCGCGCGCGAACTGACCGCGCTGCACTGAGTCTTAAAAAAACCTCTCCCGCTCTCGCGGGAGAGGTTTTTGTTCCATCAGCCGACCCGCTCCTTGGCACGAACCGGAGCGACAGAGAGCGACGGGCTCACGACCTCGAGCGATCGCCCCGTGGTTGCCGGGCCGAGCGCGTAGACGAGTCCGCGCACAACATAGCAGCCGGCGATGAACACGAAGACCGCCGCATAACCCACCTGCGAGAACACCGCGGCAATGACGAACGGCCCGCCCACGTTGGCGATCCGGCCGATGCCGTAGGTGATTCCGTTACCCTGTGAGCGTAACTCGGTCGGGTACAGTTCCGAAGCGTAGGTGTAACTGCTCACCGTGGCAGCCTGCAGTCCCATGACCATCAGCGAGCCAAGCACCATGATCAGGATCGGATTGTCGCTGAGACCGAAAAGCACACCGCAAACCGCGACGAACACCGAGATCCCGACGTTGAACCATTTGCGCTCGTAGCGTTCGATCAGATCCGCGGCGATCAGGGCACCGATTGGATTGCACAGCGCCATGACGCTGGTATAGGTGAGCGACCTGACGACGGTGACTCCGTGTTGGAACAGCAGCGTCGGCACCCAGGAGAAGAAGCCGTAGAACCCCACGGTGCCCAAAACCGATACGATACACAGCAGAATGGTGCGGCCGAAATAGCGCTCGCGCATCAGGCCGCCATAGCCAGCCCGACGGTGCCGCGGCGGCTCGGCGACGGATTCCAACTCCGGCAGGATCGCGCCCTCGGCGATGGCGACGCGCTCGAGTGCATCAAGCTCGGCATCGGCTTCGGCTATACGATGATGGCTGCGCAGCCAGCGCGGCGATTCCGGGATGCGCAAGGCGTAAACCAGGGACAATATGCCAAGCCCGCCCCAGACGAAGATCAGCCGCCAGCCCCAGGGAGCCAGGGGTACGACGAAGCGCGACACCCAGGCGGTGGCGGGAATGCCAAGCAGACCGATGGTCATCACCAGGCCCATGTAGCGGCCGCGCCGGCTCGCCGGGAAGAATTCGCTGATGTAGGTGTTGGCAATCACCGTCATGCTGGACAGGCCGATGCCGGTGATGAAACGCGTGGCGGAAAGCGACAGCACGTCCCACGCCAGAGCGTTGATGAGGGAAAAACCGGCATAGAGCAGCATTGAGTAGATCAAGCCGCGCTTGCGTCCGACACGGTCGGCCACCACGCCACCGAACACCGCGCCCAGGAACA
>JBEKNT010000478.1:0-5002 GCA_049522565.1 Acetobacteraceae bacterium
GGACGCCGAGGCCGCTGGATGCGAGATGCAACTGATAACGGCGGATGTCTTCGACGCCTGCCCGGTCTGGCGAATGGCCGAGGAACGCGGCGAAGTTCTTGACCGCGCGGATGTAGCCGGACTGGGTCTTTGCTCCGAGCTTGCGGATGGTCATATCGTCGATCAGGCGCCGGCGCAGCGGGCTGATGGCCGTGTCGGTCATTGGGGGCTCCTGTCTTGGATGAGGTTGTGAAGCCCCTCCATCCCAAGACAGGACGCGCCTGCCGGCTATCGTGCCGCTATCACCTGCGGCGAGTGCTTACCGCGACAGCGGTTTAGTCCTCCGACCCAAAGCGGCGATAGCAGTGTCCCCTGGCATGCCCCGCCGTATCCGCCTCTTTGCGCCCACCAAGCTGCCGGTCCGCCGGCGCCCCCACTTCTTGCGGCGATCGCGACGGCGCGCGAGAAGCCCGCCGTTTGCGGTGATACGAGCGATCAGGGATGACCCTCCGGTCCTTGCACTTGTAGCATGCGGGCGAATCGATGGCCGAGGATCGAGGCTTCAGGGATTCCGGCGCACTCAACCCTCCAGGTGGGGAAACGATGCTGCCACGGGCAATTCTGTTCGACCTCGACGACACCATCCTGTCCGCCTACGGGCGGCCGGAGCTGGCCTGGCCGGTGGTCGCTGCCGCCTTCGCGGCCGAACTGGCCCCGCTGACCGCGGACGAACTCGCTGCCGCCATCGTTGCCGTCTCCAACGCGTTCTGGGCCGATACCACGCATCAGGCGTTCTGGCGCATGCGGCTTGCCGAGGCCCGTCGCGCCATCGTCGCCCGCGCCCTCGCCCGGCTCGCCGCTGCCGGCCGGCCGGTGCCCTCGGCCGCCACCGGCGATCGTCTGGCCGACCGCTTCTCCGCCTACCGCGAGGAGCAGATGTGCCTGTTCCCCGACGCCCTGGTGGTGATCGATGCGCTGCGTTCGCTCGGGGTGCGTCTGGCGCTGGTGACCAACGGCGCCGCCGAGCCCCAGCGCGGCAAGATTGCCCGCTTCGACCTCGCCCACCGTTTCGACCACATCCAGATCGAGGGCGAACACGGCTTCGGCAAGCCCGACGAGCGCGCCTACCGCCACGCCATGCGCGCGCTGGAGGTCGAGCCGCACGACACCTGGATGGTCGGCGACAACCTGGAATGGGAAGTCGTGGCGCCGCAACGCCTCGGCATCCACGCCATCTGGCACGACCCGGTCGGGCAAGGCCTGCCACCGGACAGCCCGATCCGCCCCGACCGCATCATCCGCCGCCTGGCCGAGTTGCTCCCGGCTGGCGTGACGACGTGACCTTCGGATAGCCCGGCGCGGCCGGTGCGAGCCGGTTCTCTCGTCATGGCCTGTTGCGCATCGCCGACCGTCCATTATACATGACGTATGGCTACTATCGTGGACGACCCCGGCCCCCGGATCGCCCGCCGCCTGCGGCTGGAGCGGGACGCGCGCGGCTGGTCCCTGGCCGACCTGGCCGCGCGCTCGAACGTCTCCAAGGCCACCATCAGCAAGATCGAACGCGAGGAAATGAGCCCGACCGCCGTCACCCTGGTGCGGCTGGCCGGCGCCTTCGACCTGACCCTCGCCGGGCTCTTGCTGCGGGCCGAGACTCCGGGGGAACGGGTGTCGCGGGCCGCCGACCAGCCGGTCTGGCGCGACCCCGATACCGGCTATCGCCGCCAGCAGGTGTTCAGCCGCCCCGACCATCCGCTGGAGGTCGTCCATGTCGAACTCCCGGCCGGGCAGCGCGTGACGTTTCCGGCTGCGTCCTATGCGCACATCCGCCAGGTCGTCTGGGTGCAGGTGGGCGCGCTCGTCATCCTGGAGGGTGGCGAGCGGCATGCGCTGGGCGCCGGCGACTGCCTCGGCTTCGGTCCGCCGTCCGAGGTGACCCTGGCCAACGAAACCACTGCTCCCTGCATCTATCTCGTCATGCTCGCCCGGAGCTAGCCGCCATGTCCGAGATCGCCATCAACGCCCTGAGCGCCGCGCCGCAGGTCTGCGCGATGCTGAGCGAAATTCTGATCGAAACCGTGGCACATGGCGGATCGGTCAGCTTCATGCACCCGTTGCATCCGGACGCGGCGCGCGCGTTCTGGGATGGCGCGCTGGCGGCGGCGGATCGGGGCGAACGGGTCGTGCTGGGTGCCTGGGATGGCGAGGTCCTGGCCGGCACCGTCACTCTGCTGCTGGATTGTCCGCCCAACCAGCCGCACCGGGCCGAAATCGCCAAGCTGATGACGCGCGTGAGCCACCGCGGCCGCGGCGTGGCAACGGCCCTGATGCGCACGGCCGAGAGCCTGGCGGTGGACCGGGGGCGCAGTCTGTTGGTGCTCGACACCGCAACCGAGGATGGCGCGTCGGGGCTTTATGAGGGGCTGGGGTTCATCCTGACCGGAGAAATCCCGGACTATGCGCTGAAGCCGCATGGCGGCCTGACCGGAACGCTGATTTATTGGAAGCGCATTGGAGGGAACGCTGCAATCGCGGCCTCCTGCTCCCGCGATATTGCTCAATCTGCGCAGCGATGATCTCAGCACGGCTTGGTGTCTGCCTGCGGTGCGGTGGCGGATGAGCGGCGGACCGTAAGCGATCCAACACCGGTTTGCGACCCGAAGCGGGCATTCATGTGGCGCTGCCGGTGGCGTTCCGGCCCGGCCCGCTTGATCTGAATCAAGGTGCCGACAGGCATGGCGTGGCAGCCTTGCGTATTCTGATGGAGCGCGCGCGCATGGCCGGCACCATCGCCAACACTCGGGGAGATACGCTTACGGTCAACCCGACCGCGCTCGCGTCCACGCTCGGACGCGCCGGCGCCGGCGCGGTGAACGCGGTGGCCAGCGAGGCTGGCGCAGCGATCTCCGCCAGCGACGCCCGGGCCACCGGCGTTATCGGCGATTTCGACAACCCCACCAAGTGGACCGACGGCGCGGTTCGGCAATGCGGTGTCTCGCCGCTCGGCGCCTCAACTTTCGAAGCTGGTCCTGATCCGGCCGCAGGCTACCGACTGTCCGCTGCTGGAAGTTGCGATCTCGTGACATGAGGAAGCACGCAAAGCCACGCCGTCTTCGCTGTCTCGCACGCTCGTAATGAGTAGGAGCGACCATGACCACGATCGGCGCCAATAGGCCCAACGGGATTACCCTCAGCCTCCCGGCCTACACAAGTCCGATCGTGATCAATCCGTTCGTTACCATATCGAGCACCGGCAACGGCGTTGCCAACAGCAACTTTCCCCCGAACAACATTCCCTGGACGATCCAGAACCACGGCACCATCGCGCAGCACAACGCGACGGGCGGGTTCGGGATAGACCTGATGGCAGGCGGAGCGGTCACCAACGCGGCGTCCGCTTCCATCACCGGCTATCGCGGCATCGCCATCTACAACGGCACGGGCAGCGCAACCGGGACGGTGATCAATTACGGGCGCATCGCGGCCTCGGGCACCAATGGATACGGCGTCGCGTTGCTGCCGGGCGGTTCGGTGACCAATGCGGCGTCCGCCTCGATCGCCGGGGGCGGCGGAGTCAAGATCGTCGGCGGCGGCGCCAGCCGTGGGATCGTGATCAATAGCGGCACCATCGCCGGCAGCTCGACCATCGATGCAGGCGTTAACCTCGAGGCGACTGGCCGCGTCACCAACGAAGTCTCCGGCACGATCAGCGGACATTTCGGGGTCGAGGGCGGCTCCTATGTGACCGTCACGAATGACGGCAGCATTTTCGGCATCGGCACCAGCGGGCTTGGCGTCGCGCTGGGGCCGTACGGCACCATTACCAACGCCGCTTCCGCTCTGATCACCGGCGCCGCCGTTGGTGTGCTTACCGAAGACGGCACGGTGGTCAACTACGGCGCAATAGCGGGCACCAGCGGAGACGGTGTCGAGCTGGAGTCCGGCGGGTTTCTCACCAACGCGGACTCCGGTTGGATCGCCGGGGCGGTTGACGGCGTCGTTGTGACCCTATCCAGCGGGACCGTGGTCAATGACGGCAGCATCGCCGGCACCGGCGCCTACGGGGCCGGCGTCTTCCTGGCTGACAATGGATGGGTCATCAACGAGGAGAGCGCCGAGATCACGGGCTCCGTCGCCGGCGTCGTGCTGGGCGCGGGCGGCTGGGTGATCAACGACACGGAGGCTTCGATCACGGGCGGCGACGACGGCGTCCAGGCAATTGGCGGCGTCGCCACGGTGGTCAACAACGGCGCGATCGAGAACACGGGCTTTGGCGGCGCCGGCATCTATCTGGCATCCGGCGGAACGGTCACCAACGGAGCGTACGCTTCGATCATCGGCACCCAGAACGGCGTCACGATCAATGGCGCCGCCGGAACCGTGCTCAATGACGGCAGCATCGAAGGCACCGGCCCGGTCGCGGTCGGCATCTTCCTGGGTGAAGGTGGATGGGTCACCAACGAGGGGACCGGTGAAATCTCCGGCAACGCCGTCGGCGTCCTGCTCGGCGGAGACGGTTATGTGACCAACGCGGCCGGGGGTTCGATCGCGGGCGTCGACGTGGATGGCGTCGGGACCGTGATCAATCTCGGCGATATCGGTGAATCGGATTTTGGGCTAAGTGTCGAACTGGACGCCGGCGGATTGGTCACCAACGCGAAGGACGCGACGATCACCGGCACCAGTGCCGGCATCACGATCAGCGGTGCTGCCGGGACCGTGGTGAATAGCGGCGTCATCTCGAACACGGGCGAGGAGGGTTCCGGCGTCGATCTGGCAGCCGGCGGTTCGGTCACCAACACAGGGACGGCCGCCGTGATCAGCGGTGCCGACAACGGCGTCTACCTCCGCGCGGGCGGCTCGGTCACCAACATAGGCGCCGGTTCGATCACCGGGGACGGTGACGGCGTCAGTGCGATTGGCGACGCCGGGACCGTGGTCAACGACGGCAGCATCGATGGCACGGGGAGCAGCAGCGTCGGTGTCTATCTGGGGGCGGGTGGATCGGTCACCAACACGGCGG
>JBEKNT010000479.1:0-5002 GCA_049522565.1 Acetobacteraceae bacterium
CCCGGATTTCGCGATATACTACGTCATGTATCATTCATGAGACGCCGCCACCACGGCATCAGAATCGCAATCTTCGCTTCAGAACCTAAAATGATCCGCCTCAGGTAGAACACAGTCAATAGGTGTTTCAGGAACAAATGTCCGCCAGGACATCCCGGAGGCTCAAAGCCGTCATCCCGTTCCCGGCCAAACCATGCCACCAGACGAATGGCCGATTGTCGGATCAGTTTCCCGGAAGCGGGCCGGCCGGAGTCCACCCAAAGCGGCGATGGCAGTGTCCCCCGGCGTGAACCCCGCATCCAACCCTTTGCATCCATTCAAACCGACCCACTCCCCCACATCGGCCCCGCTTGCGCGCCGTATGACGAACCGCGCAGGCCCTTCCTGTCGAAATGCAACTGCCCTAGTACACCCCCGGAATCAGCCGCCACGTCCGCGCGCAATACCCATCGTACTCGGCACCGAACTGCGCGCGCAGCAGCCGCTCCTCCGCGCGGATGCGCGCGACCAGCGGCGGGATGAACAGCGCCGCCAGCACCACGCCGACGCCGGAACGAAACGCCAGGCCCCACCCCAGCACGAAGCCCAGCATCCCCAGATAGCTGGGGTTGCGGATCGTCCCGAAGATGCCGTCGGTAACCAGCGTGTGCCCCGGCTGGATAGCCACCAGCCCGCTGAACCGATCGCCGAGCACGAATACCGGCCACAGCCGCAGCACACCTCCCACCGCGAACAGCACCACGCCAAGCCAGCGGACGGCATCGCCGTCGATCGTCCAGAACCCGGTCCGGTCGGTCCAGGCCGGCAGCACGACGTCGAGCAATCCCAGCACGCCGAACACCGCCAGCACCCAGCGATTGCCGCGATCCTCGCGCACGCCGGTGCTCAGGTTGCCGCCGGCGAACACCGAGACGCCGGCCATGACCCCGAGCGCGATGGTCAGCGCGACCAGTGCCGCGTGGGAAAAGAACGCCGCAAATCCGCCCCGGGCGAGGATCGCCACTCCGAGATAGGCCGCGGTGCTGACGACGATGAGCAGTAGTCTGATGGCTGGTGTGGGCAATCGTGTCTCCTCACGTGGTGCGTGATCGGTCCCTGCGCGGACGTTGTGCGGCGGCCGGCGCGACGCAAGGTCACAGGCCGACCGCACCGCGCGCCGCGCCGCGTGGCGAAGATGACGCATCGGCGGCGTGCGTGCTACGCTGCGCGCCGCGCTTGCACTGGAAGGAGATCCGGGATGATCAGACGCGTCATGCTTGCCGTTGCGGTGTTGGCCGGCCTGACCGGCGCGGTCATGGCTTCCGCGGGCGTGCTCTCTACGCCGGCCGCGGCCTGCAACGGCGACCACACGAGCTGACCAGGCCACGCGTCCGGTGCCGCGGCGCCGGGCGCGTGCGTCGCAACGGGATGGAGCCCCTCGCCATGGAAGTGCAGTCGCTTGGCTATGTCGGCGTCGGCGCGGCCGACCTGTCGGACTGGACCGACTTCGCCACCAACTGGCTCGGCATGCAGATGGTCGAGCATGGCAACGCCACGCGCGCCTTCCGCATGGACGATCGCAAGCAGCGGCTGATCGTCGATCGCTCGCTGGCCGCCGGGGAGCGCTATTTCGGCTGGGAGGTGGCGGATACGGCGGCGCTCGATGCGCTGGCGGCACGGCTGGAGGCGGCCGGCGTGGCGGTGCGGCGCGAGACGGCGGCGCTGGCGGACCAGCGTTGCGTGCGCGGGTTGATCAGCTTCGCCGATCCCGCGGGCAATCGGCTGGAGGCATTCCATGGCGCGGCGATCGCCGATGAGGCGTTCACGCCGGGACGGGCGATTTCGGGGTTTCGTACCGGGCCGCTCGGGATGGGGCACGCGGTGTTCCATGTGAAGAACATCGACGACCTGATGGGATTTTATCACGACGTGCTCGGCTTCGGCATCTCCGACTACATCCTGACGCCGTTCCGTGCGTTCTTCCTGCATGCCAATCCGCGCCACCACAGCGTGGCGTTCATCGAGACCGGGCGGCAGGACCTGCATCACCTGATGGTGGAGCTGTATTCGCTGGACGATGTCGGGCAGGGTTACGACATCGCGCTGGGCGAGCCGGAGCGGATCGCCACCACGCTGGGGCGGCATCCGAACGACGCGGTGACGTCGTTCTATTTGAAGTCGCCGTCGGGTTTCATGCTGGAATATGGCTGGGGCGGCAAAGTGGTCACGCCGGGTGCATGGACGCCGACCGAGGTGACGGTCGGGCCGAGCCTGTGGGGGCACGACCGCACCTGGCTGCCGGACGAGCAACGCGCGCAGGCGCGGACGATGCGGCTGAAGGCGGCCGCCGAGGGACATCGCGCACCGGTGCAGGTGATCGACGGCAACTACCAGCGCATGGCGGGCGTTTGCCCGTGGTGGGACGGGATGCGCGGCCAGGGGTAAGGAACCACCGGCATACAGCCGTATTCCGCAACGTCGTAGCGCCCGGAGCCGTCCGGGAGTAAGGTTGGCGCCGCGACCCAGCCAGGATGCCGCGTATGAGCGAAGACACGTTGAACCTGATCCTGCAACGGCTCGACCGGATGGAGCACGAGCAGACCGAACGCTTCGAGCGGATCGACCAGCGCTTCGAGCGGATCGACCAGCGCTTCGCGCAGGTCGAGCGCGAGCAGACGCGGCTGCGGACCGACCTGGTGAACCAGATGGAACGTGTGCTTGCAACGATGCAACTGGTCAGGGAGGACGTGACCGTCGCGATGGCGTACGCGGCGAGGGCCGACTCGGCGACCGATGCGACGGCGACGATCCAGCGCTCGCTGCAATCCCAACTCGGCCAGTTGCGCTCGCGTGTCGAACGGCTGGAAGGCAAGCAGGGCGACGGCGCATAATATGAAACCCCTCTCCCACGCAGTGGGAGAGGTTGAGTGAGGGTGCAACGTGCCGCACGCACCACCCTATCCTCTCCCGCTTCGCGGCAGAGGATTTCCGCTACGCCGCCAGGACCATCGGATCGGCCAGATATTGCGTCGTCCCGCCGAGATGCAGTTCCAGCTCGAGCGGCCCGCTGAACCCCGCGAACACCTCCGCCGGCAGCACCCCCTCCCCATCCGTCCAGCGTACCCCAACCTCCTGCTCGAACGGGTGAAAACCCTGCGCCAGCAGCGCATCCTCCGCCTCGATCACGACCAGCCGCGCGCCACGGCGCAGCACCACGCGCCGCAGCGCCACGCCGAGCGGGCGCGGATCGCGCGCCCAGCCGAGTTCCTGCGGCACCCCGATCCGCGACACCGCGCGCACGCAAACCGGCCGCCCTGGTAAACGGAACAAGTGCGCCGTCCGGCACGACCAGGCGGTATCCACCCGAACCCCATCGACCAGCAGGTGCAGGTCCGGATCGTCGGTCACCGGGAAACCCGGCCGCGGACCGGCGCGCTCCAGCAGCCGCCGCCACACCGCATCCACCACCGCCCCGCCGGTCAGCACCGGCGCGCATGGCGGCAGCGGCGGCATTCCCCAGCCGCTATTGGCATTGGCGAACAGCCAGCGATTGCCGTCGTCGCGATAGCTCTCCGCCGGCGCGCCGTTCGCCAGCAGCACGTCGTGGGCGTCCAATTCGACATGGTACAGCGCCACTTCCTGCGCGCGGTCGTCCCACAGGATCGAGCGATGGTTGACCAGGAACTCGACCGGGATCAGCACGCCGTCCAACCACAACGCGTGCCCCTTCGTGACGTGCAGATCGTGGTGCGGCACGTTGGCCGCCAGTGCGCCCTTGCGCACGATCACCGGCGTCGCCGCGCTGCGCCTGCCCCGCGCCGCCAGCACGCGGCCAACGCCGATCCACACGATGGGCCGCGCCGCGCCCCTCGCCGTCAGCACCATGTCGCCGACCGCCAGCCGCTCCACCAGCACCTCCCCGCCGGGCGTTGCCAGCCGCGTGCCGGCGCAGAAACACAGCGCGGTGACGTCGGCGCCGGTCGCGTTGTCGCTGAGCGCCTGCACCGTGCCGCTGACCCCGAGCGACAGCGGAAACGACGCGCTGCCGCCGCCAGCAGGCGCGGTGTAGTCGAGCTGCCCATCGCCGGGGTACGAAACACTGCCGGGCGCGACACCACGCAGGTCGATCGTCTCGTTCTCGGCGAAATTGGCGACCGAGCCCGCCATGCTCGCCGTGCTGTCCACCACCAGCTCGGCGCCGCTGCCGGCGAACACGATCGTTTCGTTGCTCGCCAGCGTGCCGGCGATCTCCAGCGTGGCGCCGGCCGCGAGCGTGTTTCCAATGTCCAGCGTGTTGTCGCCGGCCAGCGTCCAGGTGGCGCCCGGATCGACGATGACGTGGGAGAAGTCGAGGTACCGGCTGCCAAGGCCATCCAGCGTCCCGGCGCCGCCGCTCGCCAGCTCCAGCGTGCTGCTGGATCCCGCGCCGCCATCGACCGTGCCGGCGAATACCGCACCCGGATCGACGATCAGCCGGTTCGCAAAGCCGGCGCCGAACGAAATGGCGTCGAGCGTGCCGCCGATGAAGCCGGCGTTTTCGATCGTGCCGACACCGCCGGAGAGGTTGATGCCGATGCCGGTGCCGGTGATGACGCCGCTGGACGCATTGCTGACCGATCCGCCGTTTTGCAGCAGGATGCCGGTGCTGTCGGCGCCGGTGGCGCCGATGCTGCCGGCATTCGCCACGCTGCCGGCCGACAGGTTCAGCCCGCCCTTGCCGCCGGTGATCGTGCCCAGGTTCTGGTTGGTCACCGACGCGGCACGCGCCACGCCATAATAGTCGCCGCTGACCAGGCCGTCGTTCACCACCGTGCCGGCGCCGGCGGACATGTTGATGCCCAGCCCGCTGGCGGTGACGGTGCCGCCCGATTGGTTGGTGACCGCCCCGTTGGATTGCAACAGGATGCCGATCCCGTAGGTGCCGTCGGCGATGATGGTGCCGGCGTTGACCAGGCTGCCCGAGGACAGGTTCGCGCCGCCATGGCTGCCGACGATCGTCCCGTCGGTCTGGTTGTACACCCAG
>JBEKNT010000480.1:0-4997 GCA_049522565.1 Acetobacteraceae bacterium
CCCGGCCCCCTCCCTCAAGGGGAGGGGGAGAACTTTGCGCCCTGCGCCCCGCCCCGATCGCTCCGACGACCAATCACGACGGCGCTGCGTGCGGTCCTGCTATTGTTCGCGCTGCTCGCAACCGGGCTCCCAGCGCTTGCCGAAACGCCGCAGGAGATCATTGCCGGCGCCGATAAGGTGCGAAACCCCGGGCAGCCGTTCCGCGCCACCGATACGCTGACGGAATACGTATCCGGCAAGCCGAAGGATCAGGACCAGCTCGTGGTTTATGCCAAGGAGGACCCGGCAACCCACCAGTTCCGCAACCTGGTGCGCTACGTCGAGCCGCCGCGCGACGCCGGCAAGATGGCGTTGTTCGACAACCGCAACCTGTGGTTCTACGACCCCGCCTCCAAGGCCAGCGTGCGCATCTCGCCGCAGCAGCGGCTGATCGGGCAGGCCTCGGTCGGCGACGTGCTGACGGTGAATTTGGTGGTGGACTACGCCGGCACGCTGCTCGGCGACGAGACGATCGCCGACGCCGAGCGGCAGCAACGCATCTGCTGGCATCTCGATCTGAAGGCGGTGACCGACACGGCGATCTACAACCGGGTGGAGTACTGGGTGGAGCATGGCAGCTTCCATCCGGTGAAGGCGAAGTTCTATTCCGACAGCGGACGGCTGCTGAAGATCCTGTACTATCGGGGGTACCAGGAGCAATTGGGGGCGGTGCGGCCGAGCGAGGCGATCATCATCGATGCGGTGGACAGTTCGCTGGTCACCAGCATCAGGTTCGGCGACCTGCGGTTCCAGGACATTCCCGAGGCGTGGTTCCAGCGCGACTACCTGCCTCGGCTGCGGGCGGAATGATCACGCGCCATAAAACCTCTCCCGCGCTACGTGCGGGAGAGGTCGGCGCGAAGCGCCGGGTGAGGGTGCCGCGGTACGCACGCAATGAAGCCGCGGCGCGCAGGGTCTTGCATGGTGCGGTATGCGGCACCCTCACCCGCCGAGCCTCGCCCGGCGACCTCTGCCGCGCAGCGGGAGAGGTTTTGTTGGTGGCTCTCCTGTTCTGCACACCTGCCTTCGCCGCCGACGAGGACAAAGACCTCGATCTCATCCCGCCGGCAGCGGCGCAGCAGGCCCCGCCCGCCGCGGTCCCCGCGTCCCCGGACGGCGGGACGCAGCGCGACTACCTGGAGGACGCCTTCTCCGCGACGCCGCTGCGCGACAGCCTGGCGGTGCCGTTCCCACCGCCGACGCCGGCAAGCTGGGAGGACCGGCTGTTCCTGGATTCTCGCGACGAGTGGCGCCTCGGGGATGGCGTCACGCTGACCTATAGCGGCCGCTTCAACCTGCGCGCCGCAAACGACGTGCCGTTCCCCAGCCATGAGAACGTGCGCAACGACTTGCGCGAGGCATTCATAAGCTGGCAGCCAGTGGACGGCACGTGGATCGACCTGGGCCGCGTCAATCTGAAAAGCGGCGTCGCGGTCGGCTACAACCCGACCGACTTTTTCCGCAGCCGCGCCGTGGTCGAGCCGCTCACCGCCGACCCGGCCGTGTTGCGCGAGGACCGGCTCGGCACCCTGATGGTACTCGGGCAGCATGTCTGGCCGGGCGGTTCGATCACCGCGGCGTACGCGCCGAAGGTGACGCAGCCGACTGCGATCTATACCAATATCGATCTGCCAAGCTTCGACCCCATGCTCGACCGTACCAACGCCGAGCACCGGCTTTTGCTTAAAGGCAGCCTCGCGATCGCCGACGGTGTCAGCCCGGAACTACTGCTTTACCACGCGGGCACCCGCACGCAGGTCGGCACCAACCTGACGGTCGGGCTGGGCCAGCAGACCATTGGCTACGTGGAGTGGGCCGGCGGCGTTGGCGGCAGCCTGATCGACGACGCGCTGCGTTACGGCCGGCAAACCGGCACGCTGCCGGCGAGTGCCCCCGCGGTGATTCCCGATGACCCGACCCAGCGCTTTCACAACGACCTGGCGGTCGGCCTGTCCTATACGCCGGCCGACACAAGGGTGACCTTCAACGTCGAATACCATTATTCCGAAGCGGCTTTTTCGCCGCAGGACTGGCGCAACTGGTTCAACGCGGCGGCACGCCACGGCAGCATCCCGGGCGTCGATGCGGCGCTGTGGTACATCCGGTCCTACGCGCTCGACCAGCAACAGCCGATGTCGCAGCACTCGGCGTTCCTGCGCGCCGACTGGGTGGACGCATTCGTGCCCGACCTGGAGCTGACCGCTCTGGCCAATGTAGACCTGGAGGATGGCTCCGGCTTGGTGCAGGCGACGGCGGACTACTACCTGTCGCGCACCTGGACGATTGGCGGCCTGGCCAGCTTCACCTTCGGCACGCGGCGCTCAGAGTTCGGCAGCCTGCCGCAGGCCGGCAGCATCCTGCTGCGGCTGGTGCGGTATCTTTGACTCCGGAGCGGGACACGGGCAGTTGATCCGGGATGCGGTTGCCGCCGGTGCGGCAGCCGCGCGACTCTCGGACCATCATGCAGCGGAGCAAGGCATGAGCCAGGCCTCACCGGCCACCATCCTGCTGGTGGACGACGATCCCGCGGTGCGCGAGGTGACCGCCGTGATGCTGGAGGACCTCGGCTACGGGGTCATCGAAGCCGATAACGGCCCGGCGGCGCTCGATCTGCTGTCCAAGGGGCTGCGGGTCGATCTGATGCTGGCGGACTTCGCCATGCCGGGGATGACCGGCGGGGAGTTGGTCGCGGCGGTGGCGGCGAGCCGACCGGGGCTGCCGGTGCTGCTGGTCACCGGCAATGCCGACGAGCGCGCCCTGGCCGCGGTGGGCGAGGACCGGCTGGTGCTGAAGCCGTTCCGCACCGAGGATCTTGCGCGCAAGGTGCGGGTAGCGCTGAGCGGGCCGGACAACGGCAAGGTGGTGTCGCTGCGGCGCTAGCGATGATGCCAGGGCTGTCGCGCCGCGCTGGCAAAGGGTCTCTACCCACTCCGGGCGAGCGACGCGATTGAGCTTGCGACGCAGGTGCGCCGGTAAAATCCGATCGCGAAAATGGCTAAACGAGGCGGCCGCATTCCATCGCCGTTTCAGGTCCCGTCCCATTCCCGCAACTGGAGGTTGGACGATGCGGAAACCTCGGTCCCCGATGATTGCCGGTCTGGTTGTCGGCGTGGTAACGGTTGCGCGAGGAGAATCGCCATGTCCGGATTGAGCAATACCGAGGCTGCCAATACCAAGACGATTTCCGAGAAGATCGCCACCGCGATCGAGCGGGTCATGACGTTACGCATCACCACCGTCGTCGGGCTGGTGACGGCCACGAACGCGGCCGATGGCCATATGGGGCTCGATATCCAGCTTCCCCCCGGTCCGCATGAATGCGCCACGACGACGGTCGACCTGCTGCAAGGCGACATCACGCAGATCAAGACCGAAAAGTTCATCTCCGATCCGGCCTACGCCAAGATGCATGACGACGCGCTGACCGCGGGGCGCCAGATCGTGGCAGACAACCTTGCTGCCTTGAAGTCCGCCATCATCGGGCTGGAGAAGTTCCTGCCGAAGCCATGAGCGGCACGGGCATCGGCGCAAAGCTCGGCAATCTTGCCGACGCCCTGCTGACGCTTGAGGTCAACACGATCGTCAAGGCCGGCATGTCGGCGCAGAAAATGCCCGAGATGACCGTTGCGCTCAGCCTGGTTGCCCAGGAGTACGGCCGGTTCCTGCTGGACAAGCGCAACGGCCTGTCTCCCACGATGAAGGACGGCGAAGCGACGCGCGCGCTGGCTGATTCCGACGTAGCGAGCGGCGACCAGACGGCCTTCGAACGACTGCGGGACGCGGCCGACGCGATCATGCAGGCCGGCCCGCTGGCGGCGGATGACGAGCGGGGCCCGATCCTCGCGCGGATCAAGAGCAACGGCGCACAGATCGCCCGGTTGCTGGCGGGGGCCGATCCGAAGAAACCGACCCAGGAACTGACCATCCTGGTGCACAAAGCCTGGGATGTCGGCACCGAACTGGTGATCATGCAGACCAGCCTTCAGGTGGACGGCGACGTTATCACCCGTCTTTCGCCATCGATGATGAGCAATGACCCGGACCGGTTCGGACCGGTCGATCCCGGGTTCATCAGCCTGGTTCACAACAACGCGCTGACCACCGCGACCGCGCAGTGGCGGTCGCTGTTCGATCTCGCGGCCGAATTGCTCGGAACCTTGGGGGACCGGCTGTTCGGCCCGCGCACCGGCTGATGGCCCGGGTCTTCGCCGCACTGTCAGAGGTGGTGCGCATGGTCGAAACCGGCGCCCTGGAGATCCGCACGCCGGACGACAACGATCCGGCCCTGGTTACTGCGATCCAGCTCGACGGCGACATCGTCTGTTCGATCTACCCGCGGCGTCTGAGCATGCTTGTCGGGGCAGGCGAGACGCTCGACGGGCTGGCGGCGCGTCATCGAGCCACGACGGCCGAACGGCTGGGCGCCATGACCGCGAAGGCAGCGCTGCTATCGCACCCTGTGGCGTTGCTGATCTCCGTGGGCGTCTGGGGCGTGGGCGGAGGCGGGTTCGCATTTGCGTTCGATATGCGGACCTACGTCTGGAGCGTGCTGGCGGTGCCTCTGCTGCATTGGGGGGTGCGGCAGTCGCCCCGGTTCGCTGTCCGGTTGGCACTCCCCATCATCCGGCGACGCATTGCGCGAGAGATGCGAGCAGCGGCGTGACGCCAGGCGCCGAACAAGATTGACCTACCAACGCAGCCACCCGGTGGCATGTCATTGCGAGTTGACCACCGGCCGGCGGCGGCCGACCCGCCCTGGATGAAACTGCGGACGTTGCCAGCAGCACGATACTCCCCCTCCCCTTGAGGGAGGGGGTTGGGGGGAGGGGTGCGTGCGCCCCGGCGGTTGGGGCGCCCGCCCCCCGCCCCCCCACCCCCGCCCCCACCGGGGGGGGGGGGGTGGGGGGTGGGGGGCCCGAGGGACGGTGTTTCCGTGGGGGGGGGGGGCGCGCGGGGCG
>JBEKNT010000481.1:0-4989 GCA_049522565.1 Acetobacteraceae bacterium
CAACCGCTCCAACGGATGGATTGCAAAGGCTGCGCCTTTGCTGGGGAGTCCAGGGGGGCAAAGCCCCCCTGGCGGGTTTCAGGGCAGAGCCCTGATCTTCTTTCGTCCGCCCGATGACTCATACGCGCGAGACGCTTACGCTGCATTTTCATGACCTGGTCCATTGTCGCGCACGACTCCGCCACCGGCGCCTTCGCGGTAGCCGTCGCCACCAGGGCCTTCGCCGTCGGTGCCTCCTGTCCCTTCGTGCGTGCCGGGGTCGGGGCCGTCTCCACCCAGTCCTTCACCAACCGCTATCTCGCGCCGGCCATCCTCGACGCGCTGGCGCGCGGCCTGCCGCCCGACGCGGCAATCGAATCGGCACTCGCCGGCGACGCAGGCCGCGGCATCCGCCAGGTCCACGCGGTGGACCGGCACGGCCGCACCGCCGCCTGGACCGGGCGCAACTGCGTAGAATGGTGCGGCAGCCTCGCCGCGCCGGGGGTCAGCGTCGCCGGCAACATGCTGGCGGGCGAACCCACCGTGGCCGCCACGCTCGCCACCTGGCAGGCGACGCCGAACCTGCCGATGCCGGAGCGCCTGATGGCCGCCATGGAGGCCGGCGAGGCGGCCGGCGGCGATCGCCGCGGCCGGCAGTCGGCAGCGATGACGCTGGTCACCACCGAGGATTTCGCCGATCTCGACCTGCGCGTGGACGACCACCTTCAGCCCCTGGCCGAACTGCGCCGGCTGCTGGACATCTGGCGGCGAGAACGGGCGCCGGGGTTGGCGATGGCCCCGCGCAAGGCTGATCCGTCGGGGTTTATCGACCTGGACGCCATCGAGGCGGGCTGGGCGGCAAGGGGCCTCGATCTGCGATTCCGGCGGTAGGCCGCACATCCCGCTTGCCCCGGCGCCGCGGTCCGTTCAAATCTTCGCCGGGGTAATCCCCGCCGTCGCGGGGTCAAGGCTTGACAAAGGGCCGCCCGCCGCGGTCTGGACCTACAACGCAGGGAGTCATGGGAATGATAACACGTCGCGCAGCCGCCCGGCTTGTCGCCGGTACCGCCCTCACGGCCGCTTTCGCCAGCGGCAGCACGCCGGGTTGGGCGGCCGATAAGGTCGTCAAGGTCGGCATCGACCTGTCGCTCACCGGCGCGGACGCCGAAAGCGCGATGCGGGTGAAGAACGGCATCGTCATGGCGATCGACGCCGCGAACCAGGGCAATGCGGTGCCCGGCTACACCTTCGACCTGATGACGCTGGACGACGGCACCGCCACGGCCGGCCAGTACGACCCTGCGCAGGCTGCGACCAATGCCCGCAAGATGGTCTCCGACCACGACGTCGTCGCCGCCATCGGCCCGGAAATGAGTGGCGCCGGCAAGGCGATGGCACCGATCCTCAGCCAGGGCGACCTCGCCACCATCACGCCCAGCTCCACCAATCCGGACATCACCAATCCGAAATTCGCCGAACAGTACCGCCCGGCCGGCAAGCCGATCTATTTCCGTACCGTCACGACCGACGCCTTCCAGGGCCCGAACATGGCTAATTTCATGGCCGAGAAGTTGGGCATCAAGAGCGTCTATGTGCTCGACGACAGCGGCGCGTATGGCGTCGGGCTGGCCGACGCGTTCCAGGCGCAGGTGGAAAAGAAGGGCGTCAAGGTACTCGGGCGCGACCGGCTGGATCCGAAGGCCGCCGATTATTCGGCGGTGCTGACCAAAATCAAGTCGCTCAACCCGCAGGCGCTGTATTACGGCGGCGTCGGCCAGGCCGGCATCAAGCTCGCCAAGCAGGCGTACGACATCCTGCCGACTGTCATCAAGGCGGGCGGCGACGGCGTGTACGGCGCGACCTTCCTCTCCGGCACCGGCTTCCCGGCCGCGGAGGGTTGGTACTCCACCATCGCCTCGCCGCATCTGACCGGGGACACCAAGGCCGCCGAGTTCGTCAAGGCCTATAGCGGCCGGTTCGGCGTGTCGCCGGAGGACTACTCGATCACCGCCTATGACGCGGCTTTGGTGATCATCGATGCGGTGAAGCGCGTGGCGGCAACCGGCAAGCCGGTGACGCGCAGCGCGGTGCGTGACGCGATCCAGACGGCCAAGGTGCCGACCATCCAGGGCACCGTGTCGTTCGACGCCAACGGCGACCTGGCGGATCGCACCGTCAGCGTGTTCCAGATCAAGCAGGACAAGGCCAGCAAGCCGGACGACGTTTCGGCGCAGTTCCATTACATCGACGTGGCGCCGCAGGCCTGAGCTTCCTCCGCGTAAGAGCAGTACTGTGACGCTGACCGATCTGCTGTTGCAGCAGACGATCAACGGGTTGAGCCTGGGCGCGATGTACGCGTTGCTCGCGCTTGGGTTCACCCTGGTCTACGGCATCCTGGAGCTTATCAACTTCTCGCATTTCAATGTCTTCATGGTCGGTTCGTTCATCGCCATGGGGGTGTTGCAGATGTTCGGGCTGACCGGTCAGGACGTGATCCTGACCGGGCTGCCGCTGGTCATGGTGCTGCTGGTGACCTTCGCCGTCACCATGGTCGCCTCCGGCCTGATCGGCGTGGCGATCGAGCGGCTGTGCCTGCGCCCCCTGCGCAACGTGAAGGGGCCCGCGGCGATGATCACCACCATCGGCGTGTCGTACATCCTGTTCAACATCATCCTGCTGTCGGTCGGGGCGGAGGCACGGAATTATCCCAACCCGATGCCGAACGTGCGCCTGCATATCAACGGCGCGGTGCTGGACATCCGCGTGCTGCTGATCTGGGGCGTGGCACTGGTGCTGATGGCCGGCCTCTATGTGTTCGTGCAGAAGAGCCGGCTGGGCAAGGCGATGCGCGCTACGGCGCAGGACGCGGAAGCGGCGCGCATGATGGGCGTGGACGTGGACAAGGTCGTCGTCATGGCCTTCTTCCTCGGCTCGGCGCTCGCTGGCGCGGGCGGGCTGATCTTCGGCCTGTATTACAACTTCACCAGCTTCATCATCGGCTTCACCGCCGGGTTGCGCGCCTTCACCGCCGCGGTGCTCGGCGGCATCGGCAACGTGCCGGGGGCGATGGTGGGCGGCCTGATCATCGGCTTGATCGAGGCGCTGGGCGGCCAGATCGCCGGTGCCTGGACCGACGTGATCATCTTCTCGATCCTCGTGCTGGTGCTGGTCTTCAAGCCGTCCGGCCTGTTCGGGCGCGTCGCGCCGAACAAGTCGTGAAGGACGCCTGCGCATGAGCAATGCCCTCGCCGTTCTGACGCGGCCCATTGCCTGGATTCCGGAAGCGCGCCGCCGGCAGCTCGGCCTGGCGCTGCTGATCGCCGCGGCGATGTTGTTTCCCGTGCTGCATGACAACGACGCCGATATCGACAGCATGGCGAATGCGGCGGCCTATGCCACGCTGGCGCTCGGGCTGAACATCGTTGTCGGCTTCGCCGGATTGCTCGACCTGGGTTACGCGGCGTTCTTCGCGATCGGCGCCTACACCTACGGCATTCTGAGTTCGTTCCAGTTGCAGCCGCCCTGGACCGAATTCTGGGAGCCGTTCCGCTGGCTCGGCCTGGTGTCGCGCATGGCGGGCGACGGCGACGCCTTCGTGGTGCACTTCACCCTGTCGTTCTGGCTGGCATTGCCGATCTCCGCGGCGTTCGCGGCGTTCTGGGGCGTGATGTTCGGCGCGCCGACGCTGCGGCTGCGGGGCGACTACCTGGCGATCGTCACGCTCGGCTTCGGCGAGATCGTGCCGATCGTGGTGCGCAACTGGTCCGACCTGACCAACGGTGCCGCCGGGCTGAATGGCGTGGCGGCACCACACCTGTTCGGCTGGAGTTTCGGAGTTGATTCGACACCGTATTACTATGTCGCCATCTGCATGGTGGCGCTGCTGGTGTTCATCTCGCTCCGATTACGCGATTCGCGCATCGGTCGCGCCTGGATGGCGATCCGCGAGGACGAGGTCGCCGCCGCCGCCATGGGCGTGGACCGCACCAAGTTCAAGCTGCTGGCGTTCGCCATCGGCGCCGCGTTCGCCGGTATGACCGGCGTGTTCTATGTGGCGAAGTTGCAGACCGCGACACCGGAAATGTTCGGCTTCCCGGTGTCGGTGATGATCCTGGTGATGATCGTGTTCGGCGGCATCGGCAGCGTGTGGGGCGTGGTGCTGGGTGCGTTTATTCTCCAGTTGCTGCAATCCTGGTGGCTGGAGGACCTGACGGGATGGCTGAACGCGCTGGGCCGGGTGGTACACAATGCGTGGCTCCAGCAGGTCGACCTCGCGCCGTCGATCGAGTTGATCTTTGGCTTCATCCTGGTCGGCATGATGCTGTTCCGGCGTGATGGGCTGATCCCGGCGACGCGTCCGCAGGCGGCGCTGACCTTCGAGCAGCAGCACGCGGAAATCCGGCGCGGCGGCTTCACCGATCTGAAACTGCAAGGGTTGGGCGGCGATGTGCGCACCGGCGCCGCGGCGCTGGAGGTCAAGGGCGTCACCGTGCGTTTCGGCGGGCTGACCGCGCTGAACGCGGTGGACATCGTGGTGCCGAACGGCGGCGTGGTGGCGGTGATCGGGCCGAACGGCTCCGGCAAGTCCACGCTGTTCAATGCGATTACCGGGCTGGTGCCGACGGAATCGGGGTCGATCCGGTTTCACGGCGAGGAGATCATGCATCTGCCGCCGCATACGATCCTGGCCAAGGGGATCGCCCGCACCTTCCAGAACCTGCGGCTGTTTCCCAACTTGACGGTGATGGAGAACGCGCTGATCGGGCAGCATGCGCGGCTGACCACCGGCGTGTTCAAGGCAATCTTCCGCCCGCCCGCGACGCGTGCCGAGGAGGTGGGTGCGCGGGTGTGGGCGATGGAGGTTTTCGCCATCTTCGGCAACCGGTTGACCCCGCGCGTCGGCCAGATGGTGAGTGGGTTGTCGTATGCGAACCGGCGCCGCATCGAGATCGCTCGCGCGCTGGCGTCGCGTCCGCGCATCCTGCTGCTGGATGAGCCGACCGCAGGCAT
>JBEKNT010000482.1:0-4962 GCA_049522565.1 Acetobacteraceae bacterium
CGGTCGTGCCACCAGTACGGCAGCCCGGAGCGGCGCAACTGCGCGGCAAGCATGCGCTTGAGCATGAAGTGGATGACCAGCGCGATGAGATGGACGAGCCACTCGGGCAGGCGCGCGGACGCGTCAGAACCGGCCCGATCGGCATCGGGGGAACAGGCGCTGGCCGGCGTTGTGAGTGGATCGCGCATCATGGCGGGACGGAGACGGAGCGGCCTTTCCTGGCGGGTTGCGTACAGCGCACGGCGTCTAGCACAGCGGAACGCGCTTGTCAATAATAATAACTCTACCTGTCATACTTACAAACAGACGCCGCGTCGGTGGCGATGTTCACCCCGATGGATCGGCCCGATGGATTGGTTAACGCGGCAGCCCGGGAAGATGCGGCTGTTGCCACAGGCGCTGCCGGTGTTCGCGGAGCGAGCGGTTCAGCCATCGACCGCAGAATCAATGACCGGCAGCACGAGTAGTTCTGCACAGAGGTTTTGACTGCTTGGATGATGGGTTACCGCGGACTGTTTGTCCGCCGGGGTGAGGCTCAGCGGGCCAGCCGGTTCCAACCCAGAGCGGACATTCGGCGGGCTGGATGGATCGACGGCTCCAGAACCCCGGGACGATATGCGGCGGACTTCTGCACGCGTTCATCGCCGGGTCGCGTTACTCGAGCGCCGGCGCGTGACTCACGGGCAGCGTCACGCCGATCAGCACATCGACAACCGCCTGATCATTGGTGGACGGCACGCATTGGCGTCATGGCACTGAGTAGATTCCGAACCTTATGCGTCGCGCCGTCCCCATTTAGCGTAAGGTTGGGACGAAGGGAGCCATCGATGAGCAACAGCAGATGGGCGACGGCGATTGTGCTGCTGATGGCATCCGCGATTTTTATGCTTGGTCTGGCACTTTGTGGCACAGCTTCTCAGCTAGCGCGCTAAGGCGGTTGCAAGGAGACGCAGGACATGACCGATGAAGATTATGCCCGGAAGCTCGATGAGGCGGACCGCGTGATGAACGATCCAAACGTACCGATGCAGCCGGCGTTGATCTGGCGCCTGCGCGTCGAGATATCGGAGCACGAGTCGCAGGCCTGTACGAAAGCACGCGCGCCCAACCCCGATTTAGCTCTCGCACAGAACACACTTTGCACCGGAGGTGCGCACCGATAAAGTGCGGTCGTATCATTGCTCTAATCGGTCTGAAATTCAGCCGAGCGGTTCTTTCCCCTCGCCCAAAGCGCATAGATACGGGCGATCTGGTCTCTAGCGATCGAGTCGGTGAGCGGTCCTGTGCCAATGCCGTAAACATCGTAGCCGTCATCGATAAGACGGCAAGCTGCTTCGATGGCCAGTTCGGGGCTTGGATGCCTTGAGATGTGGTCCACCGCGTGCTTCTGATATTGGACGTGCCATGCCATGACATCATCAAGATCAGACCAGCCTCGGCGCATGGCAAGTGGGTACTTCTACCTAGTTGCCTGGCCCGTGGCGGGTACCATCTAGAGCGTATGAATGCTCTATCGGATTGGCCCCGCAATCGGCTTCTACTCGCCCTGCCACCCGCCAATCTCAAGCGGCTCATGCCAGACCTTGAACTCATTCGCTGCCAACGGGCGCAGGTCCTGGTGGACGCCGATAGTCCGCTCGACCATATATTCTTCCCGGACAGCGGCGTCGTCTCGGTAGTGGCGGTTTATGCCGACGGCAGTATCATTGAGATGGCAACGATCGGCAGGGAGGGTTGCTCGGCTGTGCAAGCCGTCTTCGGCGCCAAGAGTTCCTCCGTCCGGCTTCTTGTCCAGATTCCGGGGGGCGCAGTAAGGATGTCGCGCGCGGCGTTCACCCGGGCCATGGAGTCGATGCCAGCCTTCAAAAATCTCATGTATGCTTACATCCAAGCCTTTCTCGAGCAGGTCATGGTGTCGGTCGCCTGCAATGGTGCGCACAGCCTCAAGCAGCGGCTGGCACGATGGCTGCTCATGATGCGTGACCGTGGCGACGATGACGCGCTGCAGATCACCCAGAGCCTGCTCGCCGAAATGCTGGGGGTCCAGAGGCCAAGCATCACGAATGCTGCCCGGGAGCTGGAACATGCCGGCTTAATTGTGCGCGGCCGGCGGCAGGTCACGATACTTGATCGATCGGGCCTCGTGGCGGCATCTTGTGAATGTTATCAGTTGGTCCGGGCGCGCATCACTTTTCACCTGCCCAAAACGTACGGGTAAAAAGCTTGCCGCTGTCGCGTCGGTAATCTACATTACCGACAACGCCCCTCAACGAGGTCACAATCAGGACTGGGTGGAACGCTGACCCCTGGCGCGCCGCCGCCGCCGCAGCCTGTGGGGGGCAGGTCATCGGCATTGTTCTGGGTGGTGGTGGGGCGACCAGATTGCGGAAAGTCAAATAACGTGGCGGCACGGCCCTCGTTCCGCATCCAGAGGATGCCACGGTGTCCTTTGTGCCGCGCGCGGCCATTGCGGCGGGTCACCCCGATGCCTGTCTGCCGGCCCGAAAGATCGTGCGGCTCGTCGGCTTACTCTGCCCCCCGCTTTCGGACTCTTCCATCTGATTTTTACCGCAGGTTTGCCGCTCAGGAGGTCCCCTGATGCCGACGAACACCGAGCGTGTGATGGCAACCCTGCGACGCTGGCCAGGGTTGAATGACGACGAGCTCGCGCGCGAATCAGGGGTCGGTCCCAAAGAGTTGGACCTGATATGCCGCTACCTCGAACTACTCAATTGGCTGCGCCGCACGCCAGGACCGGACGGCAAGATCATCAACACCCTGATTGTTCCATAGTCCGGCAGACCGCCCGGCTCTCGCCATCCCGGCAGGTCGGTCAGCTTCGCAAGCTGGATCGGGTCGCGGGGCCCGGGGCGATGTTTGGTTGCCATCAAACGGTCAACTCGCCGCAGGAGACGCACTCGAATTTGGTCGTGAGCATAGTGCTCCCCAGCTTTCTCACCCGGAATCCACCGGGTAATTTATCTACTCTGAGGGTGCCTTCCGAAACCGTAATTGGTCGCTCATCCTCCGACACTTCGGCCGTGCCGTTCGCACCACAACCCGGACATCTCAGGTCAATCGTCCAACTGTCTCGTGTTATCATGCCAATCGTATGACATGGAGATTGTGGCATTGCATGGGTAGATAACTACGAATATTTTCAGGGCTGTTTGAACTGACCCACCACCCAACGGAGCGTGTGTACCGCACAGGCTTGAAGGTCTGCTTCCACCCAAAGCGGCTGCCCAAAGGAAGCATACTCCACGGCTGAACCGGAGCCGTGTGGAGCCGTAAGGCCGAAGGATCGATGCCGCAACCGGTCAATACCGCTGTGCCGAGGTACTCGTGCGCCGGGCGCGGTCACCCCTTGATCCGCTGCATCGCCTCGCTGTACCCCGAATGCAGCACCTCGCTGTCGCTGGAATACGCCAGCAGCAGTGCCCCCGCCGCCTTCCACTGCTGCGCCTGCGCGTAGCTGGAACACAGCATCGCGCACACCTTGCCGTGCTTCTTCGCCGCCGCCAGCACGAGATCCCGCTTCTCATCCAGCACCCGCGCCTGATCCGGTGTGCCGAACACGCCCAGGTCCTGCGCCAGATCCGCCGGCCCGATGGTCAACGCGTCAATTCCATCCATCGCGGCGATCGCATCCAGGTCGGCGAACGCCGCCCCGGTTTCGAACATGACGGTCACGAACACCTGTCGATTGGCGAACGCGCGCCGCTCCGTCGCGGTGCCCGTCAGGTCGTAATCGGTGCCCGGGCTGTGGCCCGCGTTGCCGCGCAACCCCTGCGGCGCGTAGCGCGAGGCGGCGACGATCTCGGCGGCATGCGCGGCATTCTCCACCTGCGGGCAGTGCAGGTTCCATACGCCGGCATCCAGCAATCGCGTGATCCACTCGCGGTTGGCCTTGGGCGGCCGCACCGCTATGGGAAAGTCGAGCGCCCGCGACAACAGCGCCAGGTGCGCGATCTCCTGCATGTCGGCGCCGGTATGCTCCATGTCCACCCGCGCGAAATCCACGCCCGCTGCCTTGAGCAAGGTCAGGATCGCCGGATTGCGCACCATGTTCACCCAGGTGCCGATTTGCAGCTCCCCGCGTTCGAGCGCGGCGCGCATTGGATTTGCTTGCATGGCCCTGGGCCCTCCCGTTGCACGGCGAGCTTCCGTCGCGGTCCGTTGCCGGTCAATCACGACGCCCTGCCCGCGGACCCCAACACGCCGGCGGATCCGGGATTCTTGCATAATGCGCACGGCACGCCACACTCGGACTGCGGACTGCTGGGGGAGATCGGCGCATGAGCGTACAGGAAGGCGACAAGGCTCCGGATTTTTCGTTGCCGGCGAGTGGCGGCCGAACGGTCAGCCTGGCCTCGATGAAGGGCCGGCCGTTCGTGCTGTACTTCTATCCGAAGGCCGACACGCCGGGTTGCACGAAAGAGGCTTGCGCGTTTCAGGAAGCCCTGCCGCAACTGGGCAAGATCGGCATCGAGGTGATCGGCGTATCGCCCGACAAGATCAAGCCGATCGAGAAGTTTGCCGAGAAATACAAGCTGAGTTTCCCGCTGGCATCGGACGAGACGCATGCGGTGGCGGAAAAATACAGCACCTGGGTGGAGAAATCCATGTACGGCCGCAAGTACATGGGAATGGAGCGCAGCACGTTCCTGATCGACCGGCATGGCAAGGTTGCCAAGGCGTGGCGCAAGGTCAGCGTCACCGGGCATGCGGCCGAAGTGACGCAGGCGGCGGCGGCGCTGAAGTAAAAAACCTCTTCCGCCCTCGGTGGGAGAGGGTCGGCGTGCAGCGCCGGGTGGGGGTGCGGCGGGGCGCGCGCTTCACCCTCACCTCGGTACTTATACCAAGCGCCCGAAACACTGACTCTCGCATGGTGTTGGCACGGCCCGCCGCAATCCGTCATGGCCGGGCTTGACCCGGCCATCTATCGCGGCACTGCGGCTG
>JBEKNT010000483.1:0-4923 GCA_049522565.1 Acetobacteraceae bacterium
CAGGGTCGGCGCGACCAGGCAGCCAACGGTGTCGCCCACGCCCTTGGCGACGAACTCCGCGTCCAGGTGGTCCGTGCCGATCAGACCGTTCGGGCCGTGTTGTTCGGTCGAGCCGATCGGGACGATGATGCCGCGCGAGGTGCGCAGATAGTCCTCGACTTCATGCCAGGTGGCGAGGGCGAGCTGCATGCGGGTTGGCTCCTGGGGCGGGCGGTTTGCGGGGATGGGCGGTGCGGGTAATGGCTGCGGTGGCGGAATGCGCTACGCTCTTCCGCCCGACGACTTACCACGATCTATGGTTCACCGCGGCAGTGTACCGCCGGCTGCAACCATGGACAATCGCCGGACAACCGTAGGGCGGAAAAGCGCAGCGCATTGCGCCGCTTCCGTCCTCACGACAATAATTCCACCCAGCCGCCAGGCATCTGCGGCACATTCGCCGGCACGCACAAGCCGTTCGCGCCGCGTCAACCGGAGCTTTCGTCTTGCGGCAGATCCTGGTCCGCGCGCCGCGCAGCGTTCTCACCTGCGGGGTCCGTCCGCAGAGTGGCCGCAAGCGGCGCGTGGTTCAGCAGCGCGACAAGTGCGATGCCGCCGATCGCGTTGCCGAGCAGTGTGGGTGCCAGAAAGCCGCGGAGAAACGCGGCGACCGTGCCATTGCCGGAAAACACCAGGAAGGCCGCATCCACCGCGCCGGCCACGGTGTGCGAGAAGCGCCCCAGCGCCACGATGTAGGTCAGGATCAGGATGACGAACAGCCGCGCCGAGCGGGCACTGGGCATGATCCATACGATCAGCGCAATCAGCCAGCCGGCGAGCACGGCGCGCAGCATGGTTGGAGCGAACGCGCCGCTCACCGCCTCGTGCCCGGTAGCGATCAGCGCCTGGCGGACCGGATCGGGAAACAGCCCGGTCGGAGCAATCAACGCCGCGAAAGCGAGCGCTCCTGCCAGATTGGCCGTGAGCACGATTGTCCAGAACCGCAATACCCGGCGAAACGTGGTCCAGCTTCTGTTCGTCATGAGAGGCAGCACGGCAGTCACCGTGGTCTCGGTAAACAACTGCTGGCGTCCCAGGATCACGATCAGGAAACCCACGGTGTAGCCTGCACTGTCGACCAGCCGCCGCCATGGCGCATCGGGCAAGGTGCTCTGGATCAGCGCCAGCGACAGGAAGGAGAATCCCATGGACAGACCGGCCGCCAGGCCTGACCAGGCAAGCGCGCGCAACGGACGCCGGAGGCCTTCCTCACCTTCCTCGCGCACCAGTTCGTGAATGATGAGAGCGTGTGGCGCCGTGTGCTCGGCAGCCAGCTTCTGATCGTCATCGTCGAGATGCGGGGAATCTGCGCCGGCATTCTTGGCCGACCCGGTTCTGTCGTGATGCCGTTGCTGGCTCATCCGCGTCCTGCGCCTGTCGCTGCTGGTGCAGTTGCGTAGGTAGCGCGCGACCTTGCCGGTTTGCGGTCACGATGACGTAGCCCGCGTTACGACTGGCGGTGCTCCGGTGCCTCGGCCAAGGCAAGCTGCGGCAGCGCGTCGCCACGCTTCCGCCGGTAGATGGCAGCCGAAATCCCCCATACCAGCAGGAAGATGCCGATCACCAGGAAGCCGACATTGGCCATGTCGTCGTTGAGGGCGGCGATCGGCGCCCATATTCCGCCGCGCAGCCCCAGTTCCCCGCCGATCAGGCCAAGCGCTTCCACCGCGCCGATGACCAGCGCAACGACCACCGAAGCGGCGGTGATGGTCAGGTTGTACCATAGCTTGCGGATCGGGCGGACGAACGCCCAGGAATAGACGCCCAGCATCAGCACGCCGTCCAGCGTGTCGATCAGGCTCATCCCGGCGGTGAACAGCGCCGGGAAGACCATGATGTGCCACGCCGGGACACCCTGGGCCGCCTGGGTCGCGGCAATGCCGAGCACACCGACTTCCGTGGCCGTATCGAAACCGAGGCCGAACAGGAAGCCAACCGGATACATGTGCCAGCTTCGGCTGATTGCGCGGAACACCGGCCGCAACAGACGGGCGAGCAAGCCGCGTCCATTCAGCAGCGTGTCCAGTGCTTGCTGATCGAGCCCGTCGCCGCGGGCGACGGCACGAAAGCTCCGCCAGATGCCTGGCAGCACGGCAAGATTGGCGAGCGCGATAAGCAAGAGAAACACGGCGGAAACCGTTGTGCCGATGACGCCGCCCACCGCCTGCAACGCGTCCCAGCGTCCATGCAGGCTGCTGGCTGCCGCCGCGACGGCCACCGAGACCAGCACCACCACCGTCGAATGACCGAGCGAGAAGTAGCAGCCGACGCCGATCGGCCGCTGGCCGTCCTGCATCAGCTTGCGCACCGCGTTGTCGATCGCGGCGATGTGGTCGGCATCCACCGCGTGCCGCAGACCGAACACCCAGGCGAGCAATGCCAGGCCGAGCAACGACGGACGTTGCGCGAATGCCGCCCAGGCCCAGAGCCAGGCGGCGACATTCGCGCCGATCAGCAGCGCAGACAGCCCCCAGAGCCTTGCATCGTGCTTCATGCCGGGTCCATGGCGAGCGCGCGTTGCGCCAACAGCCAATCATACCAGGCCGGCATGCCTTCCCCGGTCTCGGCTGACAGCAGCCGTATCTGGAGATCGGGGTTGAGCTGCCGGGCGGCGTCGATGCAGCGCTGCACGTCGAAGCGCACATAGGGCAGCAGGTCCAGCTTGTTGATCAGCAGCATTTGTCCAGTGCGGAACATGTGAGGGTATTTCAGCGGCTTGTCGTCACCTTCGGTGACCGAAACCACCACCACCCGCGCGTGCTCGCCCAGATCGAACAGCGCCGGGCAGACCAGGTTGCCGACATTCTCGATCAGCAGCAGCGATCCGCGCGGCGCGCCCAGCCGTTCGACGCCGTGCGCCACCATATGGGCGTCGAGATGGCAGCCGGTGCCGGTGTTGATCTGCACCGCCGTGGCACCGGCGGCGCGGATGCGCTCGGCATCGGCCGAGGTCGCCTGGTCGCCCTCCAGCACGCTGATCGGGATTTTTTCCCCCAGGTCGCGGATGGTGCGCTCCAGGATGCTGGTCTTGCCGGCGCCGGGCGAACTCATCAGGTTGACCGCGAACACCTCGCGGCCGGCGAACCAGCCGCGGTTGCGCTCCGCCAGCAATTGGTTCTTGGCCAGAATATTCTGTTCCAGCGACACGGTCCGCCCGGGCGCCGCGGGCGCATCGTGGTGATGATGCGGATGGTTGTGCGCATGGTCGTGGTGGTGGTCGTGCGCGTGATCCTGCTGATGGTCGTGATCGTGGCCGGGTTCGAGCGCATGCGCGTGGTCCTGCGCATGACCGGGCACGGCATGCACGTCCGTGCCATCGATTGTCACTACGTCCGAGCCGCAACCACAGGTCGCACACATCACACGATCTCCATGTCTTTCACCCGCAGCTCGTCGCCGCTCACGACGCGCAGCACGCCGCCGCACGCGCAGCGGCCGAACGGCGATGACAGCGCCACGGTGTCCCCGCACGTCTCGCAGACCGCGCGGCCTGGCGTCTCCAGGATCTCCAGTTCGGCGCCTTCCAACGCGGTGCCCCGGGCGCAGATCCCGAAGCAGAACCGGAGGGATTCCGGCAGCACCGCCGCAAGCTGGCCGATCTCCACCCGAACGCGCAATACGCGAGCGCCCGCGGCGCGTTCGGCGCACGCGTCAACCACAGCGGTGGCGAGGCTCAGCTCATGCATGTCAGCAGATCCGCGGCAATTGCTCGCCGACCAGCAGGTCGACGATGCGCTCGCCGCCAAACGCGGTTTGCATGACCACCATGCCGGTCGGTTCGCGCATCACTTCCCCAATGATCGCCGCCTCGGCGCCTGCGGGATGCGCCCGCATGGCGGCAAGTACACGGTCGGCGTCCGGCCCGGGAACCACGGTGACCAGCTTGCCTTCATTGGCCAGATACAGCGGATCGAGCCCGAGAATTTCGCAGGCGCCACGCACCACCTCACGTATCGGCAGGGCGGGCTCGCGGATATGGATGCCGACGCCGGAACCGTTGGCGAATTCGTTCAACACGGTGGCAACGCCGCCGCGCGTCGCATCGCGCAGGCAGCGCGTGGCGGGGCAAGCCTCGAGGATGGCGGCGACCAACCCGTGCAGCGGCTGGCAGTCGCTTTCGACATCCGCCTCCAGCGCGAGCTGGTTGCGGGCGATGAGGATCGCCACGCCATGCTCGCCCAGGCCGCCGCTGACGATGACCGCGTCGCCCGGCCGCGCATTGGCGGCCGACACGGCAATGCCGGCCGGAATGACGCCGATGCCCGACGTGTTGATGAACAGCTTGTCGGCGGCGCCGCGCTCCACCACCTTGGTATCGCCGGTCACGATCGTGACCCCGGCACGGTCCGCCATGCGGCGCATGCTGCGCGCGACGCGGCGCAGCGTTTCCAGTGGCAGCCCTTCTTCCAGCACCATGCCGCACGACAGGAACAGCGGCCGGGCGCCGCTCACGGCCAGGTCGTTCACCGTGCCGGCAACCGCCAGCGCGCCGATATCCGCGCCGGGAAAGAACAACGGGTCCACCACGTAGCTGTCGGTGGTGAAGGCCAACCGGTCGCCGTGGCAGAGCATGTCCGCCAGCGACAGGGTTGCGCTGTCCTCCATCGCGTCGGACCCGGCATTGCCGAACGCGCCGAGGAACACGTCGTCGATCAGCGCGCGCATCGCCTTGCCACCGCTGCCGTGCGACAGGTTGATGAATGTGTCGCGCACGGGCGTGGTCATGCTTGGCAGCACACGGGGCAGTGGGTTGAACGCTGCACGGCCTGGGGCTTTGCCCCTGGACCCCACCAGAGGGCTCTGCCCTCTGGACTCCCGCCAAGGGCGGAGCCCTTGGAACCCTTCACTTGGAGTGGTTGGACGGGAGGGGGGACCTGCGCCGCC
>JBEKNT010000484.1:0-4915 GCA_049522565.1 Acetobacteraceae bacterium
CGCCAGCCGTCACGGCGGGCACCGGCCAACAATGCACATCGCAGGGGATTTGCTACAAGGCAGGAATCGCTGCCCAGAATTCCTGCCTCGCCGCGTGCTTCATTTGCACGCCGTCCACGGTACACCCGGATTTTCTGCTGATTTCGATTTTGTATGCCCCGCCCGGAAATGCCAGCACGGCTTCTTTCGGCCAGTCCGCATCGTCGGGTGTGACATACGGGATAGCAAATAACGTCTCGGAGTCGCAAAGCACTTCGGTTACGATCACCGAGAGTTTCACCGCATCGGGAGGAGCAGAGGGATTGGGATTTTCGCTCAATCTCCAGAGCGGTTCGTCGAGCGGCGGCGGCAATACGGACCAGTTCTCCGCGGTCACCACGACGACCGGCACTGATAACCTGAAGCCCGGCAAAGATCCCGTCGATCATACCCAGGACATTTTCCTGCTTTGGTTGAATCCGGTCGTGACGCTGACCAGGTCCGACCAGACAACGCTGGCCGCGGCGATCACGTCCGGCGAAGTGCAGATGAGTGTGCAGGCGGTCAGCGCCGGCCAACTGATGAACGGTATTCCCCCCGAAAAGCTGGCGCCGACGCAAATATGCCCGACGCCCACGACGTGCTATACGCTGCCGGGCCTGGGTTCGCTCACCAAGGCCGACATCAACGCTATCCTGGCACAGGATCCTTTCCTCAGCGCGGCGCCCAACCAGACGCCCGACCCGTCGCGTTTCATCTATGTGCAGTCGAATCCGCTGGAAAACACCACGGTCGCGGCCAATGTCACGCAAACCTTTACCGTATCCGACTCGCAGACCACCACTCATACGACGACGCAGACGTCGGGTTCTTCGGAAGGCGTGACGACCGGCATTTCCGCCAAGGTGCTCGTTGTCGGGATCAGCCTGACCCAATCCGATACGTGGACCTGGACGCACAGCGTGTCGCAAGGGGTGAGCAGTGGACAGACGCAGCAGGCATCGGTAACGCTTGCTTCAACCACGCAGAGCTGCTGCGGGATCAACAACACGGTGACCTGCGAGGTCAGCATCTGGGAGGACATGGTTTATCGGACCTTTGTGTTCATCCCGCAGCCGGAAACCTGCCAGGCTGCCCTGACCGTGGCTGCGCCTGCGGCCGCGGCGGCGCCCCCGGGTGCCGCCGCTCCGATGCAGGCCGCGCGTGTGACGACTCCGACAGGATCGTTTACCGGGCCTCCACTGCGGGGAACCGTAACGCGGGGCAGCACTGCGGCCAAAGGCGAGACGGTTATCATCTCGAACGCGACGGGCAAGGTTTTATATCGCATCGTTACCGACCATCTGGGCCACTATTTCAGTGGCGACATACCCCCGGGGCCGGTCAGCGTGCAGGTCGGCAAGCAGACTCTCCAGACAACGATCCGGCCCGGCCAAGGTGCTGTTCTAAACCTGAAGCTGTAATGGGATCGCCGCGCCCGTCTCCGCGAACCTCCCTGTGGGGGCAGGCACGACCTGGTGCCGCGTCGGGAAACGCCGCGTAGGATCGCGCGACTAATAGCTTCCGCGATGGCCGCGGCCCGCATCCTTGACGGCAGCTCGCCGCTGGTCCGTATTCGCAGGCGACCAAGGGAGGCAACCGGCATGATCCTGTATGACCAGATCGCCGTGGTGACCGGTGCCGGCCAGGGCATCGGCCGGGCATGCGCGCTCGCGCTGGCCGCCGCCGGTGCGCATGTGGTCTGTACCGATATCAACGCGCCGCACGCCGAGGCGACGGCAGAAGCGGCCGGAGCGTTCCAGCGACGCGCGCTGGCGCTGCGCGCGGATGTGGGAGATTTGCAGGACATCGACCGGATGGTGCTCCAGACGATCGAGACGTTCGGCCGCATCGACATCCTGGTGAACAATGCCGGCGTGACGCGGCGCGCCGACATCATGGACCTGACCGAGCACGACTGGGACCGGATCCATCGGGTGAATGCGAAGGGGGTATTCTTCTGCCTGCAACGCGTCGCGCGCGAGATGATCCCGCACCACAGCGGCCGCATCATCAGCATCGCGTCGATCGCCGGCAAGGGCTACGCGGGTGCCTCCAATGTCGCCTACGCCGCGAGCAAGGGCGCGGTGATCAGCATGACGCGGCTGGCCGCGCTGCAACTCGCGCGGCACAACATCAACGTCAACGCGATCTGCCCCGGGGTGACGCGCACGGCGCTGTCGGATGACAATCTGCGGGTGCGCGCGGAACAGGACGGCGTGTCGGTCGAGGAGATGGAACGCCGGCGCGCGCAGGCGATTCCGCTGCAACGGGCCAACGATCCGGAGGATATCGCCGCCATGGCCGTGTTCCTGGCGTCACCGGGCGCGCGCAACATCACCGGCCAGTCGTACAACGTGGACGGCGGGTTGATCCCGGAATGAGCAAACCCGGCGCCGCATGCGCCACGACGACAACCGACGGATGACGCCAGCGGAGGGGCCATGATCATCGATTGCCATGGGCATTACACGACGTCGCCGCGCCAGCACGAGGCCTGGCGCACGGAACAGATCGCCGCGTATAAGGCGGGCCGGCCCGCGCCGCCGCGCCCGGCGATCAGCGACGACGAAATCCGCGCCAGCATCGTCGGCGGCCAGTTGAAGTTGCAGCAGGAGCGCGGCACCGACCTGACGATCTTCTCCCCGCGCGCCGCCGGCATGGGCCACCATCTCGGCGACGCCGGCACCAGCGAGGCCTGGGCCGCCGCGTGCAACGAGCTGATCTATCGCGTCTGCACGCTGTTCCCGCGCAACTTCGCCGGGGTCTGCATGCTGCCGCAGAGCCCCGGCGTGTCGCCGCGCAACTGCATCGCCGAACTGGAGCGCTGCGTGCGGCAATACGGCTTCGTCGGCTGCAATTTGAACCCCGATCCGTCGGGCGGCTACTGGACCGATCCGCCGCTGGGCGATCCGTACTGGTATCCGATCTACGAGAAGATGATCGAGCTCGACGTGCCGGCGATGATCCATGTCAGCGCCGCGTGCAATCCGGCGTTCCACACCACCGGGTCGCACTACCTGGGCGGCGACACCACCGCATTCATGCAGTGCCTGACGTCGGACTTGTTCCAGCGGTTCCCCAGGCTGAAATTCATCATTCCGCATGGCGGCGGGGCGGTGCCGTATCACTGGGGCCGGTTCCGCGGCCTCGCGCAGGACATGAAGCTGCCGCTGCTGACGGAACACCTGTTGCACAACATCTTCTTCGATACGTGTGTGTACCATCTGCCCGGACAGGAGCTGCTGGCGAAGGTGATCCCGGCGAACAACATCCTGTTCGCCTCGGAGATGATCGGCGCGGTGCGCGGCATCGACCCGGAGACCGGATATCCGTATGACGACACCAAGCGCTACGTGGAGCAATTGACGCTGTCGGCGGAAGATAAGCAGAAGATTTATGAGGGGAATGCGCGCGCGGTGTATGCCCGGTTGCCGGCGCAGCTCGCCAGGCAGTTCGGTGGCTGAGAACTTCTCCCGCGCTACGCGCGGGAGAGGTCGCCGCGGAGCGGCGGGTGAGGGTGATCGGGTCGCCCCGAAGCAAAACCTGCGTGCCGACCCGATCGCCCTCACCCTCGTTGCTTGCGCGCCTCGACCTCTCCCGCGCAGCGGGAGAGGTTTATGAGCGACCATGTCGTCATCATCGGCGCCGGCCACGCCGGCGGATCCGCCGCGGCATTGCTGCGCCAATACGGCTGGAAAGGCCCGATCACGCTGATCGGCGCGGAACCGGTGCCGCCGTACCAACGCCCGCCGCTCTCCAAGGCCTGGCTGAAACGCCAGGCCGACGCCGCCGGCCTGGCGCTACGCCCCGCCACCTTCTACCCGACCAACGCGATCGCCTTGCGCCTGGCAACGCCCGCCATCGCCATCGATCCGCGAAATCGCGCCGTCACGCTCGGCTCCGGCGAACGGCTCGGCTACGACTATCTGGTTCTGGCGACCGGCGCCCGGCCGCGCATGCTGCCGATCCCCGGCCACGACCTCGCCGGCGTGCTCGCGCTACGCAGCATGGCCGACGCGGATCTGCTGCAAGCGGCGTTGACCCAAGGCAGCCGGTTGGTGGTGATCGGCGGCGGCTATATCGGCCTGGAGGTCGCCGCCTCCGCCCGCGCGCTCGGCGTTGCGGTGACCGTGATCGAACGCGAGCAACGCCTGCTGGCCCGCGTCGCATCGCTGCCGCTATCGGAGTTTTTCGCTCGCGCGCACGCCGCCAACGACGTGCGCATCCTGTGCGGCGCCAGCACCGTGGCGATCGAGGGCGCAGCCGGCGGGGTCGCCGGCGTGCGCCTGGCGGACGGCACGTCGCTGCCCTGCGACATTGTACTGGTCGGCGTCGGCGCCGCGCCGGATGACGCCCTGGCGCGCGCGGCGGGCCTGGCCTGCGACGACGGCATCATCGTCGATCTCGCCGCCCGCACCAGCGATCCGCGCATCCACGCCATCGGCGACTGCACCCGCCGGCCGCTGCCGCTCTATGCCCGCACCGGCCGTCTGGAGAGCGTGCCGAACGCGCTGGAACAGGCCAAGCAGGCCGCTGCCGATCTGTGCGGCCGGCCGCCGCCGGCGCCGGAGGTGCCGTGGTTCTGGTCCGACCAGTACGCCATCCGCCTGCAAATCGCCGGCCTGCCGTTCGACGCCGATGACATCGTGCTGCGCGGCGATCCGGCGGACGGAAAATTCGCCGCCTTTCACCTCGCCGCGGACGGTGCGATACAGGCGGTCGAGGCGGTCAACGCCCCCGCCGAGTTCATGGCCGGCCGCCTGATGATCGCCCGCCGCCAGCGCACCACCGCGGCCGCGCTGCGGGCATCGAATCCTCTCCCGCTTGCGGGAGAGGTCGGAGCGCGTTAGCGCTCCGGGTGAGGGTGATCGGGTCGGCACGCAGCACCGCGATG
>JBEKNT010000485.1:0-4913 GCA_049522565.1 Acetobacteraceae bacterium
CCCGCCCCCACCGTCATGGCTGGGCTTGACCCGGCCATCTATGCAGCCGCGATGCCGCGATAGATGGCCGGGTCAAGCCTTGCCCCCGGGCACTTGACCTGGGGGCCGGCCATGACGGTGAGGGCGGGGACGCGTGCGTAGAGGCGTCCATCAGAACGCGCGTCCTTGCGCGATGTCGTGGGTGAATTCCAGGATGCCGGTGCCGATCGCGCTGAGCGGTGCGTAACGCGGATCGGTCGTCGCGCCGGTGCGCCAGCGCTGGCCGAGTTGCAGGAAGATCACCGCCAGCTTGTACATCGCCAGCACGCGGTGGAACAGGAAGTTGGAAACGTCGCGCCCGGTCAGCCGCGCATATTCGGCGACCGCCTGCTGGCGCGGATACAGGCACGCCTCGTCGGCCGGCATCTGCGCCATGTCGTGCATGGCCCACGGATCGTCGGCGTGGATCCAGTAGCTCAGCAGCGTGGCGAAATCGAATAGCGGATCGCCGCGCGTGCCCTGATCCCAGTCCACCACGGCGACCGGGGAAAAATCGCCCGGGTCCAGGATCATGTTGTTCAGCTTGAAGTCGTTGTGCAGCAGGCCGGGCGGACCATCCGGCACGCTGTGTTGTTCCAGCCAGGTGCCGACATCCTGATGCAGCGCGTCGGTGCCGGCTTCCTTCGCGGCCCAGCCGCGCTTGCGCCAGCCGGCGACGGCGCGGGCGAGGAAACCCTCGGGGCGGCCGAGGTCGTCCAGCCCGATCGCGCCGGTGTCCACCGCGTGGATCGCCGCCATCGTCTCCAGCAGCACCTGCGACAGGCGCGCGCCGATCTCCGGGCGATGCGCCAGCTCGGGCGGCATGTGCTCGCGGATCACCAGGCCGGCGCGATATTCCAGAATCTGGAAGCGCTGGCCGATAACGGCGGCGTCGTCGCACAACAGCACGCTGCGCGGCACAAAGGCCAGCGCCTCGGGCAGCCGCGACAGGATGCGGTGCTCGCGCGCCATGTCGTGGCTGCCGGCGGGCAGTTCGCCCATCGGCGGGCGGCGCAGCACATAGGGTTTTCCCCCGAGATGGATGAGGTAGTTCAGGTTCGCCAGCCCGCCGGCGAACTGCCGCGGCCGCGGATCGGCGTCGAGCACCAGCCCGCGTGTGGCAAGGAATGTGCGCACGGCATCCCATGGAAGCGCGACGCTGTCCTCGGGCGAACGCAGATCGGTGGGCGTGGCGTGCGGCAAGGGGCCTCCTGTCGGCAGGCGCGCGATGCGGCTACAGATAGCGGAAAGCGCGGGTGCGATACAGGAGGGACGTCATGGTGTTGCCGGATCGGGTGAAGCGCGTGGCCGTACTGGGCGCGGGAACCATCGGCGCAAGCTGGACCGCGTGGTTCCTGTCACGCGGGATGCAGGTTGCGGTGTACGATCCCAACCCGGCGGCGGAAGACTACGTGCGCCGGTTCGTTGCCAATGCGTGGCCGACGGTGGCGCGGCTGGGCATGACGGCGGATGCCTCGCCTGCCGCGTGGCGGTTCACCACGTCGCCACCGGACGCGGTGCGCGGTGTGGATTTCGTGCAGGAGAACGCGCCGGAACGGCTGGAGATCAAACAACGGCTGTTCGCGGCAATCGCCGATGCGCTGCCGGCCGACGCGATCCTGGCGTCCAGTTCGTCAGGGCTGTTGATGAGTGATCTGCAACAGGGATGCACCGCCGCGCCGCGCATGGCAATCGGGCACCCGTTCAATCCGCCGCATTTGATTCCGCTGGTGGAGGTGGTGGCCGGGCGCGACACCGCGCCGGACACCGTCACGTGGTGCCTGGCGTTCTACCGGCACATCGGCAAGCGACCGATCCATATCCGCAAGGAAGCTGCCGGGCACCTGGCGAACCGGCTCCAGGCGGCGTTGTGGCGCGAGGCCGTCAGTGCGGTGGCCAGCGGCCTGGCCTCGGTAGAGGACGTGGACACCGCGATCACCGCCGGCCCCGGCCTGCGCTGGGCGATCTTCGGGCCGCATATGACATTGCATCTCGGCGGCGGCGATGGTGGCATGACGCACATGCTGGCGCAATTCAAACCGGCATTCGAGGCGTGGTGGCGAACGATGCAGACGCCGGCACTGTCCGACGATGTGTGCCGGCAGATCATCGACGGCGTGAACGACGAAGCACGCGGCCGCGACATCGATGCTCTGGCGCGTGAGCGCGATGCGTTGCTGGTGGCGCTGCTGGAGTTGGTGGGGCAGCGGGAGTAGTACACCTCTCCCGCCCTAGGCGGGAGAGGTCGGCGAGCGCATCTCGCCGGGTGAGGGGCACAACGCACGAACAGTCCGTGCGTTACGCCCCTCACCCGCGTCGCGACGCTCCGCCACCTCTCCCGCGTAAAGCGGGAGAGGTGCACGTCACTCTTTGTCCTGCTCGACGAACACGACCAGCACCTGGCCCTCCTGCACCGTCTCGCCAACCTGGCAGGACACATGCTCCACCACCGCGTCGGCCGGCGCGGTGAGGCGGAATACCGTCTTCATCGCCTCCAGCACCACCAGCACCTGGCCGCGCGTTACCGCCGCGCCCGGTTCGGCGAGGACCTGCGTCACCTGGCCCGGCAGCGGAGCGACCAGACGGCCGCCGGCTTCGTCCTCCTCCTCGGCATGCGCGATCGGATCGGGCAAGCCGAAACGGAATGTCGCGCCGTGGTGCCGCACTGATACAGTTTCGCCGTCATGCGTGACACGGACCCGGCACCGCCCGTCACCCAGCGTCATCTCGAGCATGCCATCGGCATCGCGTGTCGCGGCGGCGCGCAGCGAGCGTTCGCCGATGGTCAGCCGCCACGCCGCGCCGTCGCGCCGCGCCGTGACCGGATGGATCGTTTCGTTGGCGTGGAATTGCAGCACCCGGTCCGGGGACGCGTTCAGCCACCACTGATCGCGCGCGTGCCACGGCGAATACGGATCGGCGCCCGCGGCAGCCTGGCGTGCCGCCGCTTCGGCCTCGTCGGTCAGCACGGCCAGCGCAGCGGCGGCCAGCACGTTGTCCGGCGGCGCGCCCTGCGCCGCCAGCAGCGTGTCGGCGTGCCGGGCGATGAAACCGGTATCGACGCCACCGACCGCGAACGCGGGATGCGCGGCGATGCGGTACAGCAGGTCGAGATTGCTGGCCACGCCGACCACCTCGCAGTCGGCCAGGGCGCCACGCAACGTGGCGAGCGCCGCCTCGCGCGTCGCGCCATGCACGATCAGCTTGGCCAGCATCGCGTCGTAATGGATGGATACCGTGTCGCCCGCGACGAAACCGGCATCGACACGAACCGTACTGCTCTTCGATGGCAGGCGAAACGCGACCAGCCGGCCGATCGACGGTGCAAAATCCCGCGCGGGGTCCTCGGCATACAGCCGCGCCTCGATCGCATGGCCGGACAGGCGGATTTCTTCTTGTGTTGCCGGCAATCGCTCGCCCGCGGCGACGCGCAACTGCCATTCCACCAGGTCGAAGCCGGTGACCTGCTCGGTGACCGGGTGTTCCACCTGCAATCGCGTATTCATTTCGAGGAAGCAGAAGCCGTCCGCATCGGCGACGAATTCCACCGTTCCGGCGCCGACATAGCCGACCGCGCGCGCGGCGGCGACGGCCGCCTCGCCCATCGCGGCGCGGCGGCCCGGATCGATGCCGGGGGCGGGGGCTTCCTCGATCACCTTCTGGTGGCGGCGCTGCACCGAGCAATCGCGCTCGAACAGATGCACCGCATTGCCGTGCGTATCGGCGAAGACCTGCACCTCGATATGGCGCGGGCGCTGCATATAGCGCTCGATCAGCACGCGGTCGTCGCCGAACGAAGCGGCGGCTTCCTGCCGGGCGGCTTCCAGGCCGGCGGCAAAGTCGTTCGCGGCTTCGACCACGCGCATGCCGCGGCCGCCGCCACCGGACACCGCCTTGATGACCACCGGAAACCCAACGCTGTGCGCCTGCGCGGCGAGAAACGCCGCATCCTGGTTGTCGCCGTGATAGCCGGGCAGCAGCGGCACACCGGATCGTTGCATCAGCGTCTTGGCGGCGGATTTCGAGCCCATGGCGCGCATCGCGCTCGCCGGCGGGCCGACGAAGACCAGGCCGGCGGCCGTGCAGGCTTCGGCGAATTCCGGGTTTTCCGAGAGGAAGCCGTAGCCCGGATGGATCGCCTGCGCGCCCGATGCCTGTGCGGCGGCGATGATGCGGGCGATGTCCAGGTAGCTCTCCCGCGCCGGTGCCGGACCGATGCACAGGGCACGATCGGCGGTGCGCACGTGCAGCGCGTCCGCGTCGGCGTCGGAGAACACCGCGACGGTTTCGATGCCGAGGCGCTTCGCCGTGCGGGCGATGCGGCAGGCGATCTCGCCGCGGTTGGCGATCAGAAGGGTGCGGAACATGCGGCGCCCGTGCGGTTCGTTTCGAAATTAAGCAGATTCATCACAAAGACACGAAGGCACGAAGACAGCCAACTTCGTGACTTTGTGTCTTTGTGGTGAATCTGCTTGCTTTGTCACATGCGGAACACGCCAAATCGCGTGTCCTCCACTGGCGCGTTCAGCGCGGCCGACAGCGACAGGCCCAGCACGCGGCGGGTGTCGGCCGGATCGATCACGCCATCATCCCATAACCGCGCCGTCGCATAGTACGGATGGCCCTGGGTTTCGTATTGCGCGCGGATCGGCGCCTTGAATTTTTCCTCGTCCTCCGCCGACCCCTCGCCGGCCCCGCGCCGCACCGTTGCCAGCACCCCCGCCGCCTGCTCTCCCCCCATCACCGAAATGCGCGCGTTCGGCCAGAGGAACAGGAAACGCGGGTCGTACGCCCGGCCGCACATGCCGTAATTGCCGGCGCCGTAGCTGCCGCCGATGATCACCGTGAGCTTCGGCACCGCGGTGGTGGAGACGGCGGTCACCAGCTTGGCGCCA
>JBEKNT010000486.1:0-4905 GCA_049522565.1 Acetobacteraceae bacterium
GAGCTGGATCCGCGGCCGTATCAGGCGGCGCGCGACCAGGCGGCGGCCAGTCTGCAAGTCGCGCAGGCGCAGCTTGCCGCGGCGAAGGTCAACCTGGAGACGGCGCGGGTTACCTGGCCGGCCAAGCTGGCCAGCGCGCAGGCGCAGCTTGTCGCGGCACAGGCGACGCAGTTCAAGGCGCAGGCGGATGCACGACGGCAACGCGGCCTGCCGAAGCAGGCGACCACGCAACAGGACATCGACAATGCCGAATCCGCACTGCGCAACGCCGACGCGGCCGTGGGCGAGGCGGCGGCCAACGTGCGTGGCGCCGACATCGTCGCGCAGTCGATCGCCCAAGCCGAGGCGCAGGTGCGTCAGCTCGACGCGCAGGTGGCGCTGGCGCAGGCGCAGCTTGCGCAGGCGGAACTGAACCTGGGCTGGACGAAGCTGCGCGCGCCGCAGGATGGCTGGGTCACCAAGCGCAACGTGGACAAGGGCAACTACGTGCAGGTAGGGCAGTCGGTCATGGCCCTGGTCACGCCGGAGGTCTGGGTGACGGCGAATTTCAAGGAGGACCAGCTCAATCGGATGCGACCGGGACAGCGCGTCGATATCGACGTGGATGCGTTTCCCGGGCTGCACCTGGTGGGGCATGTGGACAGCGTGCAGCTTGGCTCCGGTTCGCGGTTCTCGGCGTTTCCGGCGGAGAATGCCACGGGGAACTTCGTCAAGATCGTGCAGCGCGTGCCGGTGAAGATCGTCATCGACAGCGGGCTCGATCCGGCGCATCCGCTGCCGCTGGGGATTTCGGTCGATCCGGTGGTGCATCTGAAGTGAGCGGCGCGCGGTATAACCTCTCCCGCGATGCGGGAGAGGTCGGCGCGCAGTGCCGGGTGAGGGGGCCGCGAACGCTCCTATCCCTTTCTCGCACGCGCGCAAGACAGCGCCATGGCGTGCGCGGCCCCCTCACCCGCCATGCTTCGCGCGGCGACCCCCGGGTCAAGCGCCCGAGGGCATGCCTCTCCCGCTCTCGCGGGATTGGTTCATGAGCCACGCCGCGTTCCATCCGCGCGCCAACCCGTGGCTGATCGCTGTCGTGGTCACGATGGCGCCGTTCATGGAGGTCCTCGACACCACCATCGTCAATGTCAGCCTGCCGCACATCGCCGGCAGCATGTCGGCGAGTTACGACGACGCCACCTGGACCTTGACCTCCTACCTGGTCGCCAACGGCATCGTCGTCCCGATCTCCGGCTGGTTCGGCCGGCTGCTCGGCCGCAAGCAGTACTTCCTGCTGTGCGTTGCGATGTTCACCGTGTGCTCGTTCCTGTGCGGCATTGCCACGAACCTGGGCGAGCTGGTGGTGTTCCGCCTGCTGCAAGGCTTCTTCGGCGGCGGACTGCAACCGAACCAGCAATCCATCATCCTCGACACATTCGAGCCGTCGCAGCGCGGGCGGGCGTTCTCCGTCGTCGCCGTGGGCATCATCTTCGCGCCGATCCTCGGGCCGACGCTGGGCGGCTGGCTGACCGATGCCTGGTCCTGGCGCTGGGTGTTCCTGATCAACGTGCCGGTCGGTATCTTCGCCTTCCTCGCGGTCGCACAGCTTGTTGAGGACCCGCCCTGGGTGCGCGCCGATCGCGCGCGGCTGATCGACGTGGACTATATCGGCCTGTCGCTGATCGCGATCGGCTTCGGCGCGTTGCAACTCATGCTGGACCGCGGCGAGGACTATGACTGGTTCGCCTCGCCGACAATCCGGCTGGCCGGGCTGGTCGCCGCAGTGGGCATCATCGGCGCGACATGCTGGCTGCTGCTGACCGACAAGCCGGTGGTGGACCTGCGTGCCCTGGCGGATCGCAATTTCGCCGTCGCCTCCGTGGTGTGCTTCGGCATCGGCCTGAGCCTTTACTCCAGCATGGTCGTCATCCCGCTGCTGGCGCAGGGTTGGCTGGGCTACACGGCCTTGCTCACCGGCCTGGCGCTGTCGCCCGGCGCGGCGGTGATGATCCTGATGATCCCGCTGGTGGGGCGCGTGATACTGCCGAACGTCTCGACTCGCGCGGTAATCGGGTTCGGCTTCTTCGCCCTGGGCTGTGCCTCGCTGTATGCCATGCGACTGACTCCGGACGTCGATTTCTGGACTCTGGCACTGTTTCGTGCGTTCCAGACGGTGGGGTTGGGGTTCCTGTTCGTGCCCAACAGCACGATCGCCTACTCCACGCTGCCGCGCGCGCTGAATGCCGACGCCACCGCGTTGTATTCGATGTTCCGCAACATCGCCGGCTCGATCGGGATTGCCGTCGCGACGTCGCTGGCGGCCAACCGGTTGCAGGCGCATCGCGCCTATCTGGCCGGCCATCTGTCGCCGCTTGAGCAACCGTATGCCGATCTGCTGGCGGGATATGGCCGGACGCTCCGGAGCCTCGGCTATGCCGCCGGATCCGCGCACGACCGCGCCATGGAATTGCTCAACCTGGCGCTGAACAAGCAGGCGGCGATCATGGCGTATGGCGACGTGTTCGCGGTGTCGGCGCTGGCCGCGTTCGCCGTGGTGCCGCTGGTTTTTCTGTTTCGGCCTGGCATCGCCGGCAGACGACGCTAACGCGGCCATGACAGCAGAGGGCGGTGCGGCGGGCAACTGACGCGGTCGTCCTTCACCCCGCATGGCTTTGACGCCAACGGATTTGTGCGCTGACAACGCGACGCCATCGACCTCCGCTTATCGCAAACGTGTCGGCGGCGCACGCCGACTCTACGAAC
The DNA here is from genome assembly GCA_049522565.1 of Acetobacteraceae bacterium. Taxonomy (GTDB): domain Bacteria; phylum Pseudomonadota; class Alphaproteobacteria; order Acetobacterales; family Acetobacteraceae; genus JASHVB01. Next base: position 2,746 of record JBEKNT010000486.1, read on the forward strand.
GCCTCGCCCATTGCTGGTGGTTGGCGCCTGGTCTACGCTCCCGTTGCGGCGGATGAATGCGGCCGTCCGAGTGCCGGAGGCGGCTTTCCCGGAGCGCTGGTTCGCCAGCCGCACAACCGCTCTGCGCCTGAAAAAGATAGAGCCAATAACGCAACGATGACGTGCCAAGCGGATTGATCGCCGCCGGCAGGCGGCTTCACAGGGAGGCTCCGCCATGCTCGAACTTCTCGATCGGCAACAGAAGCTGACGGCAAACCAGTGGAAGATCGCCGTCGCCGCGACGCTCGGCGACATGCTCGATTTCTTCGACTTTTTCCTGATCGGGTTTGTGTTGGCGTTCATTGTCAACGGCTGGCACCTGACCTACGGCCAGTCCGGCATGATCCTGCTCGCGTCCGGCATCAGCGCGCCGTTCGGGTCGCTGTTCTACGGCTGGCTGGCGGACAAGATCGGTCGCCGCAAGGTCATGATCCTCACCGTGCTGAACTTCTCGCTCGCCACCGGCGCGATGGCACTGACCCCCACCGGGGCGTGGTTCTACCTCGTCGTCTGCCGTTTCATTGTCGGCCTCGGCGTGACCGGGCTGTACTCGGTGGACATCACGCTGGTGCAGGAATTCGTCCCGACGCGCAAGCGTGGCTGGCTGACCGGTCTGACCACGACGATGCTGCCGGCGGGTGTGCTGCTGGGAGCATTCCTCGGGGCCTACGCGACCCCGTATATCGGCTGGCGCGGGCTGTTCGCCGTGGGACTGCTGCCCGCCTTGCTAACGCTGTACATCCGCGCCTGGGTGCCGGAATCCCCGCATTGGCTGATGCGCATGGGCCGGGTCGAGGAGGCACGGCGCTCGGTCGCCTGGGCATTGCAGGTCGATCCCGAATCGATCCCGCTGCCGACCGTTGTGCCGGAGGTCGAGCACACGCGCTGGACCGAAGTATTCAAGTATCCGCGCAGTCTCGTCGCCGGTTGCCTGACCGGCCTGACGCAGACCGGCGGCGTTGCACTCGGCCTGTGGATGGTGACGCTGTTCGTGATGGTGCTGCAGATCACCCCGGCCCAGGCATCCGGGCTGGTGATCTGGGTCAGCCTGGCGGCGGTGGCCGGCCGCTTTTGTTGCTCGGGGATGTCCGACGCGATGGGTCGCCGCGCCTCCGGCGTGGTGAGTTGCCTGATCGCGGCGGGGTTCATGTCGGCCGCCGGCTATCTGCACAGCGTGTTCATCGGCGGCGTGTCGATGTTCTTCGTGATGATCCTGTTGCAGAGCTTCATGGGTAGCGGCAACTACTCGATCGTCGGGCCGTATATGGGCGAGCTGTGGCCGTCGCGGCTGCGGGGCAGCGGCATGGGGCTGGTCTACGGCGTCGGCAACCTGGGAAAATTCATCGGCCCGGCCGGGCTGGCGCTGATCGCCGGATCGTCGAATTTTGTCGCGCCGAAGGCGACGCTCGACGCGCTGATCCCGGCGTTCAACTACTTTGCGTTCTGGTATGTGCTCGGCGCCGCCGCCTTCTGGTTCATCGGCATCGAGACGCGCGGCCGCTCGATCGAGGAGATCGATGCGGTGCTGACCGCGCCGGCGCCGGCGGTGGCTGCCAGCCGGGTTCCGGTGAGGTAGCGGCTGAGGCGATTGGCTGCCGGCCTTGGCGTGGCTTGCGCCGGGCTGGCAGCTCCGGCCGCGATCCGTCAGAAGTTGGTTGGACGGCGCGAGCAGTGACGGACGCGCAGTATGCGGACCGTGCCGTCCCGGGTGACGCGGTAGCGAATGGCGTAACGGTCGTTCGCCACCAACGCACGCATGCTTGTCCCCGGCGCCGGTGGCCCCCGATTCGGGACATGGTCCAGGCTGTTGCCGGCGGCGAGCAGATGGATGGCCACTGCTTCGGCTGCTTGCGGATTGAATTGCGCGATCGTGGTCCGGACCGCCCGCAACGGGGCAACCGCCATCGGGGACTGGTGCACCGGGTCACTCGTCATGCGTGGACCAGCCAGAGCGGTCGATCGGAATGCCGTGTGAGGCTCTACAAACGGGAGTTTGCGGTCGGCACGAATCAGTACGGCGGGGCCGGCCATGCTTTGGCCCCGGTCGTTCAGGCATAAGAGAATTGGTGCGCCCGGATAGCGGGCGGCCCGGTCGGCGGACCTGTGGCGGTACGGGCCAAG
>JBEKNT010000487.1:0-4898 GCA_049522565.1 Acetobacteraceae bacterium
CGCGGCCGACGCGGTTTCAGGACGGGTCGGCCGCCGCCGGCCGGTGGTCAACTCGCAATGACAATGACAGAGGCCTCGACGCTTCCGGCAACGTGCAAATGCTCCAGGCGTCAGCAACTGCGAACGGAAACTTAAGACACCGGCAAGCAGAATGATGATAGGAAGACCGGGTAGCGGCCTGCCGGCTCTCGCGGTGGGCCCGGGTGATGACGGTGAATGCGAAGGATGTGACGCGCCATAGCAGGATCTCCTCCATGTGAGCCGACGCCGGCGCTGCCGTCGGGCTCGATGCCCGGTGGCAACACCCTGCCACGCCGGCCGGAGGAGTGTGCCGAGTTGGTCCGCGTACGCGGCCTGGTGCAAGGCGTCGGCTTCCGTCCCACCGTCTGGCGGTTGGCGCATGACTACGGGCTGCGTGGCTGGGTCGGCAATGACGGCGGCGGGGTGACTGCGCTGCTGTGTGGCGCTCCGGACGATATCTCCGGACTGGTTGACGCGCTGCGGCGCGCTCCGCCTTCCCTCGCCCGCATCGACGCGATCGAACGGGTTCCGGCCACGGTTCCCCCGGACTGTGCCGACTTCCGCATCGTCGAGAGCCACGCGGACGCGGTCCACACCGGCGTGGTGCCCGATGCGGCGACGTGCCCGGCCTGCCGGACGGAGATTTTCGACCCGACCGCGCGTCGCTACCGCTACCCCTTCGCCAACTGCACGCAGTGCGGACCGCGGCTGTCGATCATCGAGGCGATTCCGTACGACCGTGCCGCGACCACGATGCGGACGTTCCGCATGTGCACGGCCTGTGCCGCCGAGTACCGCGATCCGACGGACCGTCGCTTCCATGCCCAGCCGATCGCCTGCGCCGCATGCGGGCCACGCGCCTGGCTGGAACCCGCACAGCCGGGCACGGAAGCGATCGACGCCGCGCGGGTGCTGCTGCTGGCGGGCGGCGTCGTTGCGGTGAAGGCGCTCGGAGGGTTCCACCTCGCCTGCGATGCCACCGACGCGGCCGCCGTCGCGCGGCTGCGCCAGGCGAAGCGGCGGGGAGAAAAACCGTTCGCGCTGATGGCGCGCGACCTCGCCGTGATTCGCCGCTACGCCGTGGTGACGGACGCCGACGCGGCGGCATTGGGCGGCGTCGCCGCACCGATTGTCGTGCTGGAGGAAAAAGAGACTCCCCCTCCCCTTGTGGGAGGGGGAGTAACGTATGTCGCCCCCCTGCCCGGCATCGCCCCCGGCCTGACCTCGCTCGGCTTTATGCTGCCGAGCACACCGCTGCACCACCTGCTGCTGCGCGATATCGACCGGCCTCTGGTGATGACCAGCGGTAACCTGGCCGACGAGCCGCAATGCATCGACAACGACGAGGCACTCACACGACTGCACGGCATCGCGGACCACGTCCTGCTGCATGACCGCGACATCGCCCGACGGGTGGATGATTCGGTCGTGCGGGTGATGGGCGGCAGCGTCCGCGTGCTGCGGCGTGCCCGCGGCTATGCGCCCGCGCCGCTACCGTTGCCGACGGGCTTCGACGCCGCGCCGCCGCTGCTGGCCATGGGCGGCGAGCTGAAAAGCACGTTTTCCCTCCTGCGCGACGGCGAGGCGGTGCTGTCGCACCACATGGGCGATCTGGAGAATGCCCCCAGCTTCGCCGACTACCGCCGATCGATCGAACAATACCGCGCGCTGTTCGCGCACATCCCGGCCGCAATCGCGGTCGATTGCCACCCGGACTACCTGTCCACCAAACATGGGCGTGACCTTGCCGGGCGGGACGCGCTGCCGATCATCGCGGTGCAGCACCATCACGCGCATCTGGCGGCCTGCCTGGCGGAAAACGGCATACCGCTCGACACCGGGCCGGTGCTGGGCATCGTGCTCGACGGGCTGGGTTGGGGCGATGACGGCACGATCTGGGGCGGCGAGTTCCTGCGCGGCGACTACCGCGGTTTTCAGCGGCTGGCCTGCCTCAAGCCGGTGGCGATGCCGGGTGGCGCGCAAGCGATCCGCGAGCCGTGGCGCAACGCCTATGCGCACATCGCCGCGGTGCTGGGCTGGACGCGCTTCACCGCCGCATACGGGGGCACCGAACTCGCGCGCTTTCTGGCGGGCAAGCCGCTTGCGGTGCTGGACGGAATGATTGCCCGAGGCATCAACACGCCGCTGTCCAGTTCCTGCGGACGGCTGTTCGACGCGGTCGCCGCCGCCGTCGGGCTCTGCCGCGATCGCGCCCTGTACGAGGGACAGGCCGCGATGATGCTGGAAGCCGAAGCCGACACCGCTGCGGCGGATGACGACGGCGCCGCCTATCCGTTCGCAATCTCCGACGCGTCCTGCGCCGGCCTGCTGCATCTGGACCCGGCGCCGCTATGGGCGGCACTGCTTGACGATATCGCTGGCGGTGCGCCGGTTCCGCTGATCGCCGGGCGCTTCCATGCCGGGCTGGCGATCGCCCTGTCCCGGATGGTCGCGGCGCTCGGCGTGACCGGGCGCGTCGCACTATCCGGCGGGGTATTCCAGAACAAACTGCTGCTGGAACAGGTGATGCGGCGCCTGACGGCGCAGGGGCTGGACGTGTTGACGCATCGCCTGGTGCCGGCCAATGACGGCGGGCTGGCACTCGGCCAGGCGGCGGTGGCGGCGGCCCGTCTGCTGGCTGGCGCGTTCCCTCCGTCATGGCCGGGCTTGACGCGACCATCTCCGCACGGGCCGTCGGGGGCAGATAGCCGGGTCAGGCACGGCGATAACGGGGGGATCGGCGCTGCGACCGACATTTCCCCGCCTGGTGGAGGTTGAAGCGCATGTGCCTGGGCATTCCCGGACGGATCGTCGCCGTGATCGACGCAGCGGACGCCATGGCCATGGTGGAAGTCGGCGGCGTACGACGTCCGGTGAACGTCAGCTTCATCCTGGATGACCGCCCGGCCGAGGCTTGTGTCGGCGAATGGGTGCTGGTCCATGTCGGTTTCGCCATGAGCAAAATTGACGAAGCTGAGGCCACGCGCACCTTGGAGCTGCTGCAAGAGCTGGGCGAGATGCAGGCGGAACTGGAGGCGATGCAGCCTGAACCCGACGACCCGGCAACCCGCACCGCCCGGTAGATGGCGGACGATGTCCGAACCCACGTCGCTGAAGGGCTTGTATCCGTTCCTGCATGGTGCGCAGCGGGACCCGGCAGCGATGCGCCGGGCGTTGCTGGAATCGGTGCAGCAGAAAGCGCAGGACAGCGCGGCAACCAAGCAACGCTTCTTCGCCGCGCACGGCGCGCCGCTGGTGGCGGCGGCCGAGGCGATCGCCGGCGTCTATCGCCGCCAGGGGCGCATGTTCAGCATGGGCAATGGCGGTTCGAGTTGCGATGCCGCGCATTTCGCCGTCGAGTTCATGCACCCGGTCACCGCCGGGCGGCCGGCGCTGACGGCGGTCAACCTCGCCGGCGACATGGCGATGGTGACCGCGGTCGGCAACGACATCGGCATCGGCCACATCTTTCTGCGCCCGCTTATCGCGCTGGCCCGGCGGGGTGACGGACTGATCGGGTTTTCCACCAGCGGCAGTTCGGAAAACATCATGGCCGCCTTCGCCAAGGCAAAGGAGATCGGCATGGTGACCATCGGCCTGACCGGCCATGACGGCGGCAAAATGGCGCAGAGCGCTGATCTGGATCATTGCCTGGTGGTGCCAAGCGGCAGCATTCACCGGATCCAGGAGACCCATATGGCGATCTACCACATCCTGTGGGACCTGGTGCACACCTTGCTCGCCGAGGATCGTGGCGGGGCGATGGAGCACCCGGCATGAAATACGTCGACGAGTTCCGCGACCCCGACAAGGCGCGCGCGCTGGTGCAGGACATCGGCCGGCTATTGCTGCGCATTCCGGCGGCGCGGCGGCGGCCATTGCAGGTGATGGAAGTGTGCGGCGGCCACACCCACACGATCTTCCGCTACGGCATCCAGCAGATGCTGCCGGACGCGCTGGAATACGTGCACGGCCCGGGCTGTCCCGTCTGCGTGCTACCGATGGGGCGCGTGGATGACTGCGTGGCCCTGGCCGAACGGGGGAACGTCATCTTCGCCACCTTCGGCGACGCCATGCGGGTGCCCGGCTCGCGCAAGAGCCTGCTGAAGGCGAAGGCCGAGGGTGCCGATGTGCGCATGGTCTATTCGCCGCTCGACGCGCTGGCGCTGGCCCATACGAACCCCAAGCGGGAGGTGATCTTCTTCGGCCTCGGCTTCGAGACCACGATGCCGAGCACGGCGATGACATTGATCCAGGCGCGCGCCCGGGGGGTGCGCAACTTCTCGCTGTTCTGCAACCACATCACCATCATCCCGACGATCAAGGCGATTCTCGACTCGCCCGATCTGCGGCTGGACGGGTTCGTCGGGCCGGGCCATGTCAGCATGGTGATCGGCACGCGGCCATACGACTTCATCGCCCGGCACTACCGGAAACCGATAACCATCGCCGGTTTCGAACCGCTCGACCTGCTGCAATCGACCTGGATGGTGCTCAAGCAGCTCGCCGAAGGACGCTGCGAGGTAGAGAACCAGTACGGCCGCGTGGTCCCGCGGGATGGCAACCGCCGCGCGCTGGCGGCGATTGCCGAGGTGTTCGAGCTGCGGGAATTCTTCGAGTGGCGCGGCCTGGGGTCGATCGACCATTCCGGCGTGCGCGTCCGCGCCGAGTACGCCGCGTTCGATGCGGAACGAAAATTCGGCGTGCCGAACGTCAGCATCGCCGATCCGCGCTCCTGCCAGTGTGGCGAGGTGCTGAAGGGCGTCATCAAGCCGCATCAGTGCAAGGTGTTCGGCACCGCCTGCACGCCGGAGACGCCGCTCGGCTCGCTGATGGTTTCCAGCGAGGGCGCCTGCGCCGCGTATTACAGCTACGGC
>JBEKNT010000488.1:0-4873 GCA_049522565.1 Acetobacteraceae bacterium
CAGCTTCATCACCAACACCAACTGGCAGAGCTACGGCGGTGAGACGACGCTGTCGAACTTCAGCCAGATGGGCGCCATCACGTTCCCGATGTTCACCTCGGCCGCGACGGGCTTCGTGGTGGCGATGGCGTGGATTCGCGCCTTCACGGTTACCAACGGCGGTGCCGATCTTGGCAACTTCTACCGGGACCTGATCCGCTTCCTGACCCGTGTCGTGTTGCCGATCTGCTTCGTCATCGCTCTGGTGATGATCTGGCAGGGCGCGGTGCAGACCCTGGATGCGAGCGTGACCGCGCATACACTGCAAGGGGCCGATCAGACGATTGTCGTGGGTCCTGTCGCCTCGCAAGGCACCATCGAGCTCGTCGGCACGAATGGTGGCGGCTTCTACAACGTCAACGCCGCGCATCCGTTCCAGAATCCAACGCCCTTTACGAACATCATCCTCATCGTTCTGATGGCCCTCCTGCCGGCTTCGATCGTCGTGACCTTCGGCGAGATGATCGGCAACCGGCGCCAAGGCTGGGTGCTCTACGGCATCATGGGCGCGCTGTTGTTGCTATTTCTGCTGCTCTGCGTGCTGCCCGAGCAACGCGGTACGCCGGTGCTGGCGCAGGCCGGGATCGAGAACACTGCGACCATGGATCAGCCGGGCGGCAACATGGAGGGCAAGGAGGTTCGCTTCGGCATCGCCGGCAGCGCACTGTTCGCGGAGATCACGACGGCCTTCACGACGGGCGCTGTCGACTCCGCGCATGACAGCTACACACCGCTGCCCGGTATCTCGATGTTTGGCGGCATGATGCTGCAATGCGTGTTTGGCGGGAAAGGCGTTGGTTTCCTTAACGCCTTGATCTACGGCATCATCGCCGTCTTTGTCGCGGGGCTGATGGTCGGACGCACGCCCGAGTTTCTCGGCAAGAAAATTGAGAAGCCCGAGATCGTCCTCGTCTCACTTGCCTTGCTCATCCATCCGCTGGTCATTCTCCCGATAACCGGCTGGTCGATGCTGGCGCCCTACGCCCTGTCCTCGCTCGGCAACAACGGCATCCACGGCTATTCCGAGGTCCTCTATGCCTTCACCTCCGGAGCAGCGGACAATGGCTCGGCCTTTGCCGGCCTCAATTCCAATACGCCCTGGTTCAACCTGGCGATCGCCGCCGTCATCTTCATCGGACGCTATCCCGCCATCATCTTCCTGATGGCGGTTGCCGGTTCAGTCGCGCGCAAGCCGACCACGCCGGCAACAACCGCGACGCTGCGGACCGACACTGTCACGTTCGGCGTATTCTGGTTCATGACGATTCTGATCGTGGGCGCGCTGACCTTCTTTCCCGCTCTCGTCCTGGGACCGATCGCCGAGTACTTCGCCATGATGCACGGACTTAGCTTTTAGCCGTCACACTCGATCCGCGGTCGTTGCTGGAGAAATCTCGTGGCACCTAACGAACAAACTATCGTGGACAGCACGCCGCCCGCCACCGAGTTCCGCGGCGTGCGACCGAAAGGCGCCTATACCGCCGGGCTGTTCTGGCGGGCCTTCAAGGATTCGCTCATCAAGTTCGACCCGCGCGTACAGATCGGCAATCCGGTGATGTTCGTCGTATGGGTCGGGGCGCTGGTGACCCTCGCGCTGACGTTCGAACCGAACCTGTTCGGACCCTCGGGTGCCTCGCGTGGTTACAACGGCATCGTGACGATCATCCTCGTCGTGACGGTCTGGTTCGCCAACTATGCGGAGGCCCTCGCCGAGGGTCGCGGCAAGGCGAAGGCCGCCGCGCTGCGACAGACAAGGTCCGACCTGACCGCCATCCGCGTGCTCGAGGATGGGCGCAAGGAGACCGTCCAGGCAATCGACCTGCGCAAGGATGACATTGTCCGGGTGGAGAAGGACAATGTCATGCCGGCCGACGGCGAGGTCATCGAGGGCACCGCCTACGTCAACGAATCCGCCATCACGGGCGAGTCCGCGCCGGTGCTGAAGGAACCGGGAACCGACATGTTCTCGTCCGTGACCGCCGGAACGACCGTCGTCTCCGACTGGCTGCTCATCCGGGTCACCACCAATCCTGGAGACACGTTCCTCGATCGCATGATCCGCCTTGTCGAGGGGGCCAAGCGGCAGAAAACCCCGAATGAAATCGCTCTTACCGTGGTACTTTCGGTCCTGACGCTGATCTTTGTCATCGTCGTCGCGGCGATGGCGCCGGTGGCTGCATATCTCCAGGCACAGATCAATGTCGCCGATCTGGTGGCGCTGCTGGTCGCGCTGATTCCCACGACCATCGGCGCGCTGCTGTCCGCGATTGGCATTGCCGCGATCGACCGGACGGTGCAGTTCAACGTGCTGGCCATGTCGGGCAAGGCGGTCGAAGCGGCCGGCGATGTGCAGACGCTGATTCTCGACAAGACCGGAACAATCACCCTGGGGGACCGCCAGGCAAGTGACTTCGTCGCGGTGTCCGGCTGCCCGGAGAACGACCTGGTTCAGGCCGCATTCCTCGCGTCCTACTTCGATACGACTCCGGAAGGTAGGTCCGTCATTTCGTGCGGTCTGACACGTGGCGCCCAGCTTGTGCCCGGTCTCGACCAGGCGAAAGGATTGGACTTCTCCGCGCAAACCCGCATGAGCGGCATCGACCTGCCGGACGGCAGGATCATTCGCAAAGGCGCGGTGAGTGCTGTCGTCCGGCATGCGGCCGAGCAGTTTCATCGGCCGGCACCCTCGGATCTTCAGACAATCGCCGATCGCGTCTCGGGGATGGGAGCATCGCCGCTCGCCATCAGTGTCAATGGCGACATTCTTGGCATCGTGGTTCTCGCCGATACCTTGAAGCCGGGCATTCGCGAGCGCATGCAGCAACTGCGCAAGATGGCCATTCGCACCATCATGGTCACCGGCGACAATCCGATTACCGCCCGCACCATCGCGGCCGAGGCGGGGGTCGACGATTTTGTTGCGGAAATGGAGCCCGAGGAGAAACTTCGGTTGGTGCTCCGGGAGCAAAGCAAGGGGCGGCTGGTCGCGATGACCGGGGACGGTACCAATGATGCACCAAGCCTGGCGCAGGCGGACGTGGGTCTCGCCATGCATTCGGGAACAATGGCGGCCAAGGAGGCGGCCAATCTGGTCGACCTCGACTCCGATCCGACGAAACTCCTCGACCTCGTCGCGATCGGGAAGCAGATGCTGATCACGCGAGGGGCGCTGACGACATTCTCCATCGCCAACGACGTGGCAAAATATTTCGCCATCATCCCGGCGATGTTCATGATCGCGCTTCCCGGTCTGGTCGCGCTGAACGTCATGGGATTGGCAACCCCGCAGAGCGCCGTCCTGTCGGCGTTGATCTTCAACGCGCTGATCATTCCGGCGCTGATCCCGTTGGCACTGCGCGGCGTGCGGTTCCGCGTCGAAACCGCGGCAAACCTGTTCTCGCGCAACCTATGGATTTACGGCGCCGGCGGCCTGGTCGCACCGTTCATCGGCATCAAGCTGATCGATCTCGCGATTGCACCGCTGTTTTGAAAGGAGCTTGACATGTTCAGCTATGTCAGCGGCCCGGTGCGTGCTTCCCTGGTGACATTCGTGCTCCTGGGCTTCGTCTATCCCTTTGTCGTCACGGGGATTGGCCAGATGCTGATGCCCACGCAGGCCAATGGCAGCCTTGAAAAGAGTGCCGATGGCACCATCATCGGCTCCCGTCTGATCGGCCAGAAATGGGACGGCCCGCAGTGGTTCCATGGCCGTCCGTCAGCGACGATGGATTTGAGCGACTCCACCAAGGCAGCCCCGTACAATGCTGCCAACACGACGGCCTCCAATCTGGGCCCCACGAGCAAGGCCCTGCAGGACCGCTTGACCGCCGACCGCCATGCCCTCGATCAGGCGCAGCCGGAACTGGCCGGCAAGACGCTGCCTGCCGACATGCTTACGACATCGGGCTCGGGCCTCGATCCCGACATTACGCCGGCGAATGCGTCGCTTCAGGTACAACGCGTCGCCAAAGCCCGTGGTGTGCCGCCGGAACAGGTTGCGGGTCTCGTTAAGCAGTACACGGCTTATCGCACCCTGGGGATCTTCGGCGAGCCGCGCGTCAACGTTCTGCAACTCAATCTTGCACTGGAGCAAGCCTTTCCCAAGAAATAGGGCCAGTTCCGAGCCTCAACGAGCGCGCCGATCTGTCGCTTGCGCAGGCGAAAGGCCGCCGAGACGCGCATGTCCGGCACCGACCTGCCCAACGGGCGGGTGATGTGCGCGCGCGGTCTTGGTGTTTTCGACGAAGCCCCGGTGAACCTGCTGAGCCTCAACCTGTCATTGCAGCAGGCCTGTCCCTATGTCAGATCACGGAAATGAGGCAGAACCTCGCTTTCGGCGACCCATGTCGGGCTGTGCAATCCCTCCGGGAACGCTGTCGCCGCTCATGACGAAGGTCCGCTCCTCACCCAAAGCGCCGATAGCGGGGCCGCCAGCGGCTACAGCCGCCTGCGTCTCCGAAGCAGTCCCCCTGAACCCGGCAACGATCGATAGCCAACCCGTGGTAATCCACGACGCAGCAGGTAACCTCAGCACCATCGAACACGCCGCTACCAAGCTGTCCGCGCTCGTTGACGAGTAAGCGCCCAACGGTTTCGTTGCCCGGGACAGGGTGCCGGTGGGCCCGCCGGACGAGATGCACCCGAGCCCTGAGCGCTGAACCATCGACGCGCCGCCCCGACCGCACGCCGGTTGTGGGCGTGATGGGGATGCCAGGCACGGCAGCGCGAATCGATCCCGCGTACCACCCTATTGCAAGTTGGCCGGTGGCTCGCTAGCGTCTCCTGCACGAACAAAGAACGATCCCAGGGGGGACTGGCGTATGCCTTCGAGGCG